>NZ_QAOZ01000011.1:0-236875 GCF_003050885.1 Rhodococcus sp. OK611
ATGCTCTGGACCTCGAGGACCGGCACCACCGCCCTCACCCTCCCCACCGGCGCCCACGGCAGCCACACCATGAAGACACCCGCACCACCTATCTCTGGCCGCCGCGGCCACACCCCACGACCGAGCCCGGCCACGTCACCGGACCCGCCACCGTTCTGAGACCGAAACGCACCCGCACCGACTGCACCACGCCGTTCCTTGCGGCATGCTGGGGCAATGACTTCCGTGCATCGTTTCGAGGTCTGGGCACCGATCCCGCAGAAAGTGCAGCTACATCTCGACGGGGAGCTGCATCCGATGTCGCGGGACGAAGACGGCTGGTGGCGCGCCGCTGTCCCCGCGAACCGGGACAGCCGCTACGGCTTCGTCCTGGACGACGATCCCACGGTGCTCCCCGACCCGCGTTCGCCGCGCCAGCCCGACGGCGTGCACGCGCCCTCACAGCTGCACGAGGTAGACCCGGACGCCTGGACTGATCGCGAATGGACCGGACGCAGGCTCGCGGGCAGCGTGGCCTACGAACTGCACGTCGGAACCTTCACCCCCGAGGGCACCTTCGACGCCGCCATCGCCCACCTCGACCACCTCGTGGACCTCGGTGTCGGGTTCGTCGAACTGATGCCGGTGAACGGATTCAACGGCGAACACAACTGGGGCTACGACGGCGTCCTCTGGTACACCACGCACGAGCCCTACGGCGGACCAGACGGCCTGCAGCGGTTCGTCGACGCCTGCCACCGGCGCGGACTCGGGGTGATCCTCGACGTCGTCTACAACCACCTCGGCCCGTCCGGCAACTACCTCGACCGATACGGGCCCTACCTCGCGGACACCGAGAACCCCTGGGGCGCAGCGGTCAACATCGCGGGTCCGCTCTCGGGCGAGGTGCGCCGCTACATCATCGACAACGCGCTGCGCTGGCTGCGCGAGTTCCACATCGACGGACTACGCCTCGACGCCGTGCACGCGCTGGTCGATCTGACCGCCACCCATCTACTCGAAGACCTGTCCGTCGAAACCGAGACGCTGTCAACGCATCTGCGCAGGCCACTGACCCTGATCGCCGAGAGCGATCTCAACGATCCCGCCCTCATCGCGCCCCGGTCAGCGGGCGGCCACGGCCTCGACGCGCAGTGGAACGACGACATCCACCATGCCGTGCACGCCGCGGTGTCCGGCGAACGGCAGGGGTACTACGGCGATTTCGGCTCGATCCAGTGCCTCGCCACCACCCTGCGCCAGGGCTTCTTCCACGCGGGCACCTATTCCAGTTTCCGGGGCCGTACCCACGGCCGGCCGCTCGACGTGCGGCTGACGCCGGCCAGCTCGCTGCTCGCGTACACCTGCACGCACGACCAGGTGGGCAACCGCGCGACCGGTGATCGTCCGGGGCGCTACCTGAACCCGGGCCAGCTGGCCGTCCGGGCGGCGCTGGTGCTTGGCTCGCCGTACACCCCGATGCTGTTCATGGGTGAGGAATGGGGCGCGGCGACGCCCTTCCAGTTCTTCACCTCACACCCCGAACCGGAGCTCGCCGAGGCCACCGCCTCCGGTCGCAGGCGCGAGTTCGCCGAGCACGGCTGGGAGGTCGGCGCCATCCCAGACCCGCAGGACCCGCAGACCTTCCTGCGGTCGAAGCTGAACTGGGACGAGATCGCGGTGCCCGAGCACCGGCGGCTCCTGGAGTGCTATCGCGCCCTGATCGCTGTGCGAGCCGCGCGATCCGACCTGACCGATCCGTGGCTCGAGCACCTGGTCGTCGACTACGACGAGGACGAGCGGTGGATCGTGCTGCACCGCGGCAGCATTCGGATTGCCTGCAACCTCGGTCCGGACCCGGTGACGGTCCCGGTCGGCGGCCACCCACTGTTGTGGTGGGAGCCGCCGACCCAGGATGCCACCGGGTCGGCGACCGTCGTCCCCGGACATTCCTTCGCGATCCTCGACGCGGGAAGCGCCGACTAGCGCGAGCGCATCATCCGGTACACCAGTACCGCGTTGGCGAACAGGATGATCGCGGTGGCGGCCGCCGCCACGTGCATGCCACTGACGAAGGACAGGTGCGCGGAATCGAGCAGCTGCGCTCCCACCATGTCCGGGGCGGACTTGGCCACACTCACCGCGCCGCCGAGGGTTTCCTGAGCGGAGTGAGCGTCGTCCGTGCCGAGCGCCGACACGTCGAGTCCCTTGCGGAAGATGGCCAGTACCACGCTGCCCAGGACCGCCACACCCAGTGCGACACCGAGCTCGTACGCCGTCTCGGACACCGCCGACGCCGCACCCGCGCGCTCCGGCTCCACCGAGCCGACCACCAGGTCGGAGGTCAGTGTCAGCGCGATGCCGACACCGGAGCCGGTCAGCATGAACGCGACGATGAACAGTCCCGCGCCGCCATCGGCGTGCAGCCACAGCATCGTGGCCGCACCGATCGACGAGACCGCCAGCCCGATACTGAGCACCACGCTCGGCTGCCAACGACGGACGAACCAGGCGGCCGCCAGCGAGAAGACAACGCTCATGGCCGTGCCCGGCAGCATCAACAGGCCCGCCTGCAAAGGCGTCTTGCCCAGTACCAGCTGCAGGTACTGCGACCCGAAGAACAGCACGCCGGACAGCGCGAACACCGAGAGCAGGTTCGTGACCACCGCGGTCGAGAACGCGGGGCGCGCGAACAGGCTCAGGTCGAGCATCGGATCCGGGAGGGTGCGCTGCCGGTGGATGAAGGCCCATCCGGCGGCCACGCCCACCGCGCCGATCGCCGCGAGGGCCACGGTCGGGCCGTGCACGACCGACTCCTTGACGGCGTACACCAGCGGGATCATCGCCAGCATCGACAGGCCGGCACTCACCAGGTCGAAGCGGCCCGGGTTGGGGTCCTTCGCCTCCGCGATCACCATCGGACCGACGACGATGAGCACCGCCATCACCGGGATGTTGATCAGGAACACCGAGCCCCACCAGAAGTGCTCGAGCAGCCAGCCGCCGACCAGCGGCCCCGCCGCGGCACCACCACCGGCCATCGCACCCCACACGCCGATCGCGGTGGTCCGCTGACGCGGGTTGACGAAGATGGTGCGGATCAGGCCCAGCGTCGCAGGCATCAGCGTGGCACCCGAGATGCCCTGCAGCACGCGGGCCGCGATCAGCATCTCCGGGCTCACCGACCAGGCGGCGATCATCGACGCGATGCCGAAGCCGGCGGCGCCGATCAGCAGCAGCCGACGCCTACCGATCCGGTCACCGAGGGTGCCCATCGTGATGAGAAGTCCGGCGAGCACGAACGAGTAGACGTCGATGATCCAGAGCAGCTGTGTACTGCTCGGCGCGAGGTCCGCGCTGATGGACGGCATGGCCAGGTCCAGGACCGTCGCGTCGACCGAGATCAGCAGGACGGAGAAGGCGAGGACGACCAGACCGAGCCAGTCACGGGCGCTCGCCCGCACCTCTGTCGGATCGAACGTCGGGCCCTTGCCCGCGATGACAGACACGATTACTCCCAAAAGTGTTGATTAAAGAAAACCGACTGAACCGTCCAGCCGGTACAGTCGCTCACTCAGGTTAGCAGCCAACCGTCCAGCCGGTACAGTGATCCTCGTGACAGACAAGGCGGCAACTGGAACCCGCGACCGCATCCTCGACGCGCTGGAGCGACTACTGCTCGAACGCGGGCTCTCCCAGATCACCCTCGAGGCCGTGGCCGCCGAGGCGAGCGTTTCCAAGGGCGGACTGCTCTACCATTTCCGCAGCAAGGACGCCCTGCTCGCGGGCATGGTCCGTCGCCTCGGCGAGCGCTCCGACCAGCAGCTCGCGGAGGCGGGCACCTCGGTCTCCGAGTGGTACCTGCAGACCGTGGACGCCAACACCACCAACGAGCTCGCGCTCTTCCAGTCCACGATCGCCGCGCTGCGCTCGGTGGACGGCCAGCCGGGTGAGATCCAGCAGGCAGTCATCGACATGATGCGGTCCTGGGACGAGGGCCTGCGGGCCGAGTTCGACGACCCGGTCCAGGCCGAGATCGTGCGGCTCGTCGGCGACGGCATCTACCTCGCGGCGCTCCTCGGCCTGCCCCAGCCCGACCCCGAGCTGTATGGCAAGGTCGTGGACCGCCTACTCGGCCGCGAGGGCCACGCCGAGCCGGTCTGACGACGGCCTCCCCTTCGTATCGAACGCGACGGAGAGAAGGCGGCCGGTCGTAGATGGTTCAGCCACCGTTGCTCCCTGCCAGAGATCTGATGACTGTTTCGAGCACGTCGAGGGCCTCGCCGAGCAGGTCCTCGCCGATCACCAGCGGCGGGACCAGCCGGATCACATTGCCGTAGGTGCCGCAGATCAGCACGATGACGCCCTGCTGGAACGCCTGTGCCGCAATGGCCTTGGTGATGTCCGGGTCCGGCTCGATGCCGCCCGGCCGGACGAACTCCATCGCCTGCATGGCCCCGCGGCCCCGCACCTCGCCGATCACGTCGACCTCGGCCGCCAGCGCCCGCAGCCGGCGCTGCGACAGCTCCCCGATCTGCCGAGCGCGTCCGGGCAGATCCAGCTCGCGCATCGACTCGATCGCGGCGAGCGCCGCCGCACAGGCGATCGGGTTGCCACCGTAGGTGCCGCCGAGCCCGCCGGGATGCACCGCGTCGAGCAGCTCGGCCCGGCCGGTGATCGCGGCGAGGGGCAGGCCGCCCGCGATGCCCTTGGCCATCGTGATGATGTCCGGCACGATGGCCTCGTCCTCGCTGGCGAACCAGGCGCCGGTGCGGGCGAAGCCGGTCTGCACCTCGTCGGCGATGAAGACGACCCCGTTCGACCGTGCCCAGTTGGCCAGCTCGGGCAGGAATCCCGGTGCGGGCACGATGAATCCGCCCTCGCCCTGAATCGGTTCGATGATCATCGCCGCCACCGTGTCGGCACCGATCTGCTTCTCGATCTGGCTGATGACCCGGCGTGCCGACTCGGCGCCGCCGAGTCCGGCCTCGTCGCGGAACGGATAGGACATCGACATCCGGTAGATCTCCGGGGCGAACGGACCGAAGTTCGCCTTATAGGGCATCGCCTTCGCGGTCAACGCCATCGTCAAGTTCGTGCGTCCGTGGTAAGCGTGATCGAAGCAGACGACGGCGTTTCTACCGGTGGCCAGCCGCGCCACCTTGACCGCGTTCTCGACCGCCTCCGCGCCGGAATTGAACAGCACCGAACGCTTTTCGTGGGTGCCCGGGGTCAACACCGCCAACTCCTCGGCAACCGCGATGTACCCCTCGTATGGGGTGACCATGAAACAGGTGTGCGCGAAATGCGCGGCCTGCTCGGAGACCGCCTGTGCGACCGCAGGGTTGGAGGCACCCACGCTGTTGACCGCGATGCCGGCCCCCATGTCGATGAGCGAGTTGCCGTCCACGTCGACAAGGACGCCGCCGTCGGCATCCACCGCGTAGACGGGAACGCTCGACCCGACCCCCGCCGCCACGGAGGCCTTGCGGCGGGCGGTGAGAGCCTGTGATCTCGGCCCGGGCAGCGGAGTACGAAGCGTCCGTTCCTGCGGCAGTCGGTACCGGAGTACATCCATGGTGTCGGTCCTCGATGTGCGGGAGCGGAGGGAATCACGCTCAGTCGTTGGCACTCATGACGTGCTTGATTCGGGTGTAGTCCTCGACCCCGTAAGCCGAGAGGTCCTTGCCGTAACCGGAGCACTTGAAGCCGCCGTGGGGCATTTCCGCGACGAACTGAATGTGGCAGTTCACCCACACCGCCCCGAAATCGAGTGCGGCGGACATCCGCTGGACAGTCCCGTGGTCCCTCGTCCACACGCTCGAGGCCAGACCGAACCGGACATCGTTGGCGAGTTCGACGGCCTGATCCTCGTCGGCGAAGGGCTGGACGGTCAGCACCGGGCCGAAGGTCTCCTCCTGAACGATGTCGTCGTCCTGTCGCACGCCGGTGACGACGGTCGGTTCGAGGAAGAAACCCTTCTCCCCCAACCGCTTTCCACCGGTGACGATCCTCGCGTACCCGGGCAGCGAGGCGATCTTGCCGGTCACCGCAGCGAATTGGTTGACATTGTTGAGTGGCCCGTAGAAGGTGTCCGGGTCGGTGGGCAGCCCGGCCTTGAGGCCCTTCGCCTTGGCCACCAGCGCCTCGACGAACTCGTCGTGGATCGACTCGTGCACCAGCACCCTCGTCGCGGCCGTGCAATCCTGGCCCCCGTTGAAGAACGCCGCCTCGGCGATCCCACCCGCGGCCTTGTCGACGTCGACGTCCGCGAACACCACCGCGGGAGCCTTGCCGCCTAGCTCGAGGTGGGCCCGCTTGAGCTGCTTCGCCGCCGACACCGCCACCGCGATACCCGCGCGGACCGACCCGGTGATCGAGACCAGGCCGAGGTCGGGATGCTCGACCAGGGTCGCGCCGGTGCCGCCGTTGCCGAGCACGACATTCAGCACACCGTCGGGCAGGATGCCCTTCGAGAGCCGGGCGAGAACCAGCGTGCTCTCGGGGGTGGTGTCGCTCGGCTTGAGCACCACCGTGTTCCCGGCGGCGACCGCGGGCCCGATCTTCCAGATGGCCATCAGGAACGGGTAGTTCCACGGCGTCACCTGACCGACCACGCCGATCGGTTCCCGCCGGACGTATGAGGTGAATCCGTCCTTGTACTCGCCAGCGGACCTGCCCTCGAGCATGCGAGCCGCGCCCGCGAAGAATCGGAGCTGATCCGCGCCGACCTTCACCACGACGGCGGCGATGACCGCCTTCGGCTGGCCGGTGTTACGGCACTCGGCATCGACGAGCTCGTCGCTGTGTGCCTCGATCGCATCAGCGAGCGCGAGCAGCGCGGCCTGCCTGACACCAGGGGTGGTCCGCCCCCACGACGTGAATGCCTCCCTGGCCGCGGCGACGGCGGAATCGATATCGGCCTTGGTGGAGATCGGCGCCCTGGCGACCACCGTCTCGTCCACCGGATTGACCACTTCGATCGAATCCGTTGCCGTCGAGGCCACGAAGCGACCGTTGACGTAGTTCTCGAGCAGTTCGACTGCCATTGGATTCCCACACCTCCTGGGACGGCTGCGAGTTCACGAGCTGGGACAAGTGTGCGCCACATCATCGCGCCCGCGCAGGAGTACTCGGGCCGAGCGGGAGGGGATCAGAGCGCTATCGTCGCGAGATGACGTGCAGCGCGGTGACCTCGTGGCGCGGTGGGCCGCTGACGCCCACCACGGCCGCCGACTCATCCGGATCCGTGACCGCGACGCCGATCTTGGACTGGTCCGCGCGCGATGTGGAGCGACTCTACGACCGCGTCCTCCTCGCACCGGAAGCTCCGGCGACGCCGACTTCCTTTCTCCGAACCGCGCACACCTGCGTCCGGCGCGAGGTTCGCGGCGTCTACGCACTCGATGACCAGCAACCGATGTCGACGACGATTGGCCGTGGCCGCGGCTCGTGCGGTCAGCGGCTGGCGATCGTCGAGGGGTTGGCCCGCCGGCATTCGATCCGCACCAGGGTTCGCGGCCTGGTCCTGCACGGCGAGTTCTGGTACCCCCGTTTCCGATACCTCCACGGCCTGGTTCCCGATCGAGTCCTGCTCGCCTGGCCGGAATTCCTGGTCGAAGGCCGGTGGCTCGACGCGTCCGAGATCTTCGACGGCGGCGACTGCACGATCGATGCGGAGCCCTTCGCCAACTGCGGAGAGGAGACACTGTTCGACGCGCTGGCACGGGCCCCCATCAACTGGGGCGGGCAGTCGTCTCGGTCGTGCCTGGACCTGTCCGGTTTCGTGGCCGCGAACCTAGGCACGTTCGACTCGCGGGACGAGCTGTTCGGGACCTACGGCCAGACGATCGCGCGCCCGATCCGAGCGATAATCGAACCGTTCTTCAGCCGGTGGAATGCCCGGTGACGCCTACTCGCCCGGCCGGCAGAAGCGGGTTGCCCTCTGCGAGTTCACCTTCGGTCAGCACGCGGGATTCCTGGCCGGCGGCGCACCCTCGCCGGCAGTTATGACAGGAGCCCGTTCGGGCATCAGATGCCGCCTCCTGAGTCCCATCACAGTAGCCGGAACTGCACTGCTCAGAGGCGGTTTCGGCAGAAAACGTCGCCGGCCGTGATCGCGATCGTGGACATCTGGAGGATGGCTATTCGGGCAGCTCGGCGGTTATCATTCGAAGCGATGTTCCGGACGGTCTTAGACCAGATCGGGGCCGTCTCCTTGGAATGAGAGGAGCCCCCAAGTGAAACTTCACAAAGGCACGACGCTCTCCGTATTGGTCATCGCGACGATGGGGATCGGCGCCGGTACTTCCTACGCCGCACCGCCGCCCCCGGATGACACGACCATCACCTACCAGGCCCCCGAGAGCCCGGATCCGCTGACCGGTGTGCTCGAACCCCACGAGGTGTACAGCCAGGCTGCCTACGACAACCTGGTCACGCAGTTCGAGATCGGTTGGATGGGTGGTGGAAACATCAACGCGAACATCGGGGCCGGCGTCGGAGCCGTGGTCGGCTGCGTCCTGTTCCTGTTCGTCGGTTGTATCCCCGGGGCCGTGATCGGCGGCGCGGCAGGCGCCATCAGCGGTTCGAGCAATGCGAATCCCGCTCTGGCACCCGCCTTCTTCGACTTCGTGCGGACCCTCCCCTGACCCGACCGGTCAGCCCGACTCACGCCCTGCCTACGTGAGGTAGCGGTAGGCAGGCGAGCCGGGCTCGAGCTGCTCGACGTGCATACCGGATCCGTGCATTCGCTCCAGGAGCGAGTCCAGGCCAGCGGCCGAGCCGAGCTCGATGCCCACCAGCGCCTCGCCGGTCTCCCGGTTGTTCCGCTTGACGTATTCGAAGAGGGTGATGTCGTCCTCAGGACCGAGCACCTCGTCGAGGAACCGACGCAGCGAACCCGGCTCCTGCGGGAAGTCCACAAGAAAGTAGTGCTTGAGCCCGAGGTGGACCAGCGAACGCTCGAGGATCTCGCCGTAGCGCGACACGTCGTTGTTGCCGCCTGAGATCAGGCAGACCACCGTGCTCCCCGGCTCGACCTTCACCAGCTCCAGTGCCGCCACCGACAGCGCACCCGACGGCTCGGCGATGATGCCCTCGTTCTGGTAGAGACCGAGCAGCGCAGTACAGACCGCGCCCTCGTCGGTGTGGATCATGGCGAACGTACCTTCGCCCGGGATGCCGGAGCGCGGCTGGGCCATCAGCGGCAGCGAACCGTGCGAGACGATGCCTGCGCCCAGCGCGGCCATCACCTCGAACGGCAGGTCGCCGATCCGACGGACGGCCGTTCCGTCCACGAAGGGGTCGATCTCGGGCAGCGTCACCGGGCCACCCGCGACGAGCGCGGCCGTCATCGATGCGGCGCCGCTCGGCTCGACGCCGACGATCGCGGTGTGCGGGGAACGCTCGTGCAGGTACGTGGCGATTCCCGCGATCAGCCCGCCGCCGCCGACGGGGACGATCACCGTGCCCGGCTGCTCGCCGAGCTGTTCGACGATCTCGGCCGCGATGGTGCCCTGGCCTGCCGCTGTTCGCGGGTCGTCGAAGGGCGGCACCATCGTCGCGCCGGTCCGCGCGACGTCCTCCTTGGCCGCCGCCGCGGCCGCGTCATAGGTCTTGCCGGTGGCGATCAACTCGACAAACGTGCCGCCGTGCGCCTTGATCCGGTCACGCTTCTGCCGCGGCGTGTTCGCGGGCACGTAGATCCGGCCGCGGATCTGCATCGTCCGACACGCGTAGGCCACGCCCTGCGCGTGGTTGCCCGCGCTGGCACACACCACGCCCGACTCCCGCTCCTGCGCCGTGAGCTGGACCATCAGGTTGTAGGCGCCGCGCAGCTTGAACGACCGGACGACCTGCAGGTCCTCGCGCTTGAGGTACACCTTGGCACCCGTGGCCGCCGACAGCCGCTCGCTGAACTGGAGCGGGGTCACCGCGACGACGTCGGAAATTCGCCTCTGGGCAGCATCGATCTCGTCCGCATCGAGCGGCAGAGTGGCCATCAGGTCGGCGAGTTCCGGGGATTTCGACACCTCAATATGCTGCCACCTGCGCTCGCGGGTCGGCGACCCGACCCGGCATCTCAGCCCCGGGGGTCGAACTGGGAGGGCCTGGGAATGTTCCGCAGATTGGATTTCGCCATCTGCACGGCCTCACCGACCCCGCCGTTCATCACCATCTTCGACATCGCGAGGGCAAAGCCCTTGACCTGCCCGCCGGTGATCGACGGCGGCAGCGACAGCGCATTCGGATCGGTCACGAGGTCGACCAACGCAGGGCCCGGATGCGCCAGCGCCTCCCGCAGGCCGGTCCCGATGTCCCCGAGCACTTCGTGCAGGGAGGTACCCCCAACCGAAATCGGGCAGCCCGTCGACCAGCATCTCGAGCTTGACCATCCCGAGGGTCGAGTTGTTGAACACCACGATCTTGACGGGGATCCGGAACGAGGCGACGGTGACGAGCTCGCCGAGCAGCATCGACAGCCCACCGTCGCCGGACACCGAGATCACCTGCCGGTCCGGCGCGGCGAGCTGCGCTCCGATCGCGTGCGGGAGCGCGTTGGCCATCGAGCCGTGCAGCGCCGACGACAGGAAACGCCGCGACCCGTTCGGGTTCAGATAGCGCGCGGTCCACACGTTGCACATCCCGGTGTCGGCGGTGAACACCGCATCCTCCGCCGCAAGGTCGTCGAGGATCGACGCCGCGTATTCCGGATGGATCGGCGTGCGCTGCTTGACCGGGCTGGTGTACGCCCCGACCACCTTCTCCATCAGGGTGCGGTGCCGATCGAGCGACCGTTCGAGGAACTCCCGGTCGGTCTTGCGGTGCACCAGGGGGTTCAGCGCCCGCAGCGTGCTGACCGTGTCGCCGTGCACCGCCAGATCCAGGCTCGTGCGCCTGCCCAGCTTCTCCCTGGCGACGTCGATCTGCGCGGTGCGGACGTCGTCGGGCAGGAACTGGTCGTACGGGAAGTCGGTGCCCACCAGGAGCAACAGGTCCGCCCCGTGCATGCCGTCGTGCGCGGCGCCGTAGCCGAGCAGGCCGGTCATGCCGACGTCGAACGGGTTGTCGTACTGGATCCACTCCTTGCCCCGCAGCGTGTGGCCCATCGGCGCGGCAGCGGTGTCGGCGAGAGCCAGCAGCTCGTCCCTCGCCTCGCGGACCCCCGCGCCCGCGAAGATCGCGACCCGCTCGGCGGCGTTGATCGCGTCGGCGAGGGCCCGGACGTCGGCGTCGGCGGGCACGACCGCCGGCGGCCGCGTCTTGACCAGCGTCGGCGGGGTGCCCGCGGCCGGAAGGTCGGCGATGTCGCCTGGCACCGTGATCACCGCGACTCCCGACCGGCCGAGCGCGTGCTGCATCGCGGTGTGCACGATCCGCGGCGACTGTGCGGGGGTGCTGATCATCTCCGCGTACTGCGAGCAGTCGACGAACAGCCGGTCCGGGTGGGTCTCCTGGAAGTAGCCGGTACCGATCTGGGTGCTCGGGATGTGCGAGGCGATGGCGAGCACCGGCGCCCCCGATCTGTTCGCGTCGTACAGCCCGTTGATCAGGTGCAGGTTGCCGGGCCCGCAGGATCCCGCGCAGACGGCCAGCTCGCCGGTGATCTGCGCTTCGGCTGACGCCGCGAACGCCGCCGCCTCCTCGTGCCGGACGTGAACCCAGTCGATGCCGCCCGCGCCCGCGCCGCCGGTGCGGCGGACCGCGTCGACGATCGGGTTGAGGCTGTCACCCACGATGCCGTAGATCCGGCGGACGCCCGCGGCGACGAGCTGGGACACGATCTGGTCTGCAACGGTCTCCGCGGCCACGGCGGCCCTCCTGGCTACTGAGGGGTGAGCACGAATACGGGGATCTGGCGGTCGGTCTTCTTCTGGTACTCCGCGTAGTCGGGCCAGACCGCGACGGCACGCTCCCACCACACGGCCTTCTCCTCGCCGGTGACCTCGCGGGCGATCATGTCCCACTTGGCGGGGCCGTCCTGCAGCTCGACGTGCGGATCCGCGACGACGTTGTGGTACCAGACCGGATGCTTCGGCGCGCCACCGAGCGAGGCGACGATCGCGTACTCCCCGTCGTGCTCGACGCGCATCAGCGGAGCCTTGCGGAGCTTGCCGGACTTGGCGCCCTTGGTGGTGAGCAGGACCACCGGTTTGCCCTGCATGGTGGTGCCCTTGGTTCCACCGGAGCTCTCGTACAGGGCGGCCTGATCGGCGGACCACTTCGTCGGACTGGGCTCGTACTCTCCTGTCAGCGGCATGCCACCAGTGAACACCTCGTGCCACTGCGGTGCAGCCCGACCGGCCGAAGTCAGCCCGGCGAACTCAAGTGTTCGTTGGACCGAACTTCGATCTCCTAGTAGCCTGAACTCATGACCACCGCCGACTTCGCCACCACGCCGCACCGAAGCGCGCGCGGCCGTGGCGCCTCGGTGAATCTGGCGGGTACCGAATGGCCGCTCTACAAGCTCGAAGCGCTGGCCGCGGGCCTGCTGGTGTTCGTCGCCCTGCTCGTCATCACCCAGGCGATGCAGCCCACGGTGCTGGCGGCCGCCGCGGCCACCGTGGTCGTGTGGTGGGCACGTCGCCTGTACTGGGCAGGCGACAGGGTCACGCGGTCCGGCCGCTAGCCACAGCCACCTGGGCCGAGCGGTTGCGCTCGATGCCGTCCAGCAGCACGTCGAGCCCGACGGCGAAGTTCTCGGTCGCCTCGTCCTCGAGATCCGGCGCCCGACCGCCCTCCAGGAACGCGTCCCGCTCCTCCGCGGCGGCCTCGACCCCGAGTCGCACCAGCATCGGAAAGCGTTCGGCGAAGTCCGGGGCCACCTGCTGCAGAAGTGCGGACCGCGTCGACCACCACTGCTCGTCCGACATCCCGGTCGCGGCGGCCGCCCGCCGCGAGTCTGCGACGGCCGCGGCGGCGCCGCGCACGAAGTGGAACAGCGCGCCGACGACCCGGCGCAGGACCCGAGCGGACAGTCCGGCCTCGAACAGGATCCGCACCAGCGCCTCGAGGACGGCCTGCTCGTCGGGTCCGAGCACCGGGCGCGCATAGGAGACCGTCAGCGTCCACGGATGCCGGATGTAGAAGGCCCACAGGTCCCTGGCCCACGATGTGACGGCCGGACGCCAACCCTCCGCGAGGTCGTAGTGGGTCGGCAGCTCGCCGTGTGCCCTGTCGTACATCAGGTCCACCAGCTCGGCCTTGCTCGGCACGTAGGTGTACAGCGCCATCGCCGTGCGCCCCAGCCGGGCGCCGACCGCACGCATGGACAGACCCGCCATCCCGGCTTCGTCCGCCACCTCGATGGCGGCCGCGACGATCTCGTCCACGGTCAGCGCCTGCCTCGGCCCCGGCGCGGATCTCGGGACCTCCGGCGCCCGCCACAGCAGCGCCATCGATCGGGCTGCATCGCTGTGACCTGTACCTACACTCACCGAACTCAACTCCTTACGGGGTAAGCAATCGCGATCATTGTTGCCTTACGCCGTAAAGGGATACGCGACGGCCTGCCGTGTGCGGCGCTACCCCGGTCCGGCTCAGCCGGCCAGGCAGCCCGGACCGAGCAACGCCTTCAGGTCACCCATCAACGCGGAGGACGGTTCGACTCGCAGGCTGTCGTCCAGTTTGAGGGTGGTGATCCGGTCGCCGCTGATCAATCGCAGGTGCACGTCCGAGGTGCCCGGGTGGCGGGTCAGCACCTGCTTGAGCGCGCCGACCTTGTCCTCGGTGCACAGCCGCGTCGGCAGGCTCACCGCCACCGGCTTGGCCACCCCGACCGCGGACAGGTCCGGCACCGCGAGGTCGTTGCCGATCAGCGACATCCGATCGTCACGGATCGAGACCCTCGCCTTCACCAGCACGATGGCGTCTTCCGAGATGTCCATGCCGTAGACCGAGTAGGCCTGCGGGAAGAACAGCACCTCGATGCCGCCGACGAGGTCCTCGAGCTGGATGATGGCCCAGGTCAGACCATTCTTGTTCACCCGCCGGTCCACGGAGGCGATGATGCCACCCAGAGTCACCTGGGCGCCGTCCTTGACCTCGCCCTCGAGGATCGAGGCGATCGAGGTGTCGGACTGCTGCCGGAGGATGTGCTCGACCCCGTTGAGCGGGTGCCCGGAGACATAGAGCCCCAACATCTCCCGCTCCAACGCGAGGCGGTGCTTGGTTTCCCACTCCTCCTCCGGGACCCGGATCGCGAACACCGACGACAGCGACTCATCGGCACCGCCCGCGTCCCCGAACAGGTCGAACTGCCCGACCGCCTCGGCCTTCTTGGTGCCGAGGACCGACTCGATGGCGTCGGTGTGGATCAGGAACAGGCCCTTGCGAGGATGCTCGAGCGAGTCGAACGCCCCCGACTTGATCAGCGACTCGGTGACCTTCTTGTTGCAGGCGATTACATCGATCTTGTTGAGATAGTCGGAGAAATCGGTGAATTTCCCCTTCTCGGTGCGCGCGTTGATGATCGAGGCCACCACATTCGCGCCGACATTGCGCACCGCGCCCATGCCGAACCGGATGTCGCTGCCGACCGAGGCGAAGTTGACCGCCGACTCGTTCACGTCCGGTGGCAGCACCGTGATGCCCATCTTCCGGCAGTCCGCCAGGTAGATCGCGGACTTGTCCTTGTCGTCGCCGACCGAGGTGAGCAGACCGGCCATGTACTCGGCCGGGTAGTTGGCCTTGAGGTACGCAGTCCAGTAGGAGACGAGGCCGTAGCCCGCGGAGTGCGACTTGTTGAACGCGTAGCCGGCGAACGGCAGCACCGTGTCCCACAGCGCCTTGATGGCGGCCTCACCGAAATCGTTGTCGAGCATGCCCTGACGGAATCCGGCGTACGCCTTCTCCAGTTCCGAGAGCTTCTTCTTACCCATCGCGCGGCGCAGCAGGTCGGCCTGGCCCAGCGAATACCCCGCCACCTTCTGCGCCAGGTGCATGATCTGCTCCTGGTAGATGATCAGTCCGTAGGTCTCCGAGAGGATGTCCTTGAGCGGCTCCTCCAGCTCCGGGTGAATCGGGCTGACCTCCTCGAGCGCGTTCTTGCGCTTGGCGTAGGAGGTGTGCGCGTTCATGCCCATCGGCCCGGGACGATAGAGCGCGAGGGCGGCGACGATGTCGCCGAAGCCGGTCGGCTGCATCAGCTTCAGCAGCTCGCGCATGCCGCCGCCGTCGAGCTGGAAGACTCCGAGGGTGTCCCCGCGCGAGAGCAGCTCGAAGGTGGCCGGGTCGTCCATCGGGATGGTGTCCAGGTCGAGGTCGATGCCCCGGTTCGCCTTGATGTTCTCGAGCGCGTCGCCGATGACCGTCAGGTTCCGCAGACCCAGGAAGTCCATCTTGAGCAGGCCGATGTCCTCACACGACGGGTAGTCCCAGCCGGTGATGATCGCGCCGTCCTGCGCGCGCTTCCACACGGGGATCGCGTCGGTGAGCGGCTCGGACGACATGATCACCGCGCAGGCGTGCACGCCGGCGTTGCGGATCAGGCCCTCCAGACCCTTGGCGGTCTGATAGATCTTCGCGACGTCCGGGTTGGAGTCGATCAGCGCGCGGACCTCGACGGCCTCCTTGTAGCGCTCGTGCTCAGGGTCGGTGATGCCCGAGACCGAGATGTCCTTGGCCATGATCGGCGGCGGCAGCGCCTTGGTGATCTGATCGGCGATCGCGAAGCCCGGCTGGCCGAACTGGACTCGGGCCGAGTCCTTGATCGCGGCCTTCGTCTTGATGGTGCCGAACGTGATGACCTGGGCGACGCGGTCACTGCCCCACTTCTCGGTGGCGTAGCGGACCATCTCCCCGCGGCGGCGATCATCGAAGTCGATGTCGATATCGGGCATCGAGACGCGCTCGGGGTTGAGGAACCGCTCGAACAGCAGACCATGCGGAATGGGGTCGATGTTGGTGATGCCCATCGCATAGGCGACGAGCGAGCCTGCCGCGCTGCCACGGCCGGGGCCGACGCGGATGCCGACCTCCTTGGCGTGGTTGATCAGGTCACCGACGACGAGGAAGTAGGCCGGGAAGCCCATCTCGTTGATGACGTCGATCTCGTAGTCGGCGCGCTCGAGGTACTCCTGCGGCGGGCCGCCGGGGAAGCGGCGGTCCAGCCCGGTCAGCACCTCCTTCCGCAGCCAGCTGGCCTGGGTTTCACCCTCGGGCACCGGGAAGATCGGCATTCGGTCGCGGTGCTTCCAGACATCGTCGTAGGGCTGGATGCGCTCGGCGATCAGCAGAGTCGAGTCGCAGGCGCCCGGGACCTCGTCGTCCCAGATCGCCCGCATCTCCTCGGCCGACTTGAGGTAGTAGCCGTCACCGTCGAACTTGAACCGGGTGGGGTCGCTGAGCGTCTTGCCGGTCTGGATGCAGAGCAGCGCCTCGTGGTTCTCGGCGGCGTCCTTGGTGACGTAGTGGCAGTCGTTGGTCGCGAGCGGCGGGATGCCCAGCTGACGGCCGATGTCGAGCAGCCCCTCACGCACGCGGCGCTCGATGGACAGTCCGTGGTCCATCAGCTCGAGGAAGAAATTGTCCTTGCCCCAGATCTCCTGCCACTTCGCGGCAGCCTCGAGGGCCTCGCGGTCGTGGCCGAGCCGCAGCCGGGTCTGTACCTCGCCGGAGGGGCAACCGGTGGTCGCGATGATCCCCTCGTGGTGTTCGGCGATGATCTCCTCGTCCATCCGGGCCCACTTGCCGAGCTGGCCCTCGATCGAGGCGCGGGAGGAGAGCTTGAACAGGTTCCGCACGCCGGTCGCGTTCTCCGCGAGCATCGTCATGTGGGTGTAGGCGCCGCTACCGGAGACGTCGTCGGACTTCTGGCTCCGGTCACCCCACAGCACGCGCTTGGTGTTGAAGCGGGACTCAGGGGCGATGTACGCCTCGATCCCGATGATCGGGGTGATGTCGTGCTTCTTGGCCTCGTTGTAGAACTCGCTGGCTCCGAACATGTTGCCGTGGTCGGTCATCCCCACCGCGGTCATGCCCAGCCGCTGAGCTTCCTTGAACATCGGACCGACCTTGGCCGCACCGTCGAGCATCGAATACTCAGTGTGATTGTGCAGATGCACGAACGAGTCAGCCACGCGCGCCTCTCTAGCTCTCGAAGGACGTGGAGCGCCCCGATGTTTTCAGCGACCTCATAACTAGCGAACCGAGTGTAGGCGCTGGGGCCGACAGCTTCGGTCACCCGCGCCGAGGCGGAGCGCGGCGGGCGGTGTGTTGCTCACGACCCCTCACCTCGATCGGAGATACTGACGCCCGGCGCGCCCGACCACCACCGAGGAGAGTCTGTGACCATCGACACCCAGAGCGAATCGCCCTCCCCGAGCGCCCGCCCGCGCTCGCGCTGGAGGCGGTGGATCCTCTGGGTCGTCGGCATCCTGCTCGCGCTCATCCTTGCCGCGGTCCTCGCCTTCACGCTCAGCCCGTGGCCCGGCGCCATGGTCGTCCGCGTCGTCTTCGACCGAGGCGCGGCGACCACCACCAGCGCCCTCGAGAAGCACACCCCGCAGGGCATCGCCTCGATCACCGATCAGCAGTACCGGGACGGCGACTCCGACGCCCTCCTCGACGTCTACTTCCCCGAGACGGCGACCGAGGCGCTGCCGACAGTGATCTGGACCCACGGCGGCGCCTGGATCTCCGGCAACAAGTCGCACTACGCGCCGTACTACCAGCTGCTGGCGGAGCGCGGGTTCACCGTCGTCTCCCTCGACTATTCGCTCGGGCCCGAGCGCACCTACCCGACCCCGGTGCACCAGCTCAACGACGCACACGCCTATGTCGTCGCGAACGCGGAGCGCCTGCACGTCGATCCGAGCCGTATCTTGCTCGCGGGCGACTCGGCCGGTGCGCAGCTCTCCAGCCAGCTGGCCGCCCTCGTCACCAACCCCGAGTACGCGCGCGAGCTCGACATCACTCCGGCGCTGCGCCCCGAGCAGCTGCGCGGTGTCGTGCTGAACTGCGGGATCTACGACGTCGAGAAGATGACGGGCGGGTCCGGCATCGTCGGCTGGGGAGCGGACCAATCGCTCTGGGCGTACACCGGCAGCCGCGATTTCGAGGACTCGACGGCGATCGGGCAGATGTCGACCATGCGCCACGTCACCGACGGGTTCCCACCCACCTACATCAGCGGCGGCAACGGCGATCCGCTGACCGACAAGCAGTCCAAGCCGCTGGCGGCCGAGCTCGGCGGGCTCGGCGTCGAGGTCACCACGCTGTTCTATCCAGAAGACCACGAGCCCGCGCTGCCGCACGAGTACCAGTTCGACCTGGACAACGAGGACGGCACACGGGCGCTGGAGCGGACCGTCGAGTTCCTGAAGGCGCACACCGCGCCCTAGCCCCCTGCCGAGCTGCCAGACTGTCCCTGCGGCCACCGTCGGGGTGACGCCGCACACCGGAAGGAACCATCATGACCGAAGTCGGCGACACCTCGACTGCGCTGCGCACCCGCGGCCGATGGAAGCGACTCGGGCTGTTCGGGCTCGCCGTCCCGGTCGTGACGGCGGCGGCAGGCGTGCTCGTCTCCCGGGTCACCCCGCGACCCTTCACGAGGGCGGTGCGCTGGGGCTTCGAGTGGGACGCGGACCGCGTCACCGCGGCTCTCGGCGCACACGAGCCCGCCGGGGTCGCGCGCGTCACGGACCAGCAGTACCGAGACGGAGACCCCGACGCCCACCTCGACGTCTACTTCCCCGAGGCGGCGCAGGGCCCGCTGCCGACGGTGATCTGGACCCACGGCGGCGGCTGGATCTCCTGCCACAAGACCGACTTCGCGCCCTACTACCGGCTGCTCGCGGCCGCGGGCTTCACCGTGGTCTCGCTCGACTACTCACTCGGCCCCGACCAGACCTACCCCACCCCCGTGCACCAGCTGAACGACGCGCACGCCTACCTGATCGCGAACGCCGAACGGCTGCACGTGGATCCGCAGCGGATCGTCTTGGCGGGCGACTCCGCCGGGGCCCAGCTCTCGAGCCAGCTCGCGGCGCTGATCACCAACCCCGACTACGCCCGCGAGGTCGGCGTCACCCCTGCGCTGCGCCCCGGCCAGCTGCGCGGTGTGGTGCTCAACTGCGGCGTCTTCGACGTGAGGAAGGTTGTCGGCCTGCCAGGAATCCTCGGTTGGGCCATGGACCAGTTGGTCTGGTCCTCCCTCGGCACCAAGGACTTCGACGATTCGGCCGCGGTGGCACAGATGTCCACGATCCTCCACGTGACCGGGCAGTTCCCGCCCACCTACATCAGTGGGGGCAACGCCGACCCGCTCACCGATACCCAGTCGGTGCCGCTCGCCGAGCGGCTGCGCGGGCTCGACGTGGACGTGACGACCGTCTTCTACCCGGCCGACCACAAGCCGGCGCTCGGGCACGAATACCAGTTCAAGCTCGACAACGAGGACGGCCGGTTGGCGCTGGAGCGGACCATCGAGTTCCTGCGCAAGCACACCGAGCAGGACTGAACGGGCGGGCAGTTCTCACCGGGCGGGCACGTCGCCGTCGTCCGGGCCGGGGGCCACGGCGGAAGTCTGCTCGGGCAGCAGCGGCGTGACCGCGAACCGTCCGTACTCGGCGTCCGCGGGCAGCGCCTCCACGGCCCGGACGCCGGGCCGTGCCGCGAGGGCGCGGAGCTGTGCGAGGTCGCCGCGCACGGTCATCCCGACCACACAGGCGCACCCGTCGGCGAGGCGCCCGGCCGACACAGCATCGATGCGGGCCTGCCGGTCCCACTCCCCCGCCGAGCCCTGCAATCGTCCGGCCGCGACCAGCGGGGAACGGCGCACCGCCGCCTCGTCCGCGGGCACGTCCACGACGATCAGCGGCGTCTGCACCCGATCGATCGGCACCCGGAACAGCACCTGGGAGATCCGGACGCCGTCGGCGAGGCGGTAGGCCTGTTCGACGGTCGCCTCGGGGCCGAGCGAGACCAGCGCCCAGTGCTGATCGGCGTCGGACCCGCCGACCGAGTCGGCCGCTCGATCGAGGTACTCGCTGACCGCCTCGCCGCCGTCGGGACCGAGCCGGTCGGTCGCGATCGAGGTCGGCCGCGGCGGGTTGGCGAGGCCGAGCACCACGACCAGCACCGCCAGGGCGAGAGCGCAGCAGACCGCCACGATCGCCCCGGCCCGATCACGCACTCCTGAGGACCTCGAGGGCGTATTGCAGATCCTTCGGGTAGTCGCTGGTGATCTCCATCCAGCGGCCGTCCGCGGGGTGCGCGAACCCGAGCGCGCGGGCGTGCAGCCACTGCCGTTCGAGGCCGAGCCGCTCCGCGAGCCGGGGGTCGGCGCCGTAGGTCAGGTCGCCGCAGCAGGGATGCCGGAGCGCCGCGAAGTGCACCCGGATCTGGTGTGTGCGCCCGGTCTCCAGGTGGATGTCGAGCAGGCTGGCTGCCTGGAACGCCTCCACCGTGTCGTAGTGCGTGACGCTGGGCTTGCCGTCCGCGGTGACCGCGAACTTCCAGTCGTTGCTGCGGTGCCGTCCGATCGGCGCGTCGATCGTGCCGCTACTCGGGTCGGGGTGGCCCTGCACCAGCGCGTGATACCGCTTGTCGATGGTGCGCTGCTTGAACGCGCGCTTGAGCAGCGTATACGCGCGCTCACTCGTCGCGACCACCATCACGCCGGACGTGCCGACGTCGAGCCGGTGCACGATGCCCTGTCGCTCGTGCGCCCCGGAAGTCGAGATGCGGAAGCCCGCCGCGGCGAGCCCGCCGATGACCGTGGGTCCGGTCCAGCCGACGCTCGCGTGCGCGGCGACGCCGACCGGCTTGTCCACCACCACGACGTCGTCGTCGGAGTACAAGATCTCCATGCCCTCGACCGGCTGCGCCTCCACCGTCAGCGGCCGCGCGGGTTCGGGCAGCTCGACCTCGAGCCAGGCACCGGCAGGCAGCCGGTCCGACTTGCCGACCGCGATGCCGTCGAGCAGGACCGCACCCTCGTCGGTGAGCGCGGCGACCGCGGTCCGCGACAGGCCGAGCAGCCGGGCAAGGCCCGCATCGACGCGCATGCCCTCGAGCCCGTCGGGTACGGGCATCGACCGTGTCTCCCTCATGCGTCCGCCGCCTTGCCTGCATCGAGGTCGGAGTCGGCGGTGGCGTCGGAATCGGCGCCCGCCCGGGTGCCGTCGGGTTCGAACCCGAACAGGGTGAGCGCGACCAGCAGGATCGCGCCGCAGACGATGGCCGAGTCGGCGACGTTGAACACCGGCCACCAGCCGACCGACACGAAGTCGACGACGTGGCCCTGAAGCGGGCCGGGGGCCCGGAAGATCCGGTCGATCAGGTTGCCGAGCGCACCGCCGAGCACCAGGCCGAGGCCGAGTGCCCACCACGGCGACCGCAGCGTCCGGCCGATCTTGATGACGCCGATCACCACGCCGATCGCGACCAGGGTCAGCACCCAGGTCATCCCGGTGGCCATCGAGAAGGCGGCGCCCGGGTTGCGGACCAGGGTCAGCGTCACCACGTCACCGATCAGCTCGATCGGCTCGCCGGGCTTGATGTGCCGCACCGCGAGGATCTTGGTGACCAGGTCCAGTCCCAGGATCAGCGCCGCGATCGCGACCAGCATCGGCATCCTCAGCGGCGCCTGCACGGCGGCCACCGCGGTTCCACCTCCCGTTGCCTCGCTCGCCCCGGCGTCGGGGTTCTCCGCATTTTCCGCTTCACTCACCCCGCCATCATCCCTTACGGTGGCACGCCGGGCCCCACCACACCCAACCGTGGCTAACCTGGTCGGGTGCCTGTGTTCTCTCCTCGGTCCGCCCTCCCGGCAACGGCGACGGCCCGGACCGCTCTGGTCGCCGCAACCCTCGCCCTCACCTCCCTCGTCTCCGCGTGCGGGTCCGGCGGTGATGCCGCCCCCACCGATGTCGCCACCGCGTCCGCCACCGAGGTCACCGTCCCGGTGTCGGCGGTGACGGCCACCGTCCTCGATCCGGGCGCGGAGCCGCGTCAGCGGGTCACCGTGCACCCGCCGATCGGTTCCGAGCAGCACGCCACGCTGACGACCCGTTCGCAGGTCTATCAGCAGATCGACGATCAGCCACAGCAGGACTTCTCGACCCCGGAGCTGCGCACACCGCTCACCGCGACCGTGCGAGGCGAGCAGTCCGATCCGGCGATCCAGGTGGACCTGACGCTCGGATCGATCGGCACCCCGGACCCGCGGCTGTCCGACGCACTGAAGGAGTCGGAGGGGTCGGGCGCGGGCTTCACCGTGCAGCCGACCGGGGCCATCACCTCGCTCCGGATCGCCCCTGACCCCGACTCGAGGGATATCGCCCGCTCCGCCGTCGAGCAGGCCTTCTACCAGTCCGTCTATCGCACGGTGTCGTTCCCGGACGCGGAGATCGGGATCGGGGCGGTCTGGACGCTCCGGCAACAGGTCATGAGCGGGATCGCGCTCGACCAGGTGACGACGGCGACCCTGCGGGAACGGGACGGGGACCGGCTCACGGTCGACGTCACGGTGACGCAGACGCCCGAGTCGCCCGTGTGGGATCTGCCGGACAAGTCGAGCAGGCTCAACATCGACACGTACGTCATGACGGGGACCGGCACCATGGTCGTCGACCTGAATCAGCCGCTGCCCGTCGGCGGGGACGTCACCGTTGGCGGTCACCAGAGCTACCGCGACCCGAACGCCACCACGACGCTTCGGCAGACCATCACCAACCGCGTGCAGTGGGCCGGTTGATGCGCCGCACGCGCGTCCTGGCCTGCACGGTGGCCGCGCTGCCCCTGCTCGCGGGGTGCGGCGGATCCGGCGGCGAGGAGGCAGCCACGTCGTTGCCTCCGCTGCCCGCCCAGGTGACAGCCTCGGCGACGGCAGGCGCAGGCCCGATCACCGATCCGGCCCGGCTGAAGGCCGCCCTGCTCACCACCGCCGACCTACCGACCGGTTTTGCGCCCCTTGCGGATCCGGTGCAGGACCTGGGTCTGCCGCCGGCCCCGGAGTACGACGCCGCCGACCGGTCGAGCACCGATCCGCAGGCGTGCGCGGCCGTGCTGCGCGAGGTGGCGGACCAGGTGCCCGGGTCGACGTCGCGCGCCCTGGCGAGGTTCGGCGGGCCGGACTTCACCAGCGTCGACATCGACGCCGCGAGTTACCCGGACGGTGGCGCCGCCGGCGCGCTGGCCCGCGTCCAGGAGACCCTCTCCGGGTGTACCGAGTACCGGGGCACGGACGCCGACGGTTTCGAGGTGCAGTACCGGCTCGGCGGCCTCGAGCAGCCGGCGGTGGGCGACGCCTCGATCGCGGTGCGGCTGCTGACGTCCAGCGACGGGGTCACGATGACCTCGGACGTGGTCATCGCTCAGGTCGGCTCGACCCTCGTGCAGCTGGTGGCCTCCGGCCAGCAGCCGATCGGCCAGGACCTGCTCGCGCGGCTGGCCCGCACCGCAGCGGACCGGATCGGCGCCGCCGCTCCCGTGTGAAACGCCGAATGCCGGCACCCCTTGCGGGGCACCGGCATTCGGTCGGTTCCAGCTAGCGTCAGACGCAGGCAGGCGAGGTGAGGTTCGCCAGCTTGACGATGTTGCAGGCGTACTCCTTCGACAGCTTCCACTGGCCGTTCTCGACCACGAAGCCGGCGGTGCCGGCGCTTACCTGGCCGCCGATGTCCATGTTGACGGTGGCGGTGAGGGTGCCGTCGCCGTTGTCGAGGATCGGGTCAACGACGGTGACGGTGGCGTTGGACTGCTTGGCGGCCGCGGCCACGGCGTCGAACAGGCCCGGGTCCGACTCGCCGTCCTGGACGAGGGTGACCTTCTCGGCGGCCGGGGTGGCCGGGTCGAGGCCCTTGACCAGCATCGCGTTCAGCTCGACCGCGGAGGGCGCGGCCGGGTAGTCGAGGCTGCTGTCAGCAGCCGTGGTGGTGGCCTTGGCGGTCGTGGTCTTCTCCGCCGTGTTGGTGTCGTCACCACAGGCGGCGAGCGAGAGGGCGGCCGCCACGGCGACACCGGCGATGAGGGTCTTGCGGAGCATCAATGCTTTTCCTTTTCTCGGGTGAACATGTTCTCGGTGCTCGTTGGTGCTCAGAGCGATTCAGGGGTTGCGTCCACTATGGCATCCACCGAAGTCTGTCTGTGACAGTAGTGAACACCATAAAAATAAGGTGATCCTTAATGAAGGCTCGCCTCGGGGTCCGCGCGGCCAAGTCCGCCGTCGTCCTCGGCAAAGGTACGCGCGAGGCCCGGCCCGGTCGAGCGTGTCTCGAATCGGACCGTGACCACGCCATGTCCGCAGCCCTGGACCCATCCGTGACCGAACTCACTATGCGCGACGTCCTGACCGGGGCGCCAACGGACCGCATCCGCGACCACCGGCGCGGGCGGCGCGTCCGCCTCCGGCCGCCTCTCCTCTGTGACGAGCATCACATCGCCCTGGTCCAGGTCGGGGAACAGCGAGCCCTGCCGAACAGAGGTGAGTCCCCCGAGCGAGACCCCGACCAGTCGCACCGGGCCCAGCTCGAGCGGATCGATCACCTGCCGCTGCGCGGTGGCCACCAGGGTCTGCAGGTCCGCCGTGGCGTAGGGCAGGGTGGCCGAGCGGGTGACGATGCTCATGTCGGACTTCTTCAGCTTCAACACCACGGTCCTGGCCGCCCGGCCGTCGCCGAGCAGCCGGGAGTGCGCGGCGGCGCCGGTGCGTTCCACCGCCGCACGCAGCTGGTCAAGGGTCACCAGGTCGGCGGCGAAGGTGGTCTCGGCGCTCACCTGCTTCGCGTCGGCGCGCTCGGCCACCGGGCGGTCGTCGATCCCCTGCGCCAGGCGATGCAGGCTCGGCCCCAGCGTGGCGCCGAGCACCGAGACGATCTCGGTCGAGGAGGTCGCGGCCAGCCCGCCGATGGTCTCGATCCCGAGCCTGCGCAGCTTCTCGTCCGCGACCGGGCCGATCCCCCACAGCTTCCGGACGGGCAGCGCCTCGAACAGCCCGCGCTGCTCGGCCGGGGTGACCACCCGGACCCCATCCGGTTTCGCGAGCCCGGAGGCGATCTTCGCGATCTGTTTGCCCGACCCGGCGCCGATCGACGCCACCAGCCCGGTCCGGTCCCGGATCAGGGCGCGCAACTCCTCCGCGAACACCCGGACCGCTACCGCATCCGCCCCGGCCAGCTCCTGCGGCTCCCCGAACGCCTCGTCCATGGAGATCATCTCGAGCACCGGCATCCGGGTACGCAGGGCGTCGAAGACCGTCTTGCTGAGCATCGAGTAGAGGCCGCCGCGCGGCGGCAGCACCACCGCGCCCGCGCCGACCATGCGCCTGGCCTGGTGCATCGGCATCGCCGACCGCGCCCCGTAGGCGCGCGCCTCGTAGCTGGCACCCGCGACAACTCCGCGACCGCCCAGCCCGCCGACGAGCACCGGCCGCCCACGCAGCGTCGGCCGGGTGAGCTGCTCGACGGAGGCGAAGAACGCGTCCATGTCGAGGTGCAGCACCCAGCGGCGCGAGGTGGTCGGCCCGGTCATCGTGGTGCGAGCGTCATCGCGATCGGGGCTTCTTCTTCCTCGGCTGGGGCAGCGCATCGGCGGTGCGCTGGATGAACTCGTGGAGCCAGTCGGTGTCGGCCAGTCGCTCCGGTGGGATCGCCAGGTAGTCCTTCGCACCCGGATACGGCGCGGCAAGGGTCACCGCGTCGAGGTACTCGTCCGCCGCCTCGCTCGGTTTGACGAAGACGGTGTCGTCACAGATCAGCGCGACGATCTTCTCGTCGCAGTACAACCCGTACTCGCCGAACATCGCGCGGGCGCGCACGTCCAGGGGCTCGAGCTGCCCGAGGACGTGCGCGACCGTCTCCTTGCTGGTGCTCATAGGTGGGAAGCTACGCCGGTACCCCGACAACGGGGCACCGACACTCCTCACGCCTTGGTGATCACGACCCGGGCGCCCTCGCCCAGGTCGACGGCCCCTGGACCGCTGGCCTCGCCGAGCTCGAGGCTGGTCGCGAGGATCTCCCCCGCGATCAGCTCACGGTGCCTGACGGCCCAGTCGAGCCGGTCCTCTGGCACCTGCAACGTGACGACGATCCGGTCCGAGACCTCCAGGCCCGCCGCGCGGCGGGCGTCCTGCAGCTCGCGGATGCGGTCCTTCGCCCAGCCCTCGGCCTCGAGCTCCTCGGTGACCGCCGAATCGAGGACCACCAGGCCCGCGTTCTCCGGCAGGGCCGCGGTGGACTCGGGCTCGGCGGCGACCAGGCGCTGGGTGTACTCGGACGGGAGCAGCGCGATGCCGGCTTCAGGAGCGGAGCCTGCGGAGCGACCCGGCCACACCGTGACGACACCGTCCACCTCGGACCAGTCCCCCGCCTTGACCGCCTTGATGACCGTCTGCACGTCCTTGCCGAGACGCGGGCCCGCGGCCCGTGCGTTGACGACGAGCTCGAACTTGCCGTGAACGTCCACGTCCTCGGTCAGGTCCACCTTCTTGACGTTGACCTCGTCGGCGATGATGCCGAGGAACGGGCGCAACCGCTCCGCGTCCTCGGCCGCGACGGTCACCTCGGGCAGCGGCAACCGCACCCGCAGGTTCTGCGCCTTGCGCAGGCCGAGCACGGTCGAGCAGACCGAGCGGACCTCGTCCATCGCGCTGACCAGCTCCGGATCGGACGGCAGATCGGTGGCCTCCGGCCAATCCGTCAGGTGCACCGAACGCCCGCCGGTGAGGCCGCGCCAGATGACCTCGGTGACCAAAGGCAGCAGCGGCGCCGCGAGCCGCGTCACGACCTCGAGCACGGTGTGCAGGGTGTCGATGGCGTCGCGGTCCTCGTCCCAGAACCGCGTCCGGGACCGGCGCACGTACCAGTTGGTCAGCGCGTCGCAGAAGGTCCGCAGCTCGTCGCAGGCACCGGCGATGTCGTTGACCTCGAGCGCCTCGGTGATCGCGTCACGGGTGCCCGACAACTTCGCCAGGATGTACTTGTCGAGCACATTCGGCGAATCGGTGCGCCACTGTCCCGGCTTGCCCGCGTACAGCTGCAGGAAGCTCCACGCGTTCCACAGCGGCATCAGGGCCTGCCGGGAACCCTCGCGGATGCCCTGCTCGGTGACGACCAGGTTGCCGCCGCGCAGGATCGGCGAGGACATCAGGAACCACCGCATGGCGTCCGAGCCGTCCCGGTCGAACACCTCGTTGACATCGGGGTAGTTGCCCTTGGACTTGCTCATCTTCAGGCCGTCGTCGCCGAGCACGATGCCGTGGGCGGCGACGGTCTTGAACGCCGGGCGGTCGAAGAGCGCGGTCGCCAGCACGTGCAGCGTGTAGAACCAGCCGCGGGTCTGGCCGTTGTACTCGACGATGAAGTCGCCGGGGTTGTGGCCTTCCTGCCCGTTGCCGCCGTCGAACCAGTCCTTGTTCTCGAACGGGTAGTGCACCTGCGCGTACGGCATCGAGCCGGACTCGAACCAGCAGTCCAGCACCTCGGGGACGCGACGCATCATCGACTTGCCGGTCGGGTCGTCCGGGTTCGGGCGGACCAGGTCGTCGATCATCGGCCGGTGCAGGTCGGTCGGCCGCACGCCGAAGTCGGCCTCCAGCTGGTCGAGCGAGCCGTACACGTCCGTCCGCGGGTATGCCGGATCGTCCGAGATCCAGACCGGGATCGGGCTCCCCCAGTACCGGTTGCGGCTGATGTTCCAGTCGCGGGCGCCCTCGAGCCACTTGCCGAACTGCCCGTCGCGGATGTGCTCGGGAACCCAGGTGATCTCCTGGTTCAGCTCGACCATCCGGTCCCGGAACTTGGTCACGGCGACGAACCACGACGGCACCGCCATGTAGATCAGCGGCTGGCCGCTGCGCCAGCTGTGCGGGTACGAGTGCTCGATCGTCTCGTGGCGAAGCAGCTTGCCGGCCGCCTTGAGGTCCTTGGCGATGACCGGGTTGGCGTCGAACACCTGCAGGCCCTCGTACGGCGGCACCATCGCGGTGAACTTGCCGCCCGCGTCGAGCGGCTGCACGATCTCGATGCCGTTGGCCGTCGCGCAGTCCATGTCCTCCTCACCGAAAGCCGGTGCGAGGTGGACGATTCCGGTGCCGGAGTCCGTGGTGACGTAGTCGGCGGCGAGCGTGCGGTGCGCGTTCTCGTGGCCCTTGCCGGGTCCGTGGAAGAAGTCGAACGGCGGCTCGTAGGACAGGCCGACCAGCTCGGCGCCCTTGTGCTCGGAGAGCACGGCGGGCTCCTCGCCGAGTTCGCGGGCGTAGTGGGCCACCCGGTCCTTGGCGAGCACGTACCGCTTGCCGTCCTTGCCCTCGACCTGGACGTAGTCGATCTCGGGGTGCACGGCGATCGCCAGGTTGGACGGCAGCGTCCACGGCGTGGTGGTCCAGATCAGCGCGTTCGCGCCGTCGAGCGGCGACCCGGGTGCGACGAGCGGCATGTCGACGGTGACCGCCGGGTCCTGACGCATCTTGTACGCGTCGTCGAGCTTGGTCTCCTGGTTCGACAGCGGGGTCTGCTCGTACCAGCTGTACGGCAGCACCCGGAAGCCCTGGTAGATCAGTCCCTTGTCGTGCAGCTCTTTGAACGCCCACATGACCGACTCCATGAAGTCCAGGTCGAGGGTCTTGTAGTCGTTGTCGAAGTCGACCCAGCGCGCCTGGCGGGTGACGTATTCACGCCACTCGTCGGTGTAGCGCAGCACCGAGGACTTGCAGGCGGCGTTGAACTCGGCGAGGCCCATCGCCTCGATCTCGGACTTGTCCTTGATGCCGAGCTGCTTCTCGGCCTCGAGCTCGGCGGGCAGCCCGTGGCAGTCCCAGCCGAACCGGCGCTCGACCTTCTTGCCGCGCATCGTCTGGAAGCGCGGGATGAGGTCCTTGACGTAACCGGTGAGCAGGTGACCGTAGTGCGGCAGGCCGTTGGCGAAGGGCGGGCCGTCGTAGAAGACGAACTCGGGCGCGTCGGCCCGGTTGGCGATGGAGGCGCGGAACGTGTCGTCCGAGGCCCACTCGGCCAGCACCCGCTGCTCGAGTTCGGGGAAACGCACGTTCGTGTTGGCCTTGCCGCCGCCGAGATCAACTCGCGGATAGCCGGCGCCCGTCTGGTCGGATCCGTTGCCGGTCGAGTTGTTCGTCAACTCAGTACTCCCTCGTGCCGTGTCTGGCACGGGGACGACGGCAGCGCCTCTGCGCTGCGACCGCGGTACCACCCCGCTTGCCCGGACGCGGCAGCGCCGCGGCCCGGACCTCTCGTGCTGGGCTGTGACGGGCCCACCCGTTCGGTTCTACTGAGCGACCCGTCCATCTCGAACGCGTGCCGTTCTTCCGAAGGCTCCCCGGTGATGGCCGGATCAACGCCACATACTGACTGCGATTCTAGTCGTCGGCGTCAAATCGCCTGTCCGACGACTCCCGGCTCGCGTCGGCCCGCCCGCCCGATGGCGGGGCACCGGGTTCGGCCGCGTCCGGTGCGGTGTTGCCGCGTAGTGAACTCACCAGCAGCAACACCGCACCGATCACGCAGACCACGATGCATCCCCATGCCCAGACGACCGATCCGGTCATCAGGGCGATCACCAGCAGCGCGAACCCCACCGCTGCCATTACGAGCGTCAGGACCAGCACGACGGGCGTTTCCGTCTTAGTTGTTGCCCTTGGCGAACGTCTGGCTCAGGCCGGGCTTGGAAGCCTCGCCACCGAACGCCTCCTGGCCACCGTCCACGGGGACCGCGGAACCGCGCTGCTCGAGCTCTTCGAGCTGCGACTCCAGGTAGGACTTCAGCCGCACCCGGTACTCGCGCTCGAACGTCTTGAGCTGCTCGATCCGGCCCTCCAGCACGCTGCGCTGCTGGTTGATGGTGGCCATGATCTCGGTGTGCTTGCGCTCGGCGTCGGCCTGGAGCGCATCCGCCTTCTCCTTGGCCTGACGCAGCTGCGTCTCGGAACGCGTCTGGGCGTCGGAGAGCAGTGCCTCGGACTTCTGCCGTGCGTCGGAGATCATCGCCTCGGAGCGGGTCCGCGCGTCGCTGACCAGCTGCTCGGAGTTGGTCCTGGCCGTGGTGACCAGCTGCTCCGACTCCGTCTTCGCATCGCCGGTCAGGCGGTCCGCCATCTCCTGGGCGAGGCCCAGGATCTTCGCGGCCTGCAGGTTCGCCTCTTCGGTGTTGCCAGGGCGAGCGACGGGAGCGGCGGGCGCGGGGGCTGCGACCGGGGCGACCGGCTTGGGCGGCTCTACAACCCGAACGGGCTCCGGCGCGGCACCTGCCGGCCGAGGAGCCTTCTTCGCATCCGCGAGCTCCTGATCGAGCTCACCCACGCGCTGGCGGAGATCCGCGTTCTCCTCGATCAGTCGCGAGAGCTCCTGCTCGACGAGGTCGAGAAACGCATCGACCTCGTCTTCGTTGTAGCCCCGCTTGCCGATAGGCGGCTTGCTGAACGCGACATTGTGCACATCAGCTGGTGTCAGCGGCATGGAAGGATCCCTTCACGCGTCTGTTGGCGGTCGAGCAAGCATTCAGTTATAGCGCATACAGCGGGAAACCAAGCAATCCCACTGTAACTGGCGTCCATTCTGTCACACCAGACCCGTAGGTCGCGCCACGACTCAACCATCGACATCACGCGGCCAGTCCTTGAACGACCGACATCAAGATGAAGACGATGAACAGCAAGACCATGATTGATAGGTCCAACCGAACCCCGCCGAGATTTATCGACGGAATTAGCCGCCGGAGCAGCTTGATCGGTGGATCTGTGACCGTAAATATCGCTTCGAGAATGACAACCACAATGCCGGTGGGTCGCCAATCGCGAGCAAATGTCCGGATGAACTCGACGATGATCCGTCCGATGAGTAACAACCAAAAGACGAAGAGCAGGAAGTAGATCACCGCGAACAAGGTCACTCCATCACTTTGCCTGACTCGGCCGGACCAATCAAAACGAGATCGGTCCGCACCGGCCTCAGGACATCCGGCCGGGCCAGCCTACTTCCAGCCCGTCCAGACCGCCTATTTCTGGTTGTAGAAGCCGGTTTCGGCGATCCGACGCCGCTCCTCGGCGGAGACATCGATATCGGCAGGTGAGAGGAGAAACACTTTTGTGGCCACCTTGTCGAAGGAGCCGCGCAGCGCGAACGCCAGGCCGGCCGCGAAGTCGACGAGGCGCTTGGCGTCGGCGTTGCTCATCTCCACCAGGTCCATGATGACCGGGGTGCCGTCGCGGAAGCGCTCGCCGATGATACGAGCCTCGCCGTAGTCGCGGGGGCGGAGCGTGGTGATCTTGGACAGCGGTCCGCCCTCGTCGAATACGGGCGCGCGTCGGCTCTCGACGCGCGGCTGGGTGTCGACCGCGAGCGCGCCGCGGGTCGCGGGCGTGCGGGCACCGACGGGAGCGCCGGGACGGGTGCTGCGCGCGGGCAGCGGCTCCATCCGACGGGGCGCGGCCGGGCGGTCGAGCTCGTCGAGCTCGTCGCGGGGCACGTAGCCGACATCGTCGTACTCACGGTCCAGCTCACCCTCGTAACGTCCACCGCGGGGTGCGCGGCGCGGCTCCTCGAGGTAATCGTCTTCGTAATCCTCGAGGGGGACCATGCCGAAGTAAGCCTTGAACTTGTGCAGAGTGCTCATCGTCGACCTTCCTTGGCGCGGCGGACAATCGGGCGGTGCGCCGATCAGTTCGAGGCTATCGGCCGGGAACCCAACAGTGCGGTTCCGACACGCACGCAGGTGGAACCGTACCGTACGGCGACCTCCAGATCACCGGTCATCCCCGCCGACAATTCCGTCGCCGCGGGATGACTGCGGAGCAGCTCCGTGTGCGCGGCCTGCAGCGCCGCGAACGCCTGCTCCGGATCGGCCCCCAACGGGGGAACCGCCATCAGCCCCGAAAGCTCAAGCCCGGCCGCCGATTCGGTGCGGTCGGCGAGCTCGGGCAGCTCGTCGAGCGGTACGCCACCTCGGAGCGGGTCGTCGTCCAGACTGACCTGGAGCAGCACCCGCAGCGGCCGGTCCCTGCCGCCCTCCCCCAATGCGACGGTCGCGGCCTTCGCGAGGGCATCGACCAGCCTCGGGCTGTCCACGGAGTGAATTGCGTACGCCCACTGTGCGATAGAGCGGGCCTTGTTCCGCTGCACGCTGCCGATCATGTGCCACCGGACATCGCCGATGCCTGCTGCGTCGAGCTCACCGAGCTCGGCGACCTTGGAGGAGGCCTCCTGCTCGCGCGACTCACCGAACTCGCGACAGCCCAGCCCGAACAGGATCGCGACATCGGAGGCCGGGAAGAACTTGGTCACCGGCAGCAACTGGACGTCGTCCGGGTCGCGGCCCGCATCCAGGCAGGCCCGCGTCAGCCGCTCGCCGACACTGGTGAGCGCGGATGCGATCTCGGCTGCCCGCGGCGACGGTGCGTCATTCACCTGGCGTCGACTCCATCCAGATCACACCCGCCAGCCGCCCGGTCGGCGCGCCCCGACGATGACTGAACAGCGCGCGGTCCTCGATCGTGCAGCGCGGGTCCTCCGCCACCCCGGACACGCCGGCCTGCAGCAGCTGGCGGCGCAGGCCCGCCCGTAGGTCGATCCCCGGGGTGCCGTGCACCGTAGTGGTCGCGCTGCCCGGCAGATGCTTCTCGACGTCCGCGCGCATCGCCGCGGGCACCTCGTACTGACGGCCGCTCGCCGCGGGTCCGAGGAAGGCGCCGATCCGTTCGACCGCCGCGCCCTTCGCCACCATCGCGTCCAGCACGCGCGGCACGATCCCGATCCGGGCACCGACCCGGCCTGCGTGCACCGCGGCGATCACCCCGGCCTTGTCGTCGGAGAGCAGCAGCGGCACGCAGTCCGCGGACAGCGTCACCAAAGCCAGATCGGGCACGTCCGTGACCAGCGCGTCGGTCGCCTCGACGACACCCGTGACGGGCCCGTCCACCACGGTGACGTTCCGACTGTGGATCTGCTCCATCCAGACCAACCGCTCGAACGGCAATCCGATGCCGTCCGCGAGCCTGCGACGGTTCGCGGCCACAGCGGCCGGGTCGTCGCCGACGTGGTCGCCGAGATTGAAGGAGTCATACGGGGGCGCCGAGACGCCCCCGGTTCGAGAGGTGACTACCCGACGAACCCGGAAGCCGCCCGTCACCGACGCATGAAGTCGGGCACGTCCACGTCGTCGACGTCGTCATCGGTGACCGGCACGGTTCGACTCGGTGCGCTCACGGGGACCGGCGGCAGACCGGAACCGGTGTTCTCGCGACCGTCGCGACGCTCGCGTCCGTCGCGTCCGTTCGGCGCGGGAGTGGGATCGGGGGCCTGGTGCTGCGGCGGCCGACCGATCTCACCGGCGCGGCCGGCTCCGATCGCACCGTTACCCGCCGCCGCCGACGCCGTCGCCGCTGCGGCGGCCGGCTCGACCGGGCGACGCGTCGGCGTGCCGCCGTCGAAGCCCGCCGCGATGACCGTCACCCGGACCTCGTCGCCGAGCGAATCGTCGATGACCGTGCCGAAGATGATGTTCGCATCGATGTGGGCGGCTTCCTGCACCAGCGAGGCCGCCTCGTTGATCTCGAAAAGACCCAGGTCCGAGCCGCCCGCGATGGACAGCAGCACGCCGCGCGCACCCTCCATCGAGGCCTCGAGGAGCGGCGAATTGATCGCCGACTCGGCGGCCTTGATCGCCCGGCCCTCACCGCGCGAGGATCCGATGCCCATCAGCGCGCTGCCCGCTCCGGACATGACGCCCTTGACGTCCGCGAAGTCCACGTTGATCAGGCCGGGGGTGGTGATCAGGTCGGTGATGCCCTGGACGCCGTTGAGGAGGACCTCGTCGGCGCTGCGGAACGCGTCCATCAGGCTCACGGCGGCGTCGCCGAGCTGGAGCAGCCGGTCGTTGGGGATCACGATCAGCGTGTCGCAGGACTCCCGCAGGGCCTGGATCCCGTTGTCCGCCTGGCCGCCACGCCGCTTGCCCTCGAAGGAGAACGGCCGGGTGACAACGCCGACGGTCAGCGCGCCCAGCTTGCGGGCGATGCTCGCCACGACCGGTGCGCCACCGGTACCGGTGCCACCGCCCTCGCCTGCGGTCACGAAGACCATGTCCGCGCCCTTGAGGACCTCTTCGATCTCGTCCTTGTGATCCTCGGCGGCCTTGCGGCCCACCTCGGGGTCGGCGCCTGCGCCGAGACCGCGGGTGAGTTCTCGGCCGACATCCAACTTGACGTCGGCGTCGCTCATCAGCAGCGCCTGCGCGTCGGTGTTGACGGCGATGAACTCGACTCCCTTGAGTCCCTGCTCGATCATGCGGTTGACCGCATTTACGCCGCCGCCGCCGATGCCGACGACCTTGATAACGGCGAGGTAGTTGTGCGGGGGCGTCATGGGCTCTCGCCTTCCGTGTGTGTGAACGCGCTCGGGGTGATGCTCGTATAACTGAAATTACGTCGTGCTGGTGGGGCGGATGTTGCTGGTGATGCGGCACTTCTCAGATAAACCCTCAACCTCAACCATAGGCTTAGAGTTATGTCAAGTAGCCGACTGAAACGAAACGCTATGCACGACAGGTCCGATCCGCCAGCAGGCGCGCCGACGGGCGACACGATTTGTCGTCGCGCTCATTTGACGGTGACCAGATCGGGACTCGAGATGTCGTACACCTTGCCCGGCTGGCCGAGCAGCGGCAGCGCGATGGCGGACTTGCGTTCGGTGTTCTCGACGCTCCCCCACACCAGCTGCCGCCCGTCGAGCAGGGTGACCCGGATATCGGAGATCGAGCCTGCGGCGACCTCCCCGACCTGGGCCCGCAGCGGCGGCGGCATCGAGGTGAGCACCTTGAGCGCGTCGACCGTCACCGGATCCTCCAGACCGGGCCGCTCGACCTTCAGGCGCGGCACCCCAGGCGGCGGCGGTTCGATCGCGTAGGCGACCGCGCCCGCGTCCATCAGGTGGGTGCCCTCGGGGGTGTCGTAGAAGACGGCGGGCGCCCGCTCGACGACCGTGACCCGCACCGTGGACGGATAACGGCGTTCGACCCGCGCATGATCGACCTTCGGAATCGAGGCCACCCTCCTGGCGGCCGCGTCCACATCGACCTGCAGCAGCGGCTTCCCGGTCGGGATGGCAAGGATCGTCAGCACCTCGTCGCCGGGGACGCCGACGTTGCCGACCACCGAGACCTTGCGCACCGAGAGCACCGGGGTGAACCAGGCCGCCGCGACGAGGCCGACCAGCGCGATCACCGACAGCGCGATGATCAACGGCCGCTTCCGAATACGTGGGCGGCTGCCCCGACGAGGTTTCCCGGCGGCTCGCTTGCTCTCCTTGCGGTCGCGCTTGCCCCCCTTGCGATCTCGCTTGCTCCCCTTACGCTCGGGGCGTGCGGATCGCGCCTCGGGCCCGGCGGGGCCTGCGGCGCGATCCTCGCCCCCGGCAGCGGGGCGCGCGGCGCGACCCTGGCTGTCCGTCGTCACCGCGGTCGGCCCGCGGCGGGTGTGGCCCCGAGGGCGCCGAGGATCTCCTTGCCGAGCATCGTCACGTCGCCCGCACCCATGGTGATCACGATGTCGCCGGACCGCGCGAGCGCGGCGATCTGGCGGGGGGCGAGCGAGAGATCCGGCTGGTAGTGCACCGGCTTGGTGACCGCCTGCGCGACCAGCGCGCCGCTGACCCCGGGCAGGGGCTCCTCCCGCGCGCCGTACACGTCGAGCACCACCACCTCGTCCGCGAGGTCGAGCGCGGCACCGAACTCCTCGGCGAACGCCAGCGTTCGCGAGTACAGGTGCGGCTGGAAGACCACGATCACCCGGCCGTTCGCCGATTCCGTTCCCGGCCGGACCAATTCGCGGGCCGCCCCGAGCACGACGCGGACCTCGGTGGGGTGGTGGGCGTAGTCGTCGAACACCCGCACGCCGTTCTCACGGCCGGTGGACTGGAAACGCCGATGCACGCCGCCGAACCCGGCGATGCCCTCGATGACCTCCTCGACCGTCGCACCCACCTCGCGGGCGGCGAGGATCGCGCCCATCGCGTTGAGCGCCATGTGCCGGCCCGGCACCGCCAATCGCAGTGTGCGCACGCCTTCTTCGCCGGACAGTTCGAACTCTGCGATGCCCCCGATGTCGCGGGCCTGCCAGCTCACCAGGCGGGCGCCGATCTCGATACCTTCCACCGAGACGTCACCGCTGCCGTAGCCGAGGACCCGGATGCCGGGCAGGTCGCGTGCCACCACCCGCTGGGCCAGTGCCGCCGAGCCCGGGTCGTCGAGACACACCACGAGCAGGCCCCCCGGGGCGATCCGCTCCGCGAAATCGTCGAAGACCTGGACGTAGGCCTCGGTGGTCCCGAAATAATCGAGGTGATCGGCCTCGACATTCGTCACGATGACCACGTCGGGGTCGTACTGCAGCAGCGAGCCGTCGCTCTCGTCGGCCTCCGCCACGAAGACGTCGCCGGTTCCGTGGTGGGCGTTGGTGCCCGCCTCGTTGAGCTCACCGCCGACCGCGAACGACGGGTCGACACCGCAGTGCTGCAGGGCGACCACGAGCATGGAGGTGGTGGAGGTCTTGCCGTGCGTACCCGCGACCAGCAACGTGCGGTTGCCCTGCATCAGCGAGGCGAGCACCGCCGGGCGAAGGATCACCGGGATGCCGCGCTCGCGCGCTGCCACCAGCTCCGGGTTGTCCTTCGGAATGGCCGCGTGCGTGGTCACCACGACCGTCGGGCCGCCGGGCAGCAGGTCGAGCGCGCCCGCGTCGTGCCCGATCCGGACCTGGGCGCCGCGGGCCCGCAGCGCGAGCACCCCGCGGCTCTCCTTGGCATCCGAGCCGGACACCTGACCGCCCCTGGCCAGCAGGATCCGGGCGATGCCGGACATGCCTGCGCCGCCGATGCCGACCATGTGGACTCGCTGCAACTCGGGGGGCAACTGCGCCCCGCGCACCTCGGTCATCGCCCGCCCTCCGACCTCTCCGACTGCTTGGACACCCCGAGTCCCTTCGCCACGTCGAGCACGATCCGGGCCACCGCCTCCGCCGCATCCCGGTGCCCGGCATCGGCGGCGGACCTGCCCATCTCGCTCAGCCGGGCGGCATCGCCCAGCAACGGCACCACCGTATCCGCCACGAACTGCGGCGTGAGGTCGGCGTCGGCGACGATCATGCCACCGCCCGCCCGCACCAGCGGCTTCGCGTTGAGCTCCTGCTCGCCGTTGCCGTGCGGCAGCGGCACGTAGACCGCGGGCATGCCGACCGCGGAGACCTCCGCGACGGTCATGGCCCCGGAGCGGCAGATCGCGGCGTCGGCGGCCGCGTACGCCAGATCCATCCGGGACAGATACGGCACCGCCACATACGGCGCGGCCGGGTTTAGCTGGGCCACCTCGAGCGTGTTCTTCGGGCCGTGCGCGTGCAGCACCGAGATCCCGGCCGCGGCCAGCGCCTCGGCGGCACCGGAGACGGCCTCGTTCAGCGAACGCGCGCCCTGGGACCCACCGAACACCAGCAACACCGGGCCGTCCGCGGGCAGACCGAAATGCGCCCTGGCCTCGGCGCGCAGCCCGGCGCGATCGAGCCCGGTGATCGAGGCGCGGACGGGGATCCCTACGACCTCCGCGTCCGAGGCACCTCGAGCGGCGACTCCCGAACCCGGCACGGCGGCGAGCACGCGGGCCGCGACCCGGGCACCGATCTTGTTCGCGATGCCTGCGCTGGCGTTTGCCTCGTGCACGACGACCGGGACCCGTCGACGGCGGCGGGTGAGCCCCTTGCCTGCCGCCAGGTATGCGGGCAGGGCGACGTAGCCACCGAACCCGACGATCACGTCGGCATTCGTCTCCTCGAGCACCTCGCGGGTGCGCCGCACCGAGCGGACGACCCGGCCCGGCAGCCGCAGCAGATCCTTGGACGGCTTGCGCGGCAGCGGCACCGGCGGGATCAGTTCGAGGCGGTAGCCACGCTCGGGAACCAGGGTCGTCTCGAGCCCACGCTCGGTGCCGAGCGCGGTGACCGTGACGGAGGGGTCGAGCCTGCGCAGCGCATCGGCCACCGCCATCGCGGGTTCGATGTGTCCGGCGGTACCCCCGCCCGCGACGACGACGGACGGACCGGTTGAGGCGCGCGACGCGACCGGTGAAGTCTCTGAAGTGCCGCTCACCTACGAAATCCTCGCTCTCCTGTGCGGCCGTTCGACCGTCGTGTCCGCTCGTCTGATGCTAGTGCCCGTCCGCGTCGCGGATCCGCCCGCCGCGGGTCGGGGGCGGGCCTGCCCGCCACCGCCCGCCTGCGTGGCGGCGGGGTGGCGGCCCGCTGCTGCTGGGCGGCCCGCTGCTGGGCCGCGCGCTTCTGTGCCGCCTTCGCCTGTGCCGCCTTGCGTGCGGCCTCCGCCCGTGCGGGCGAGTACTGCTCCGGCATGGGCAGCCGCAGCATCCTGCCGAACCGCCCGACCTGACCGGCGTGCAGGGCGGCGACCGCCTCCGGCTCGTGCCTGGCGGCGTTGGCGATGACGCCGAACATGAACAGGGTGATCGCGATCGAACTGCCACCCGCGGAGACGAGCGGCAACTGCAGGCCGGTGACCGGGAGCAGGCCGATCACGTAGCCGATGTTGATCAGCGCCTGGGCCAGGATCCAGGTGGTCGCGGTCGCGGTGAGCAGGCGCAGGAACGGGTCGATCGAGCGCATCGCGATCCGCAGCCCCGCGTAGACGAACAGCGCGAACAGCCCGATCACCAGCATGCAGCCAAGGAAGCCCAGTTCCTCGCCGATGATCGCGAAGATGAAGTCGTTGTGTGAGTTGGGCAGGTAACTCCACTTGGCCCGGCTCTGCCCGAGCCCGCGACCGAACAAGCCGCCGTCGGCAAGGGAGAACTTGGCCTGTCTGCCCTGATAGCCGATGCCCTGCGGGTCGGCGCCGGGGTTCAGGTAGGCCTTGACGCGGTCGGACCGGTAACCGGCGGTCAGCGCCAGCACCAGCGCGGCCGCGGCACCTGCCCCGACGATGCCGAGGAACAGGCGCAGGGGCAGTCCGGCAAACCAGAGCAACGACGCCAGGATGATGCCGAACGCGATGGTGGTCGACAGGTTCGGCTGCAGCACGATGAGCACGCAGACCAGGAGCGCCGCGGGCACCAGCGGCACCACCATCTCCTTGACGGAGGCGTTCTGCCTGCGGGATGCCAGCAGATGCGCGCCCCAGACCACCAGGGTCACCTTCGCCAGCTCGGACGGCTGGAACGACAGCGGGCCAAGGGTGAACCAGCGTCGTGCGCCGCCCGACAGGGTGCCGATGCCGGGGATCAGCACCAGGGCCAACAGCACCACCGACACGGCGAACGCCGGCAACGCCATCGTGCGCATGACCCGGACCGGCAGCAGCAGCGCCACGTAGAACAGCACGGCTCCGACCGCGACGAAGATCAGCTGCGTGGTGAAGGTGCCGTAGGCGGAGCCGGTGTCGGCGTAGGACTCCACGCTCGAGGACGACAGGACCATCACGAGCCCGAGCACGGTGAGCAGGCCGGTGATCGTGACGATCAGGTGGAAGGAGGCCAGCGGACGCGCCAGCCAGGCGCCGAAGCGGGTGCGGGGTCCCGCGGCCTGCTTCATCGCGACCGACCCGCCACTTCCGCCACGGCCTGCGCGAAGCTCCGGCCGCGGTGCCCGTAGTCGGTGAACATGTCCAGCGACGCCGCCGCGGGCGCCAGCAGAACCGTGTCCCCCGGCCTGGCCATCGACGCGGCGGTGCGGACCGCGCGCGCCATCACGGCATCGGGCGATTCCGGGCTCGGCGCGGGACTCACCCCTGCATCGTCTCCCGCATCCACCCGCACGACCGGCACCTGGGGTGCGTGTCGCGCGAGTGCCTGTGCGATCTGCATCGCATCGCGGCCGAGCAGGACCGCGCCGACGAGCCGATCGGCCACCTCGGTGACGAGTTCGTCAACGCTCGCGCCCTTGAGCAGACCGCCCGCGACCCACACCACCCGTGGGTGTGCCAGCAGCGACGAGCGTGCGGCGTGCGGGTTCGTCGCCTTCGAGTCGTCGATGTACGTGATGCCATCCGCCTCGGCGACGAGCGCCGCGCGGTGCGGGCCGACCTGGTAGCTGCGCAGACCCTCCCGAACCGCAGCGGCGCCGACGCCGATCGACCTGGCCAATGCGGCCGCGGCCAACGCGTCCATCTGACCCGCGGGTCCTGGCGGGGTGATCTCGTCGGCCAACGCGAGGGTCTCGTCGTCCGCGAAGGCGCGGTCGACGAGGCGGTCACCGTCCACCCCGAGCTCGCCGGGAGCGGGCAGGCCCAGCCGGAACCCGACGGTCCGCCCTGCGGTGGACACCCGCGACAGTCCGGCCGTGACCGGGTCGTCGAGCCCGAGCACCGCGACATCCCCGGTCAGCACCTGCGCCTTCGCGTCGATGTAGCCCTTCATGCCGCCGTGCCAGTCCAGGTGGTCCTCGGCGATGTTGAGGATCACCCCGGCCGTCGGGTGCACCGACGGCGCCCAGTGCAGCTGGAACGAGGAGAGCTCGACGGCCAGCACCTCGTTGCGGGGGCGCTCGGCCCGGAGCGCGTCGACGATCGGCAGGCCGATGTTCCCGCAGGCGACCGTCGCGATCCCGGCGGCCCGCAGGATCGACTCCAGCATCGAGGTGGTTGTCGTCTTGCCGTTGGTGCCAGTCACCACCAGCCACTTCCTGGCGGGTCCGTATACCTGCGCGCGGTCGAGCCGCCAGGTGAACTCCACGTCACCCCAGATCGCGACCCCGGCGCCCGCGGCCGCGGACAGCACGGGCGCGTCGGGGCGCCAGCCGGGGCTCGTGACGACCAGCGCGAACGCGCCGATCTCGGCCGCGGCCCGCTCCGGCGCCGTGACCTCCACCCCGGTCGAAGCGGCCAGGGCGTCGAGCGAGGCCTGGTTGCCGTCGGTGACCGTGACATCGGCGCCCAGCTCGCGGAGCGGTTCGATCAGGGCCCGGCCGGAGATCCCCGATCCCGCGACCAGGACCCGGCTGCCGTGCAGGCGGGCGAACTCGGGCGGCAGAACCGACGGAGGTCCGGAAGGAACTGCGGCGCTGTGGAGTGACAAGCTCAGCCTCCGATGTCGGCGAGGTACTCGCTGTAGAACAGCGCGAGTCCGATGGCCGAGGCGATCGCGGCGAGCAACCAGAATCTGATGATCACCGTGGTTTCCGCCCACCCGGCCAACTCGAAGTGATGATGGAACGGCGCCATCCGGAACACCCGCCGCCTGCTCGATCGGAACACCGCGACCTGCACGACCACCGAGGTCGCCTCGGCGACGAACAGCGCTCCGACGACCACCATCAGCAGCTCGGTGCGGGTGACGATGGACAGCCCGGCGAGCAGGCCACCGAGGGCGAGCGAGCCGGTGTCGCCCATGAAGATCTTCGCGGGCGCCGCGTTCCACCACAGGAAGCCGATGCACGCGCCTGCCGCCGCGGCACAGATCAGCGCCAGGTCCAGCGGGTCGCGGACGTCGTAGCAGCCCGTGACCGGATCGCGCTCGCACGAGTTGCGGTACTGCCAGAAGGTGATGATCGTGTAGGCGCCGAGCACCAGGGTCATCGAGCCTGCCGCGAGACCGTCGAGCCCGTCGGTCAGGTTCACGGCGTTCGACCAGGCGCTGACCAGCAGGTAGCAGAACAGGATGAACACCACCGAGCCCATCGACACCGTGGCGATGTCTCGGACATAGGACAGGTTCGTGCTGCCCGGTGTCAGGCCGGTCGCGCCGGGGAACTGCAGCGCCAGGATTCCGAACAGGACAGCCGCGATCAGCTGACCGACCAGCTTCGCGGTCTTGTTCAGCCCGAGGTTGCGCTGCTTGCGGATCTTGATGAAGTCGTCGAGGAAGCCGACACCGCCGAGCATGGTCGTCAATCCGAGGACCAGGAGCGCGGAGGCGCTCGGGCCGTCCGCGTCGTAGCCGATCCCGATCAGGTGCGAGCCCCAGTAGCCGGCCCACAGGCCGGCGATGATCGCGACGCCGCCCATGGTGGGGGTGCCGCGCTTGGACTGATGGCTGGCCGGACCCTCGACCCGGATCTCCTGACCGAAGCCCTGGCGCGAGAACGCCTTGATCAGGACGGGGGTGAGCAGGATCGCCACGGCGAGCGCGATACCTCCCGCGAAGAGGATCTGTCTCACTGGTCTTCCTCCGTGTTAGTCCGCTGCTCGCCCTGCGGGCCCTCCAGCAGTGTGTCCGCCACCGCCCACAATCCGACCGACTGTGAGGCCTTGACCAAGACGATGTCATCGCCTGCCAGTTCCGCCTCGAGCACGGCGAGCGCGGCCGCCTGGTCGGGGACCACGATCGACTCCTCGCCCCATGAACCCTCCATGACCGCGCCCTGGTGCATCGCGCGGGACGGCCTGCCGGTGCCGACCACGATCAGCCTGCTGACGTCCAGTCGTACGGCCAGCCGCCCGATGGCGTCGTGCTCGATCACTGATTCTGGTCCGAGTTCGGCCATTTCCCCGAGCACTGCCCAGGTACGGCGCGGCGCGCCCTCACCCGAACGTCCCATCGACACCAGGGCCTTGAGCGCCGCGCGCATCGAATCGGGGTTGGCGTTGTACGAATCGTTGATCACCGTGACGCCGTCGGCTCGGTGCCGCACGTCCATCCGGCGTACCGACGCGGCCGTCGCGGCGCCGAGTGCCGTGGCGATCTGGGCGACGGTGGCTCCGCATTCCAGTGCCACCGCGGCCGCGGCCAGCGCGTTGCCGATCTGGTGCTCACCGTGCACGCCGAGCTGGATCTGTACCGTCGCGACGTCGCCCTCGTGGGCGGAACCCACCGGGTAGCGGCACTCCAATGTGAAGGAGGGGCGGGCCTCCGCATCGAGGTGCACGTCCACGGCCCGCACGTCCGCACGCTCGGACTGACCGACCAGCACCACCCGGGCGCGGGTCCGCTCCGCCATCGCCACGACGAGCGGGTCGTCGGCGTTGAGCACCGCGACCCCGCCGTCCTCCGCCGCGGGCAGCGCCTCGGCGAGCTCGCCCTTGGCCTGCGCGATCGCGTCGCGGGAACCGAACTCACCGAGGTGCGCGGTGCCGACGTTGAGGATGACACCGATCCGCGGCGGGACCGTCTCCGCCAGCGCGGCCACGTGACCGGTGCCCCGCGCGGAGAGCTCGAGGACCAGGAAGTCGGTGTCCGCATCTGCGCGCAGCGCCGTCCAGGGATGCCCGAGCTCGTTGTTGAACGATCCGGGCGGTGCGACCACCGAACCGAGCGGGGTGAGCACCGCCGCCAGCAGATCCTTGGTCGAGGTCTTGCCCGACGACCCGGTGACCCCGACAACCGTCAGGCCTCGCGCCGCCAGGTCATCGGTGCTCGTCCTGGCCAGGGCGGCCAGTGCCTCGAGCACCGCTGCCCCGGAGCCGTCGGTGTCGTGTTCGAGGGCCATCGCGTTGGTCTGCGCGGGCGGCAACGGAGCCACCACGATCGCGGGCACGCCGACCGGGCGGGCGGCGAGCACCGCCACCGCCCCGGAGGCGACGGCCGCGGCCGCATGGTCGTGCCCGTCCACACGGGCGCCGGGCAGCGCGAGGAACAGTCCCCCGGCAGTGACCTTGCGGGAGTCGAACTCCACGGTGCCGGTCACCATGGTGTCGGGATCGGGCACATCGTGCAGCGTGCCGCCGACGATCTCGGCGATCCGGGCCAGGCTCATCGGGATCATCGGACCTGCCCTTCGTCGCTACGGCCGACCGCGTCTATCGCAGCGGCGAGGACCTCGCGGTCGTCGAATGGGTGCTTCACCCCGTTGATCTCCTGTCCGATCTCGTGTCCCTTGCCCGCGACGAGGACCATGTCCCCCGGCTCGGCCCAGCGGACGGCGTCGGCGATGGCCTCCGCTCGGTCCGCGAACTCGCGGACCTCCGCGCGCGCCGCCTCGGGCACGCCGAGCGCGCCCTCGCGGACCGCCGCGCGGATCGCGGCCGGGTCCTCGCTGCGCGGGTTGTCGTCCGTGATGATCACCAGGTCTGCTCCCCTGGCGCTCACCTCGCCCATCATCGGCCTCTTGCCCTGGTCGCGGTCGCCGCCTGCTCCGACCACCACGGCCAGCCGGCCCGCCGACTGTCCGCGCAGTGTCGCGATGACCGCCTCCAGCGCGGCCGGCTTGTGCGCGTAGTCGACGACCGCCAGGAAATCCTGTCCGCGGTCGACCCGTTGCACCCGACCCGGCACGTCAACCGACCCGATGCCCGCGGCGGCCCGCTCCGGGTCGACGCCTGCCGCGGCCAGTGTCGCAAGGGCCAGCAACGCGTTGGCCACGTTGTAGTGGCCGGGCAGGCGCAGCGCGACCGGCAGCGACCCGGTGGGTCCGTGCGCGATGAACCGCTGCGAACCGTCCTCGGCCGCGACGACCTCGGAGGCGGTCCAGTCCGCTCCGCCGGTGGTGATCGAGACAGTCGTCGGTGGCGCCTCGGCTGCGGATTCTGGCGGCACCGCCGCCGCGGATTCTGGCAGCACCGCCGCCGCGGATTCTGGCAGCACCGCCGCCGCGGATTCTGGCAGCACCGCCGCCGCGGATTCTGGCAGCACCGCCGCCGTGGATTCTGGCGGCACCGCCGCCGCGGCGATCTCCGCCATCCGGCTGCCCCACTCGTCGTCGACGCACACCACGGCGCGGCGGGCCCGAACGGTGGAGTCCCTGGCGAACAGCCTGGACTTGGCCGCGAAATAGTCGTCGAGTCCGTCGTGGAAGTCCAGGTGATCCTGGGAGAGGTTGGTGAACGCGCCGATCGCGAAGTCGGTTCCGTCCACCCGGCCGAGCGAGAGCGCGTGGCTCGAGACCTCCATCACCACGGTGTCGAGCCCGCGCTCGAGCATCACCGCGAAGAGCGCGTGCAGCTGCGGCGCCTCGGGGGTGGTCAGGGCACTCGGCACGCGGCGCCCCTCGATCCGGGTCTCGATGGTCCCGACCAGCCCGGCCCTGCGACCGGACGCGGTCAGACCGGCCTCGACCAGGTACGCGGTGGTCGTCTTGCCCGAGGTGCCGGTGATCCCGATGACCTGCAACCGATCCGCGGGCCGCCCGTAGACGGTGGCCGAGACCTCACCGAGGACCGATCTCGGATCCGGGTGCACCAGCACCGGCAGCGCGGTCGCCGGGGCGAGCGCCGCCAGCGTGGCCATGCCCGCGGGATCGGTCAGCACGGCGACCGCACCTCGTTCGAGGGCGGACGCGGCGAACTCGGCTCCGTGCGCACGGGCTCCGGGCAGTGCGGCGAACAGGTCACCCGGCTCGATGCTCTGGGCGCGTAGCTCGACCCCCGTCACGGAGATGGGGGCGTCGCCCGCGGACTCCGCGGTCGCAGCGGTCGCAGCGGTTCCTGCGACCCATTGGACCCGCGCGCCGATCAGCTCGGCCAGCGCGGTCACCGGCGTCTGCGGTGGGTGTTCGGGGCGCAGGTCGCCAGGCACGGAGCCTGCGGGGCCTGCCACCTCTCCCGTCGAGTGCTGCGGAGTGTTCGTCCCTTGCACGGGCAGGTGGCTCCTCTCGGGTTCGGATCGGTGGCTGGGCTGCTGGCCGACGTGTCAGGTTACCGGCGAACTGTCACAGACTGGACTCGGTCATCGACTTCGCCGTCGACAACGCGGTGTGGTCGGCCCCGCGGCCCGCTCGCCGACAGTCAGTCGGCCTGGAGCACCAATTGTCGTCCGGGATCGGCGGACAGCGGGACCCGGTCCCGCTGCAGCATCCAGGAGGCGATGTTGTGGAACAGCGGCGCAGCGGACTGGCCACCCGAACCGTCGGCGCTGCGGACAGGGGCGTCGAGCATGATGCCGACCACAAACCGCGGGTTGTCCGACGGGGCGATCCCCGCGAAGGTAATCCAATAATTCGAGTTCGAGTAGCACTTGCAGGCGGGATCCACCTGCTGCGCGGTGCCGGTCTTGCCGCTGATCTGGTAGCCCTCGACAGCCGCGGGTGCGCCGGTGCCCTGCTGGTATCCCATGGGATCGCGCTGGGTGACCGAACGGAACATGTCCCGCACCGTCGTCGCGGTCTGCGCGCTGACCACCTGGATGCCCTCCGGGCGCTCGGTCTCGGACCGGTTCCCGTCCGCGTCGATCGTCGCGCGGACGACCCGTGGCGGGATCCGGACCCCGTCGTTCGCCATCGCCTGGTACATGCCTGTCATCTGCAGCAGCGTCATCGACAGGCCCTGACCGATGGGCAGGTTGGCGAAGGTGCCGCCCGACCACTGGTCGCGGCTGGGGACGTCGCCCGCGCTCTCGCCCGGCAGACCGACGTCGGTGCGCTGCCCGAGTCCGAAGCGGGTCAGCATGTCCGCGAAGCGGTCCTCCCCCACTCGCTGCGCGAGCATCAGCGTGCCGACGTTGGAGGACTTCCCGAAGACTCCGGTCGAGGTGTACGGCGCGACGCCGTGCGACCAGGCGTCCTTCACCGACACGCCGGACATCTGGATCGAGCCCGGAACCTGGAGCACCTCATCGGGTTTGGTGAGCCCGTACTCGATCGCCGCGGCCGCGGTGACGATCTTGTTCACCGAACCGGGTTCGAACGGCGTGCTCACCGGCAGGTTGCCCAGCTCGGCCTTGCCGCTGTTGCCGAGCCCAAGCGACGGGTTGAAGGTGTTGTCATTCGACATCGCGAGCACCTCGCCGGTGTGCGCGTCGAGGACCACCGCGGAGGCGTTCTTCGCGCCGGAGAGGTTCTTGGCCTGCTGCACCTGCTGCTGCACGTAATACTGGAGATCCGAGTCGATGGTGAGCTCCACGGTCGAGCCGTCGACCGCCGGCTGCTTGTCGCGCCAGCTGCCGGGGATGACGGCGCCGTCCGAGCCCTGGTCGTAGGTCTGGGAGCCGTCGGTGCCCGCGAGGGTGGAGTCGAGCGAATCCTCCAGCCCGAGCAGACCGTGACCGTCCCAACCGGTCGCCCCCACCAGGTTCGCGGCGAGCGAGCCACCGGGGTACTCACGGATGTCCTGGCGCTCGAGGCCGATCTCCGGGAAGTCCTCGCTGAGCTTCGCGGCCACGGCCGGGTCGACACTGCGGGCCAGGTAGACGAAGGTCTCGTTGCTCTTGAGCTGGGCGAGCACGTCCTTCTTCGGCGCCGAGTCACCGAGCTTGGCGTTGACGCCCTTGGCGATGGCCTCGAGCCGCTCGTCGACCGTCGGCGCCTTCTCACTCTTCGCGCGCGCGGCCTCGAGCTCCTTGCGCACCTTGGTCGGCTGGAAGGTCAGCGCCTTCGCCTCCATCGTGAAGGAGATGGGGTTGCCACGGCGATCGGTGATCGAGCCCCTGGTCGCAGGGTCGATCACGGTGACCGACCGCTGATTCGCGGCCTCGGCCGAGAGCTTGGGAGCCTCGATGCCCTGGATCCAGAGCAGCTGCACCGAGGCGACCCCGAGCGCGATGAACATGGTGACGCGGCCCGTCCTGTACCGGAACCGGAACGAGGAGGTGTCGTCCTGGCGGGCACCGCGTCGAACCGGCGCACGACGCGGTGCGGGTGCGGGCGCGGTACCTCGGGTCACCCGCGACCGCCCGCGTTACCTGCCTGTCCGGTGTCCGGGGTGGGCCTGCTCATGGGTACCAATTGTTCACCCTGTGCCTGCAGCTGCGGCTGATTGGCCGCCAACGGCGCGCCGGGACGGGGCGCGGTCGTTGTCGGGGCTGCCGGCCGGGTGGTCGGCACCGGGGCCGCGGTGTTGCCGGTCCGCGGCGCCGCGCTCGACTGAGCGGGCGGCTGGGGGTTCAGCGGCGCCGCAGGCGCACCCTGCGCCGGGGTCGGCTTGCCGACGATGTCCACCGTGCCGTCCGGGTTCACGACGAGCCGGGCGACGTCCTTCGCGGGGATCATGCCGAGCTCGGTCGCCTTGCGGGCCAGCTCCGGAGCGGAGTTGCCCTCCCGGACGTCGCGCTCGAGCGCGGAGCGCTGCTCCATCAGGTCCTGGTTGTGTGCCTTGGCCGCACTGAGCTCATAGGAGTCCTCCGCGGCCCGGGTGGTCAGCACCAGGGTCAGCGCCAGCCCCACGGACAACATGCCGATGATGGTGGCGACGAACGGGATTCGCGCCGTGAAGTGGCCGCGGCGACGGTCCGCCGCCTCTCCGACGGGCTGGATCGCGGCACGCTGCTGCCGACGCTCGTATGCGCGCTGCGCGGCGGTGGAACGCTTGCCCGCGGCCACCGCGGCGCGACCGCGCCCCCTTGGCCTGACGACACCGGCATCAGTGGATCGAGAACCGCCCGGCCTCACGGGAACTGTCATGCCGTCACCCTCCTGGAAATCCGTTCGGCACTACGCAATCGGACCGGGGCCGACCGCGGGTTTTCCTCTATCTCCTGCTCGCTCGCCCGTTCCGCCCCACGGGTGAGCAATGCGAACTCCGCACCCATGCCCGGCAGCTCCATCGGGAGCCCCTCCGGACTGCGGGACTTGGTGCGGGGTGTCAGTTCCTGCTTGACGATTCGGTCCTCCAGCGACTGGTAGGACATGAAGACCACGCGCCCGCCGATCGCCAGTGCATCGAGCGCAGCCGGGATCGCCGCGCGTAGCGAATCGAGCTCTCCGTTGACTTCCACCCGAAGAGCCTGGAAGGTCCGCTTCGCGGGGTGGCCACCGGTGCGCCGCGTGGCCGCGGGAATCGAGGCGTACAGCACCTCGACCAACTGCGCACTGGTGGTAAACGGCTCGATCTGCCTGCGGCGCAATATCTCTGATGCGATCCGGCCGGCGAAGCGCTCCTCGCCGTATGTACTGAGCACCCTGGCGAGATCGCCATGGCTGTAGGTGTTGAGCACGTCGGCCGCGGTCAATCCCTTGGTGGGGTCCATCCGCATGTCGAGCGGCGCGTCCACCGAGTAGGCGAAGCCTCGCTCGGCCTCGTCCAGCTGCATCGACGAGACACCGAGGTCGAAGAGGATTGCGTGCACCGACTCCACCGGCGGCAGTCCCGCCTGCTCGAGCGCTGGGACGATTCCGTCATACCTGGTGTGCACCAACGTGACTCGGTCACCGAACGGCGCCAGCCGCTTGCCGGCGATCTCGAGAGCGTTGGGATCGCGATCGAGTCCGATCAGGTGCAGACCCGGGTAGGTCCGCAGGAAGTGTTCGGAGTGGCCGCCGAGGCCGAGTGTCGCGTCGATCATCACCGCGCCCGCGGCGTCCGGCGAAACCGCCGTCAGCGCCGGGCCGAGCAGTTCGTCCGCGCGACCGAGCAGTACCGGGACGTGCCCGAACTCGCCGGTGGAGGCGGGGCCGTTTGCCTCATCGTCCACCATTGCTGCCTCCGGGTCTTGAGTGCTTCGGGAATTTCCGATCGCGAAGGGGGAAGAGTGGCGAATGCCTCGAGGTCCCTGTCCGATTGACCGAACCTGGCGCTGGGGAAGTGCGTCAGGGTCGGCGTTCGGGCAGAGGCCTCGCGGCACTCGCCGTACGGCTCTGGCTGGGCTAGAAGATCTCGCCCAGTGACTCGGCTCTGGCTTGTGAGTAGCTCTCTTCGTGCTCCTCGAGGTAGCTCTGCCACGCCTGCGCGTCCCAGATCTCGAGGAAATCGACCGATCCGATCACCACACACTCCTTCGACAACCCCGCGTAACGGCGGTGGTCGGCGGAGAGGGTGATCCGTCCCTGGGCGTCGGGATGCTGCTCGTCGGTGCCTGCCGCCAGGCCGCGCACAAAGGCGCGGGCCTCGGGATTGCTGCGTGATGCTGCGGCGGCTCGGCGTGCGAGAGCGGCAAACTCTTCTCGGGGATACACCGCGAGGCTGTGGTCCTGCCCTTTCGTGACCATCAACCCTCCCGCCAGTGCATCTCGAAACTTCGCGGGCAACGTCAGCCGCCCCTTGTCGTCGAGCTTCGGCGTGTAGGTACCGAGAAACATCTCGACACCTCCACCCTGCGTCCGATTCGAACGTCCTAGGCCCTTGCGGTCCGTCTGCACGTTCCGCTGCGCACCACGTTACCCCACTTTCCTCCACTTTCAATGCCAATTTAGGGTTCCACGCCCGCAATCTGCATCAAAAGACCAGTTCACAGCGGTGGTGCGATGTGGGGAAAAACTGTGCGATCTTCCCCACTGCCGGGGCGTCACAGCGAGGTACGCCACCACCTCATACTGAAATCCCAGGTCAGACGGATGCGGCGAGACATCCACACCGAGCTCGACCGGCCCGGGGAGGAATGTGGGGGAAGGTGGGGATCCGTGGCGACACCATCGACAGCCAACGCAAAAGCGGCGTGACACCTGGGTGTCACGCCGCTCCGCTGTTGCCTGCCGCCTGGACTCTTGCCTCCGCGACGGCGTTTCGGCTACTCCTGTTCGAATCTCCGCTTGAACCGGTCTTCCATACGCGAGGAGAATCCCCCACTGCTGCCGCCCTTGCGGCCGTCAGCGCGCTTGCCTGCGACCGACCCCTTCGTGGGCCTGCCGGGCTCGTCAGGCACTGCCGAGAGGCCCTTCTTCGATCCCCGCATGAGGAACAGAACCCCGGCTCCAAACATCACTACGAAACCGAGCAGGCTGATGATCGGGAAACCGCCCGGCTTGAACGGGAGCGCGACGCCCGCGACCAAGAGGACGAGTCCGAGAAAGAAGAGAGCTCCAGCCTGAAGTCGACGCTTGCTCGAAGCCGCACGCATACGGCCTCCCCTCACGGAGGAAGCAAATTTCGGATCTTCGGCGTAAAGCGCGCTCTCGATCTGATCGAGCATCCGCTGCTCGTGCTCGGAGAGTGGCACGGTACCTCCCCCGGCACTAAAGGTGGCGACCGATCCGTTGGTACGAAGCGGCGGGTTTCCGACGTTGGCGGCTACCTGTCGTCAATGATACGAGTACACGTGGCGACGTACCACCTAGTCCATCGACGAGATGCCAACTTATTTCGCTGGCACCGCAGATCCCCTGCTAGGCAGACCTCCCCACCAAGGTGTGCGGCGCGCCATCGAGGTGTTTGTCGCCACCGAGATGATCCTCGACCGCGGTGAGGAATCGAGAGACCTCACGGTGGAAATCATCGGCCTCGCCGAGCGTGATCGTGCGCGAGATGCCGGCCTCGATGGCCGCGCGGGTGGCCGAGTACCCGGCGAAGAACTCCGACCACCCCGCGAGTGACGGTTCCGCGCGCGCGAGCAGCACCCAGGCGCTACGCGATCCGGTGCGTGGCCGTTGCTCACCCCCGAGCGCGGCCCCGGCACCGCGGAGCGCGGCGAGGTACGCGGAGCGGAACCGTTCGGACGCGTCCCGCGCACCCGCCGCCTCGGCCAGCAGCGAGTCCGCGCGATCGAGCAGCGCCCGCGCGCGGCGCGACACCGGGGCCTCCACCCGCGACACCGTGTGTCGTGCCGATGACGCCGGAGCCCCCACCCGGAGGGCCGCCGCTGCCTGAACTGCCTGACTTGCCATCTTCCGAACACCTCCTGCGCAACCACGCCACCCGCCGGTACGACCGGTCAGGCCTTAGGGTCGGAATCCGGCGAAGCCCGCTTCCCTCGCGCTTCGCCGGATTGCCGACATCGAACATTCGTTCGACATATTCAATATAGCTGCCCCCACCGACACGTCGTCAAGAGAGAGGGTGAGTCCGGTCGGTATCAACACGACACCGCTGCTGGTCGAGCTGTCCGCGCAGGAACTACGGCGCCGGATGGCCGAGGCGCTTGCCATCTACGTCGAGGCCATGGACTACCCGAAGGGGACCGAGTTCCACCGGGCCCCGATGTGGACCGAACACACCCATCGACCCGGCTGGCACGCGGTCGCCGCGGTCCTCCCCGACGACGCCGACGATCCCGGCTCGGGCGAGGGCACCATGGTCGGCATCGCCTACGGCTACCGGGGCGCCCCGCACCAGTGGTGGCACCAGCAGGTGCGCGAGGGGATGCACCGTTCCGGCGCCGACGAACGGCGGATCCATGAGGTCCTCGGCGACTACTTCGAGCTGACCGAACTCCATGTGGCACGTGCCGCACAGGGACACCGCACCGGCGAGGCGTTGCTCCGCAGGCTCCTCGAAGACCGGCAGGAGAGTCACGTACTGCTGTCCACCCCCGAAGTCGACGACGAGGACAACCGCGCCTGGCGTCTCTATCGCAGGCTCGGATTCACCGATGTGGTGCGGCATTTCACCTTCACCGGGGACAACAGGCCGTTCGCGGTGTTGGGGCGCCTGCTGCCGCTCGCCGCCGAAGGGACCGAGAACGCGCACTCCCCCAGCCGATAGCCTGGACAGATGATCGACGCGGTGGTGGTGGGATCCGGACACAATGCGCTGGTGTCGGCGTGCTACCTCGCCCGGTCCGGCTGGTCGGTCGAGGTGCTCGAGCGCGACACCGTGGTGGGCGGCGCGGTGTCCACCGTCGAACGGTTCCCCGGCCATCAGGTGGACCGCGGTTCGTCCGCGCACATCATGATCCGGCACACCGGCATCATCGAGGACCTCGACCTCGCCTCGCACGGACTGCGTTATCTCGACTGCGACCCTTGGGCATTCGCGCCCGCGCCGCCCGAGTCCGGCAGGCCGGGCATCGTCTTCCACCGCAGCCTCGAACGGACCTGCGCCTCCATCGCCGAGTCCTGCGGGGCCGCCGACGCGAGGGCATACCGAGAGTTCGTCGACACCTGGGGTCCGCGCACCGCGGGCGTGATGCGGGCGTTCGCCGGGCCGCCGACCGGTGGGAGGCTGGCCCGCTCGTTCGGCACCCTGGATCGGGGCGCTGGCGCCGCGGCGTTCTCACGGGAGTTCCTCGCCTCCGGGGACAGCTTGCTGGACAACTACTTCGACAGCGAGCGCCTCAAGGCGGCTCTTGCCTGGTTCGGCGCGCAGTCGGGTCCACCGATGTCCGAGCCAGGCACCGCCCCGATGGTCGGGTTCGCGGCACTGATGCACACCCTGCCGCCGGGCCGGGCGGTCGGCGGCAGCGGCGCCCTCACCCGGGCCCTGGCGTCGCGACTGGCCGCGGACGGTGGATCGGTGCGACTCGGCGACGCGGTGACCGAGCTGCGCCGCACGCCGAAGGGCTGGACGGTACGCACCGCCCATGGCCACGAGGTCCAGGCCAGGACGGTGGTGGCCGGCTGCCACATCCTGAACACCCTCGACCTGCTCGAGCGCGGCGGCCACGACCGGACGCAACTGGACGGGTGGCGCCGCCGGATCCGGGTCGGGCCGGGGATCGGCATGGTGGTCCGCCTCGGAACCGATTCGCTCCCCTGCTATCCCAGCGCCCCGGCGGGCGAGACCGTCACCTCCGGGCTTCAGCTACTGGTCTCCGATCGCGCGCAGCTGAGGCTCGCGCACGGCGCGGCGCTGGCGGGCGAGCTGCCGCCCGTCCCCGCGGTCCTCGCGATGAGTTTCAGCGGGATCGACCCGAGCCTGACCCCCGCGGGCGAGCATCAGGCGACGTTGTGGTCGCAGTGGCATCCCTACTCACTCACCGGCGGACGCGACTGGGCGGACCTCGCCGAATCCGAGGGTGACCGGATCGTCGCCGAGATCGAGCGGCTGGCACCGGGATTCACGGACTCGGTGCGCCACCGGCTGGTGCAGACCCCCGCGGACCTCGAGTCCGAGATGGGGTTGATCGGTGGCAACGTGATGCACGTCGAGATGTCGCTGGACCAGATGTTCATGTGGCGGCCCCTGCCGGAACTGTCGGGACACCGGGTGCCCGGCGCGAAGGGGCTGTACCTGACCGGCGCGTCCACCCACCCGGGCGGCGGAGTGTCCGGGTCGAGTGGGCGCAGCGCCGCGCGGATCGCGTTGTCCGACGCCCGGTTCGGAGGCTTGCGCCGGGCGCTGCGCCGATGAGCGGGCCGGGAGCCACCGGATCCGCCACGCCGCGTACCCCTACCGCCTGACACCTGCATGGCTGCCTGGCACGATAACGCTGTGCAGCAGCCCCACTCCGATGTCCGAAGTCGATCCCGCGTCCGACTGTTCGCCCTCTCCCTGCTCCTCCTGATCTGCATCCCGGTGCTCAGCGGGTGCCTTCGGGTCCAGGCGTCACTCGGCGTCTCACCCGACGACCGGGTGTCGGGACAGATCGTCGCCGCGACGGTTCCCGCGGACGACAACGACAAGGGCCCTGAGCTGATCCCGCCGGATTCGTTGATCTCGAAGGTCCGGGTTCAGGCGTACAAGCAGGACGGATACGTCGGTAGTCAGGCCTTCTTCAGTGACCTGACCTTCGGCGAGGTGCAGCAGCTCGGGGCGATGTCCAGTCAGACCGGCAGCTCCATCCAGCTGGACTTCCGGCGCAACGGCGACGTCGTGGTCCTGGAGGGCAAGGCGGACCTCAAATCGGTGCCCGACGGCAGCGACGTCCAGTTCAGCGTCGCCTTCCCCGCGCGGGTGAACACCACCAACGGAACCCGCGACGCCGACTCCATCGTGACCTGGAAGCTGCCGCCCGGCGAGGTGAGCACGCTCCGCGCCGAGACCCGATACGCCGACCCGAGCACCCGCGGCTTCGCCGGCTGGGCGGGTATCGTCGCGGGCGTCACGCTTGGCGTCGCGCTCGTGGTCGGCGCGATGGCGTACTTCAGCAGGCACCCGAGGCGCTGACGCACGGTGCGCGTGTTGCACCCCGGGTGGGGCGCGACACGCGCACGGGCGCGAAGCGCTACCTGACCGAGGTGGCCAGTCCGAGACGGGCCAGCACCTCGCGGGTCGCGCGGGCGAAGTTCAGCGTGATGAAGTGCAGACAGGGTGCACCCTCGGCGATCAACCGCTCGCTCATCTCGGTGGCGAGCTCGATGCCGATCTCACGGACCGCGGCGCGGTTCTCCTCGGATCCGTGGCCTGCCGCGCGATCCAGCCGCTCCGCGAGCTCGCGCGGCAGCCGCGATCCGGACAGCTCCACCATCCGCTTGACCGAGCGCAGCGACGTGATCGGCATGATCTCCGGGATGATCGGCTTGGCACCCTGCTCGGCGTCGTACCGGGACACCCGGTCACGCAGCCGCAGGTAGTCGTCGACATCGAAGAACATCTGGGTGATCGAGTACTCGGCCCCGGCACGCAGCTTGGAGACCAGGTACCTGGTGTCGTGGTCGAGGTCCGGCGCCCGGAAGTGCCCCTCGGGGAAGGACGCGACACCGACATGGAAGTCGCCGAGGTCGCGGACCAGCCGGACCAGTTCCTCGGCGTACTCGACGCCGTCGGGATGCCGGACCCACTCGCCGAGCGGATCGCCAGGCGGATCGCCGCGCAGCACCAGGATGTTGCTGATGCCGCGGTCCGCGTAGGCGCCGACCATCGCACGCAACTCGTCGACGCTGTGGCCGACGGCGGTCAGATGGGCGACCGGGAGCAGCGTGGTCTCCTCGGCGAGCGCACCGGTGACGCGCACGGTCCGGTCTCTGGTCGATCCGCCGGCCCCATAGGTCATCGAGACGAACGCGGGCTGCATCTGCTCGAACTCGCGGACCGCGCGCCACAGACGCGCCTCCGCATCGGCATCGCGCGGCGGCGAGAACTCCACCGAGAAGGGAATCCGCCCGCCGCTCGAACCGATCCGGTCCACGATCGACGGGGTCTGGGTCACCCAGCCCTCGCTTGACCGTCCCCTGACGGCATCGAATGTCACTCGACAATCATAGTGGCGGGCAGCGAGGGCGACTTCGACGGACCACTAGGGTGAGGGTGTCGATCACCTTCCCAGGGCAATTCCCGGGGCCATCACCGAGGAGGACACCCTGTCCGCCCACGCCGCCTCCCCCGAGGCCACCGAGTCGCTGCCCGCCGCCGTCGAGACGGCATTGCGCGAGTTCTTCGACAGTCGCAGGCCGATCACCGATGCCGTCGGCGGCACGTTCACCGACGCCACGACCGCGCTGGAGGCCTTCGTCCTGCGCGGCGGCAAGCGGGTCCGGCCCGCGTTCGCCTGGACGGGCTGGCTGGGCGCCGGTGGCGACCCGACCGGTCCCGACGCCGCCGCGGTGCTGCGGGCCTGCGCCGCGCTCGAGCTGGTCCAGGCGTGCGCCCTCGTGCACGACGACATCATCGACTCCTCCCGCACCCGCAGGGGCTTTCCCACCCTGCACGTCGAGTTCGCCGACCGGCACCGTTCGGGCGGATGGTCGGGCGAACCGGCGAAGTTCGGTGAATCCGTGGCCATCCTGCTCGGTGATCTCGCGCTGGCCTGGGCGGACGACATGGTCCGCGAGTCCGGGGTCGACGCCGCCGCCCAGGTCCGGCTCGGCCCGGTGTGGTCGGCGATGCGCACCGAGGTCCTCGGGGGCCAGTACCTGGACGTGAGCACCGAGGTGACCGCCGACGAGTCGGTGGCCGCGGCGCTGCGGATCAATCGCTACAAGACGGCGGCATACACGATCGAGCGACCGCTGCACCTGGGCGCCGCCCTCGCCGCGGCCGATCCGGATCTGATCGCCGCCTATCGGGAGTTCGGCACCGACATCGGCATCGCCTTCCAGCTCCGCGACGACCTGCTCGGGGTGTTCGGGGACCCGGCGGTCACCGGGAAGCCCTCCGGCGACGACCTGCGCGAGGGCAAGCGGACCGTGCTGTTCGCCGAGGCCCTGCTGCGGGCCGACGCCAGTGACCGTGGCACCGCGGACGTGCTGCGGCGCAGCATCGGCACCGATCTCACCGAGGAGCAGGTGCAGCGGCTGCGCGCGATCATCACCGATCTCGGTGCGGTGGACGAGGTCGAGCGCCGCATCGACGAGCTCACCGCCAGGGGCCTGCGCGCCCTCGACACGAGCACCGCAACGGAGTCGGCCAAGCAGAACCTGCGCGCGATGGCGCTGGCCGCCACCCGTCGTACGGCCTGATCGGCGTGGGCCTGCGCACGGTCCCGGGTCGCACCGATCACGTGGTGGTCGTCGGGGCAGGGCTGTCCGGACTGTCGGCCGCGCTGCACCTGCTTGGCACCGGCCGCGCGGTCACCCTCCTCGAACGCGATCCGTCGGTCGGTGGCCGGGTCGGCGTGTACGACGGACCCGGCTACCAGATCGACAGCGGCGCAACCGTTCTCACCATGCCGGAACTGGTCGCCGAGGCGCTGGCCGCGGTCGGGGCCGACTTCGGGTCGGTGTCCCCGCCGCTACGCCTGCACCGGCTGGACCCGGCATATCACGCGCGATTCGCGGACGGCGGGGCGATCGCCGTGCACTCGGACCCCGACGCGATGGCTGCGGAGGTCGCCCGGGCGTGCGGTCCCGACGAGGCGGGCCGCTACCTCCGGCTGCGCTCCTGGCTGGAGCGGATCTTCACGGCCGAGTTCGACCGGTTCATCGACGCGAACTTCGACTCGCCGCTCGACCTGGTCGGCTCGCGCGCTGCCCTCGCGGACCTGTCGACGCTGGTCCGGATCGGCGGCTTCGGCAGGCTCGGGCCACGCGTCGAGAAGTACCTCCGTGACCCGCGGCTGCAGCGCATCTTCACCTTCCAGTCGCTCTACGCGGGATTGAGCCCGGCGCGGGCGCTCGGCATCTACGGCGCGATCGCCCACATGGACACCTCGATGGGCGTGTACTTCCCCGACGGCGGCATGCGGGCGATCGCCGAGGCCATGGCAGGCGCCTTCACCGCCGCGGGCGGCACGCTCGCACTCGGGACCGAGGTGAGCCGGATCGACTACAGGAACGGCCGGGCGACGCGGGTGATCGCTGCCGACGGATCGGCGTTCGAGGTCGACGCCGTGGTCCTGACCGCGGACCTCGGCGGCGGGAGTGCCCTGCTGCAGCGTCGGACGTTGCCGCGGCGGCCGGTCCGGCACTCTCCCTCCGCTGTCGTGGCACACGGCACCATCCCCGCCTCCGTCGCCGCGCGCTGGACCGACTCGGGCCACCACACCATCGACTTCGGGGCGGCCTGGGAGCAGACGTTCGCCGAGATCACCGCGCGCCGCGGTCGCGGCAGGCTGATGAGCGACCCGTCGCTGCTGCTCACCCGCCCCGCGGTCACCGACCCGGGACTGCTGATCGACCGTGACGGTGTGCCGCACGAGCCACTGTCGGTGCTGGCGCCGTGCCCGAACCTGCACAGCGCCCCGCTGGACTGGGCCGCCCTCGGGCGGCCGTACGTCCGCGAGCTGCTCGTCGAGCTCGAGCGGCGCGGCTACACCGGGATCGCCGAGGGGTTCCTTGTTGACCTGATCGACACCCCGCAGACCTGGGCCGACCGCGGAATGTCCGCAGGCACCCCGTTCGCCGCCGCACACACCTTCGCGCAGACCGGACCGTTCCGGCGCGGAAACCTCGACACCGGAGCCGAGAACGTGGTGCTCGCCGGGTCCGGCACCACCCCGGGGGTCGGGGTGCCGACCGTGCTTGTCTCCGGGAAGCTCGCCGCCCAGCGGATCGCGGGCGAACTGCGTGCCAGGTCACAGACGCACCACGCGCGATAGGCGTTTCCCGCTGCGGAACACCGAACCACTAAACTAACCAGCTGTCCACGCATTCCGTCGACGGGTCCTGCCCGGCCGGACCGCAGTCAACGCACAGCCATGGGGGAAGAGCCGCACCGATGACGTCCCCACTTTCCGCTGCTGACACGCACACCGGCGACAGTAACGGCCAGGCCCCGAGTGCCGGGCGTCTCCGCGCCGTCGCCGGGTTCGCGCGCAGCGAGGCGGGACACGCCGCGATCCTCGGGCTGGTCGGCGCGTCGATGATCACCTTCGGCGGTTTCGGCTCGGGCAGCGTTCGGCGCGAGGATCCGCTCCTCGAGGCGCTGCACCTGTCCTGGCTGCGCTTCGGGCACGGCCTGATCCTGTCGACGATCCTCGTGTGGGTCGGCGTGCTGTTGATGATCGCGGCGTGGGTCCGCCTCGGCCGCTGCACGCTGCGCGGCACGACCACGCTGCACGAGCTGCGCTGGGTGGTCCCGGTGTGGACGGCCCCGCTGCTGCTGGCTGTGCCCATGTTCAGCCGGGATGCGTACTCGTACCTGGCGCAGGGCGCGCTGCTGCGGGACGGCTTCGACCCGTACGCGGTCGGCCCGGTGGCCAATCCCGGCATCCTGCTCGACAACGTGAGCATCGTCTGGACCACCACCACCGCTCCGTACGGACCGATCTTCCTACTGCTCGGCCAGGGCATCACCTCGATCACCGGCGACAACGTGATCGCCGGGACGATGCTGCTGCGGCTGACCATGCTGCCCGGTCTCGCGTTGACCATGTGGGCGGTACCGCACCTGGCCCGCCAGCTCGGCGGCAACCAGGCGACCGCGCTGTGGCTCGCGGTGCTCAACCCGCTGGTCCTGATCCACCTGATCGGCGGCGTGCACAACGAGATGCTGATGGTTGGCCTGATGACGGCCGGCATCGCGCTCGTGCTCGAGCGGCGCCACGTCGCGGGCATCGCGGTGGTCGCGGTCGGTGTCGCCATCAAGGCCACCGCCGGCGTCGCGCTGCCGTTCCTGGTCTGGATCTGGATGATCCACGAACGCGACCGCGCGGTGGCAGAAGGCCGCACCCCGCCGTCGCCGCTGGCCCTGTTCGCCAAGACCGCGGGCGCGGGGCTCGCCGTGTTCGCCGCCGTGTTCGCCGCGGCCTCGGCCATCGCGGGCGTCGGCATCGGGTGGCTCACCGCGCTGTCGGGATCGGCGAAGATCATCAACTGGCTCTCGCTGCCGACGATCATGGCGCACATCGTCACCGTCAGCACCTCCTGGTTCACCGGGCTGCGGTTGGGCCCGGTGCTGGAGGTGACCCGCGCCATCTCCGCGGTCGCGCTGGTGGTGATCCTCGTTGCGGTGTGGTGGCGCTTCCGCCGGACGCCGCGGGAGGCCGTCATGGGCATCCTGATCGCGTTGGTCGCGATCGTGGTGCTCTCCCCCGCCGCGCTGCCCTGGTACTACTCGTGGCCGCTCGCCGTCGCCGCGGGCTTCGCCCTGTCGACCACGACCTTGATGATCCTGGTCGGCCTGTCCACGTGGCTGATGCTGGTCTTCCAGCCGGACGGCAATCCCGGGCTGTACACCCTCGTGCACGTGCTGCTCGCGACCTTTGCGGCGCTCGTCGCGGCCAAGTCGCTGGTGACCGTCGATCCGCTGCGCCTGCGCTCCACGCCCGCCGTCGCCGACGCCGCGGACACCCGTTCCGGCGCCGGGGCGGCCCCCGGCCGGGACTGAGATGACGACGCTGGACGATCGTGCGGCGGCGAGCGATCTCGGAGCCGCCTACCGGTACTGCGAGCGGCTGGCGGCCGAGCACGGCCGCAGCTATGCACTCGCCACCCGGCTGCTACCCGAACACCGCAGGCCGGCCGTGTACGCGCTGTACGGATTCGCCCGCACCGTGGACGACCTCGTCGACATCGACGCCCCTGCCGGCCGTCCCGCCTCCGATTGCCTGGCCGAACTCGACAGGATCGAATCCGAGCTGACGGCCGCCGTCGCGGGCAGCCCCACCGACGACGTCCGACCGGTCGTGCTGGCGGTAGCCGACACCATCGGCCGGTACGCCATCCCGCTCGATCACTTCACCGCGTTCCTCGGGTCCATGCGTATGGACCTGCCCGGTGCGCCCGGATTTCGTGCCGTCTACGCCTCGATGGACGAGCTCCGCGGCTACATGCACGGCTCGGCCGCGGCGATCGGGAAGCAGATGCTGCCGATCCTGGGCACGGTGACGCCGCTCGCCCAGGCCGAGCCCGCGGCCGCCGCGCTCGGCGAGGCCTTCCAGCTCACCAACTTCATCCGCGACGTGGGCGAAGACCTGCGGCGCGGACGCATCTACCTGCCGACGGAGGAGCTGTCCGCATTCGGCGTGGACGGCGACCTGCTGCGCCACTGCCAGTCCACCGGGGCCACGGACCCCCGTGTCGGGCGGGCCCTCGCCCATGTCGTCGCACTGAACCGGTCCGGCTACCGCGATGCCCGGCCGGGACTGGCGATGCTCGAGCCGAGGGCGCGGCCCGCGATCACCGCAGCGTTCGACCTGTACTCCGCGATCCTCGACGAGATCGAGGCGAGCGGTTACCGGGTGCTCGACCGGCGGGCGGTGGTGCCGAGGCGGCGGCGGCTGACGCTGGTCGCGCCGCGACTGCTCGAGTCCGCGGTCGCGGCGGCCCGTAGCTGAGCGGCTACTCCTGCTCGAGCGCCTGCGTGCGGGCACTCAGCGACCGCCCAAGGCCGGCGACCTCGGCGTCCATCTGGGGCACCAGCACCGGCGCGAGCCTGCGGATGTCGCGTTCGGCGATCGGGGTCTGCACCAGCGGGCGCAGCCAGCGCAACGCGCCGACCCAGCCCGGCACGTTGATCCGGCTCGATCGCTTCTCGATCCCCGCCACGAAGCGGCTGCCACACGCCTGCACCGACGTCGTCTTCCCGAGCGGGCCGGGCAGCGCGGCGAGCATCTTGGTGAACGCGGGCAGGTCGGCCTTGGCGTCCTGGACCAGCGGGGTGTCGATCCAGGCCATGTGGGCGGAGCCGACGTCGACCCCCAGGTGGGCGACCTCGAGCCGCAGGGTGTTGGCGAAGTACTCGGCCCCCGCCTTGGACGCGTGATACGCAGCCAGCCCGGGTGAGGCGGTGTACGCCGCGAGCGACGAGACGACCAGGACGTATCCCCTGCGCTCGATGATCGAGGGCAGGGCGGCGCGCACCGTGTGGAAGACGCCGACGAGGTTCACGTCGACGACGCGCCTGAAGGTCGCCGGATCGACCGCCAGGACGGATCCATAGCTCGCGATGCCCGCGTTCGCCATCACGACGTCGATGCCACCGAACTTCTCGACCCCTTGCGCGACAGCCGATTCCATCGACGGGAGGTCGCACACGTCCGCGACGACGGTCAGCGCGCGATCGGGACCACCGAGTTCCTCGGCCAGCGCGCGCAGCGGCTCCGCGTCCAGGTCGATCAGCACGAGCCTCGCACCCTTGGCGTGCAGCCGACGGGCGACCTCCGCTCCGACACCACGCGCGCCGCCGGTGATGAGGACAACCTTGCCGTTCATGGATGTCATGGCGGAAAGCGTAGTCCCGGGAGCCCCGGCGGCGGGCTCATCGAATCGACGCGCCTAGAAGGCCATCGCCTGGGCGCGGCGAACCACCTCGCGGGCGAGGTCGGTGTGCAGCGCGTCCGCCGGGGCGCCCGGCAGGGTCTCGTCCTCGGTGAACAGCCAGCGCAGGATCTCCTCCTCGCTGTAACCGCCGTCGCGCAGGACCACGAGCAGACCGGACAGCAGCCGGACCACCTCGCCGTCCGCGGTGAAGAAGGTTGCGGGCACGCCGATGACGCCGTCGCGGCGCACGGCGACCAGCTCGCCGTCGCGGAGCATCTGGTGCACCCGGGTGACGACGATTCCGAGCAGTTTGGCCACATCCGCGAGCTGCAGCAGCTCTACCGAGGGATCGAGGACGTCGTCGCTATAAGGGATTGCACTCACATGGGTAACGGTATCGGGTCGGTGCGCGGTACCTCATGGGCGGTCCGCGCGATCGCGACCGCCGCGCCGTCGGCACCGGGCGGGCGGCCCGCTGGCTACCATCGATGCGGACATTGTCGAAACTGCTGCGGTGGATCACCGAGTAGAAGAGAAACGGGGTAAGCGCGGGTGGGGCCAGGAGATCAGGCGCTGATCGGCACACTGCTCGACCGCCGCTATCGGGTGGACTCCCCGATCGCGCGCGGCGGGATGTCGATGGTCTACCGCGGCCTCGACATGCGGCTCGACCGGCCGGTCGCGATCAAGGTCATGGACCCGAAGTTCGCACAGGACCCCCAGTTCGTCGCCCGCTTCGAGTTCGAGGCCCGCGCGGTGGCCCGGTTGACCCATCCCGGGCTGGTCGCCGTGTACGACCAGGGCGTCGACGGCGAACACGCGTTCCTGGTGATGGAGCTGGTCGCGGGCGGGACGCTGCGCGAGCTGCTGCGCGAGCGCGGCCCGATGCCGCCGCATGCCGCGGCCGCGGTCACCGGACCGGTGCTCGACGCGCTCGCGGTCGCGCACCGCGCCGGCCTGGTGCACCGCGACATCAAGCCGGAGAACGTGCTGATCTCCGACTCGGGCGAGGTCAAGATCGCCGACTTCGGTCTGGTTCGCGCGGTCGCCGGATCCAACGCCACCTCCAGCAGCGTGATCCTCGGTACCGCCGCCTACCTCTCCCCCGAGCAGGTCACCACCGGCAACGCCGACGCCCGCAGCGACGTGTACGCGACCGGCGTGTTGCTGTTCGAAATGCTCACCGGCCGAACGCCGTTCACCGGCGACACCTCGCTCTCGATCGCCTATCAGCGGATCAACGCCGACGTACCCAGCCCGGGTTCCCAGATCCAGGGGGTGCCGCCGGAGTTCGACCAGCTGGTGCTCGAGGCCACCGCCCGTGACCCCGAGGAACGATTCACGAACGCGGGCGAGATGTCGGCGGCGCTGCGTTCGGTGAGCCGGCAACTGCAGTTGCCCGCCTACCGGGTACCCGCCCCGAGACGATCCGCGCAGCACCTCAGCGCGGCCATGCAGGTCGCGGGCGCGCTGCCACCGCCCGCGGCGACCACGGCCGGACCGAACGACGCGACGACGGCACTGGCGTCGGCCGCCCCGACCGCGGTGCACCCCGGCATCCAGCACGCAGGCCCGCAGCCGACCAAGGTGGTCACCGACCTGACCGCGCGCCAGCCGGAGTTCCCGCAGTCGGAGGTGGACCCCGGCGCGACACGGCAGCACCGTCGCGACCCGGCCCAGTACGAGTTCCCCGATTTCGCGGCCGAGCGTCAGCGCTCGCGCCGCACGATCATGGTGTGGCTGCTGGTGATCCTGCTGCTCGGGGTCGCGGTCGGATTCGGCGGGTGGTGGATGGGGTCCGGCCGGTACGCGGCGGTGCCCGCCATCGACGGCCTTGACCGCGCCTCGGCGACGTCGACGATCGAGGCCGCCGGGCTGAGCGCCGAGATCCGCGGCGAGTACTCGAACAGCGCCCCGGTCGACACCCTGCTCGGCACCGATCCCGCCGCCGGGTCCCGGGTGCCGAAGGAGTCGGTGGTGGCCCTGCTGGTGTCGCTCGGCAGGCCCGCGGTCCCCGAGCTGCCCGCGGGCGGCGACCCGGATCAGGTGGACCGGGTGCTGCGCGAGCGCACCTTCGTGCCCGTCGAGGGCGGTGAGGCCTTCAGCACCAAGGTGCCCAATGGCGGTGTGGCGGCGCTGAAGCCGGGTCCGGGCACGGTGCTCGACGTCGGGTCACAGGTCCAGATGATCCGGAGCAAGGGTTCGCCGCCGGTCCGGATGCCGGACGTGCGCGGCAAATCCGCCGATGAGGCCAGGGCCGCCCTTGACGCCGTCGGGATCACCGTCGGCGAGACCCGCGAAGAGTTCGACAGCGGCGTCGACGGCGGCGATGTGATCGGTACCGACCCGTCGACCGGCACGCAGGTCGGAGCGGGATCGAGCGTCACGCTGATCGTCTCGACCGCGGTCCGGCTGCCCTCGATGCTCGGGCGCACGGTGGGCTCGGCCCGCGATGAGCTGACCGGCCTCGGCCTGGTGCCACAGATCAGGCAGGTCACCGACTCCGACCGGTCGCTGGTCCTCACCCAGAGCCCCGGACCCGGAACACGGGTCGAGGCGGGCACCACGGTGTCGCTGGTCGCGGTGCCCTGACCCGGCCGCTCACCGACCGGGCGCCCCCACGAGTTCCTCGAGGTAGCGGGCGACGCCGTCCTCGTCGTTGCCGGCCAGGACGCGGTCGGCCAGCGCCCTCACCTCCGGCAGCGCGTTCGACGGGCACAGGGCGGTCCCCGCCCACGCCAGCATCGGGACGTCGTTGATCCCGTCGCCCGCGACGGCGACCTCGTGCGCCTCGATCCCACCTGCCGAGCACAGCTCCGCGAGGGCACTGGCCTTCGACACCCCCGACGGGGCCATCTCGAGGTAGGGCGCGCCCGAATGGGTCAGTTCGACGCCGTCGACCCCTGCCGCCACAGCGGCGCGGTACAACTCCGCGCTGGACACCTCGGGGTGCCGCACCACGATCTTCACCATCGGCTCGTCCAGCGCGGGCAATAGCTCCGAGAGTGCCATCTCGTGCGGGTGCCGGTGATGATCGGCGAATTCGCACAGCGCGGCGTACTCGGGTTCGGCGACGAAACTCGTCGGTCCGACATTCGCGAACACCACCCCCGGCATGAGCGACCGCACCCGAACCATCGCCGTCGTCGCCGCATCCGTCGTGATCGACGTCGTCGCGGTGACGAGGGCACTGCCGTCCGCGAGGTCGAGAACGACCGCGCCGTTGGCACAGATCGCCCTGCCGCGAAAGCCGCAGTCGAGCGCGAGTTCGTGGACGGAATGGCGGGCTCGCGCGGTCGCCCACACGATCTCGATCCCGGACTCCCCCGCCGCCGCCATCGCCGCGGCCGTCCGGCGTGAGATCGTGCGGTCCGACCGCAGCAGGGTGCCGTCGAGATCGGTGGCGACGAGTCGAATACGAGTCACTTCCGCCATGATGCCAGCCGCAGCCCGCGCGCGGCAGGCCCGCCCATCGGGCCTGCCGCGCCCAGCTCAGTCCTGCGGGCGGAAGACCGCGAACGCGCCGCCCTGTGGGTCCGTCAGGACCGCGAACCGGCCGGTCTCGGGGATGTCGGTGCCCGGCACGTGCACGGCGCCGCCGAGACCCGTCGCCCTCTCGACCGCGGCGTCGACATCGTCCACGCCGAAGTACAGCGCCCAGTGCGGCGGAATGCCCTCCGGGAAGTCCTCACCCATCGCCATCATGCCGCCGAAGTCGGTGCCGCCGAGGCCCCACTGGGTGTAACCGTCACCCGCGGTGACCGTCCAGCCGAACACGGTGCGGTAGAACTCGATCGCCCCCGCGGTGTCCCGGGTACGCAGCTCGATCCAGCACAGCGCCCCGGTCTCGTTCAGCCTGGCCGCGCCCTGGAACTTGCGGCCCTGCCAGATCGAGATGACCGCACCCGCCGGGTCGGCGAGCACCGCGAAACGGCCCAGATCGAACACATCCATCGGCTCGGCGATCACCGAACCTCCTGCCTCCGTGGCCGCTCGCGCGGTCGCATCCACGTCGGCCACCGCGATCGAGGCCGTCCACGCGACGGGCTGGCCCTCCTGATAGAGCGGGCTGGCAGCGGCCACCGGGTCCTGATCGAGCAGCATCATCGTGTAGCCGCCCGCTTCCGGGTTCGGATCCGTCTCCGGCTTCCAGCCGAGCAGGCCGCCATAGAACTGTCCGGCCGCCGCGACATCGGTCGTGCCGAGTTCGGCCCAACACGGGGTCCCCAGCGTCGGTTCGGTGATCTTCATGATGTGTCCCTCACTGCGATGGTTGGGTACTCGATTCGATCGCACCAACCGTATCGCCGGCCACCGACACCGTCGCCAGACGCGGAGCGGCCCGCACCCGGGCAGGGTACGGGCCGCTCTGCGGAATCCGACGGCTCAGCCGCGAAGCATCTCCGCCACGAGGAAGGCCAGTTCGAGGGACTGCTGGGTGTTGAGTCGCGGGTCGCACGCGGTCTCGTAGCGGCCCGACAGGTCCAGGTCGGAAATGTCCTGCGCGCCGCCGAGGCACTCGGTGACGTTCTCGCCGGTCAGTTCGACGTGGATGCCGCCCGGGTGGGTGCCCAGTCCGTTGTGCACCTCGAAGAAGCCCTGCACCTCGTCGACGATCCGGTCGAAGTGGCGGGTCTTGTAGCCGGTGGACGCCTCATGGGTGTTGCCGTGCATCGGGTCGCACTGCCAGATCACCTGGTGACCGGTGGCCTGCACCTTCTCGATGATCGCGGGCAGCAGGTCGCGCACCTTGCCGTTGCCCATCCGCGAGATCAGGGTGAGCCGGCCGGGCTTGTTGGTCGGGTCGAGCCGCTCGACGTACTCGACCGCCATCTCGGGGGTCGTACTCGGGCCGATCTTGAGACCGATCGGGTTCGCGAGCATCTCGGCGAACGCGATGTGCGCACCGTCGAGCTGCCGGGTCCGGTCGCCGATCCACAGGAAGTGCGCCGACAGGTCGTACAGCTTCGGGTGGTCGTCGTCGTTGTCGAGCCGCAGCATCGCCCGCTCGTAGTCGAGGACGAGCGCCTCGTGGCTGGCGAAGATCTGCGCCTGGTGCAGGCTCGGATCCGTGACCCGGCATGCGTTCATGAACTGCAGGCCTCGGTCGATCTCGGCGGCGAGCGCCTCGTACCGGGCGCCGGCGGGCGACGACGCGACGAACTCCCGGTTCCAGTCGTGCACCTTGTGCAGGTCCGCCATGCCGGCACCGGTGAGCGCGCGGACGAGGTTCATCGCCGCGCTCGCGTTCGCGTACGCGCGGACCAGGCGGGACGGGTCGTGGACCCGCACCGATTCCTCGGCGACGAGCGAGTTCACCATGTCGCCCCGGTAGGACTGCAGCCCGAGCGAGTCGATGTTCGACGAACGCGGCTTGGCGTACTGGCCCGCGATCCGCGCGACCTTGACGACCGGAAGGCTCGCCCCGTAGGTGAGCACGACGGCCATCTGCAGCAGGGTGCGGATGTTGCCCTTGATGTGCGGCTCGGTGTTGTCCGCGAACGTCTCCGCGCAGTCACCGCCCTGGAGCAGGAACGCCTCGCCGCGGGCGACCTCGGCGAGGTTGTTCTGCAGCGCCTCCACCTCGCTCGCGACCGTGATCGGCGGCACGCTCTCGAGCACGGTACGCATCGCGGCGGCCCGGTCCTCGGGCCAGTTCGGCTGCTGGGCGGCGGGCTTGCTCAGCGCCTCATCGAGCTTCTGGCGCATCGCAGCGGGCAGCGGCGGGAGTTCGGGCAAGCGGTCGATCGGAACGTCGACAGTCCAGTTCACCAGTACAGGATATTCGCTCTGTCGAACGCGACACGCAAAGGGGCCGATAAGTCAGCGAATCGCGAGTGCCGCGCGGATCGCCTCGTACTTGACCAGGTTGTGCCTGGCGTCGGCCAGCGCGTCGTGCGCGTCGGCCGGAGCGGACGGCAACGCGGGCGACCCGCTGTCCTCCCAGTACTGGCGCAACTCACGGGTGAACCGCGGCAGCGAGCGCGGCAGCGCGGTCATGTCCCCCCACAACTGGCAGAGCGCGACGTGGTCGTATGCCGCGATCCAGGCCCACAGCTCCGGCGTGACCCCGGGGCGCGGAACGAGGAACTTGAGAAGGTCGTCGCGGATCTGCGCGCGCGAGCGCCACAACGGCGAGGACGGCTGCGGGAGCTTCGGCAGGACGTTGGCTCGCACCCACTTCCCCGCCTTCGTGGGGTCGAACTCGGTGGAGACGGCATAGAACTCTCTACCGTCCTCGGCGGCCACGCCGATCGAAACCAGGTCGATTGTGCGACCATCCTCGATGAACTCGCAGTCGTAGAAGTAGCGCACCCGGGCAGACTATGCCGCCCGGCACTTCCCCACGACCACCGCCCCCGACCCGAAGGACAATTGGTGCCTGGCCAGGATCAGACCGCTCCCAGCGACCACGTGAGCACCGACACACCAGAAGCCGACACAACGGCGGCACCAGCGGCGGACGACGCCGATCGAGGGCCGGTCGGCCGGGGCGCGGGTATCCGGCGCATCGTCGCCGCCCCCGCGGCCCGCGTGTGCATCCTGATCGCCGCTGCCATCGGCGTGATCTACAACCTCGTCGGGTTCCCCGGCCTGCGGCAGATCGGCAGCTACTACCGGATCGACCTCGACGTGTACCGCATCGGCGGCACCGCGCTGGCGAACGGCGTCGCGCTCTACGGTCCGATGCCGCCGACCGCACTCGGCAAGTCGCTGCCGTTCACCTATCCCCCGCTCGCCGCGATCGTGTTCAGTCCGATGTCCGCGATCAGCCTCGGCGAGGCCAGCATCGCCCTGACAGTGCTCTCCCTGCTGCTGCTCTTCGCGACCGTGGTCGTGACCCTCACCTCCATCGGCGTCCTGCCGGAACGCACCATGCTGTGGATCGCCGGGGCGGCGTTCGCCGGGGCGCTGCTGCTCGAGCCGGTGTACTCCACCCTCAACTACGGCCAGATCAACATCGTGCTGATGGCCCTGGTCGCCGCCGACTGCCTGCTCAAGAAGACGCCGTGGCCGCGCGGCGCGCTGGTCGGTCTCGTCGCTGCGGTCAAACTCACGCCCGCGGTGTTCGTGCTCTACTTCCTGCTGCGCAAGGACTTCCGGGCCGCGGTGGTCACCGCCGTGAGTTTCGTCGCAGGCAGCGCAATCGGCTTCGCGGTCTCGTTCACCGATTCCAAGCAGTATTGGACCGACACCCTCATCGACTCCAACCGGATCGGCAGGCCCGCCTATGCGGCCAACCAGTCGATCACCGGCATGCTGGCTCGGCTCGGCCTCGACCCCTCGCTGCGCACCCCGCTGTGGATCCTGGCGAGCGCGGCGGTTCTGGTCGTCACCGTGCTGGCCGCGCGCAAGGCGCTGGCCGCGGACATGCCCGCGCTCGCGCTCACCGTGACGGCGCTGTTCGGCCTCCTGGTCTCGCCGGTGTCGTGGTCACACCACTGGGTGTGGGTGGTCCCGACGCTGCTGATCCTGGGACACCTGGCATACACGCGCCGCAGCCTCGGCTGGGCGCTCTGGGTCGCGACCGGAACGGCGCTGTTCGTGGTGGCCCCGCACTGGCGACTGTCCCCCGGACGGTCCAGCGGCCTCGGCTGGCCGCTGTGGGATCAGTTCCTGGCGTCGTCGTACGTGTGGTGGGGCCTGGCGACGCTGGTGCTGGTCGCCGCGGCCGGCGTCACGGGGAGGCCGAAACGGATCGCCGCGGACGAGCTGTCGCGGGTGCCTGCCCCGGTCGCGTAGCCCGCTCGTCTGGAAGATTGGGAGAGGCCATGGCCGACGATGATCGCCACGACGGGGATTCGGACGTCGACTGGTTCTGGAACGTCATAGAGGAGGCCTCACGGAGCCGTGATCACCTTCGCGAAATTCTCGGACGACTGCCGAAGGGCGCCGTCCACAAGTTTCAAGACCTGTTCTTGGACTTCGCCGCCGAGCTACAGGACGAGCCATATCGGTCGGATCTCGGGCCCGACGAGTCTGAAGACGGCCTCGAAGACGCGGCGCACTGGGTCGTCAGCCAGGGGCGCGTGACATACGAAGCGGTCCTCGCAGGGCGTAGCCGGATGCCGGCACACGTCGACGTCGGTGATCCAGCCAACCTCGGCGGGCTCGCCTACGAGGTCTACTTTCACCGGTTCGGGGAGCCGCTGGACCTGATCTAGCTCGCCCGGGTGTCCGGGATCCGGTCGGCGGCGGGCGCGGGTGCGGGCGCCGCCGTCTCGGCGGGCTTGTTCTTGAGCGTGGCCGCGTAGATGTCGACGTACTCCTGACCGGAGAGCGCCATCAGCTTGTACATGACCTCGTCGGTGACCGCGCGCTCGACGAAGCGGTTCCCACCCATGCCGTTGAAGCGCGAGAAGTCGATCGGCTCGCCGACCTTGATCACGATCTTCGCGAAACGTGGAAAGCGCGAGCCGATCGGGTTGAGCTTGTCGGTACCGATCATCGCGACCGGGATGACCGGGACGCCGGACTGCAGCGCCATCCGCGCCATGCCGGTCTTGCCCTTGTACAACCGGCCGTCCGGGGAACGGGTGCCCTCGGGGTAGATCCCAAGCAGCTTGCCGTCGCCGAGCACCTTCATGCCCGCATTGAGCGCGTCCTGCGCAGCATCGGCGCCGGTCCGGTCGATCGGCACCTGGCCGACCGCGGAGAAGAACCACCGCTGGAATCGGCCCTTGAGTCCGGTGCCGGTGAAGTACTCGCTCTTGGCCAGGAAAGTGATCCGGCGCGGCGAGCGCAGTGGCAGGTAGAACGAGTCCATCACGGCCTGGTGATTGCTGGCGAGAATCGCCGGACCATCACTCGGAATGTGTTCGGCGCCTTCGATAGTCGGGCGCCCGAGCACCAGCAGGATCGGTCCGAGAAAAATGTATTTGACCAGCCAGTACCACATGGCACCCTTCCCGAAGTCATCCGTGCTCACGCTATGTTTCTCGTGTGATGACTGTACTCACGGCCGGTGCATGTGGTCCACCGGAGGGGCACCCCGGCCACCGGTGCCCGCGCGAGCCGGTCAGGATTCCAGTTCCGTGCGAGCGAGTTCGGCCGCACCGATCATCCCCGCCGCCTCGCCGAGCTGGGTCGGCCTGATCCGGGCCAGTGGACGATGTCCGGACCCGGTGATGAGGGTGGCGTAGTGCTCACGCGCGTCGTCGAGGAAGAGCGGCGCCGAACTGGCGACGCCACCGGCGATCACCACGAGGTCGGGGTCGTAGACATCGCTCACCATCGCGAGCCCGACGCCCAACCAGCGCGCGAACTCCGCCATCGTCGCCATCGCGACCTTGTCGCCGTCCTGTGCCGCGCCCGCCACCCGGCGACCGGTCAGGCCCCCCGGGTTCCCCGCCACCTCGCGCGCCAGGACCGTCGACTCGGCCGGATTGGCGGCCAGCAACTCGATCGCGGTGTCGACGAGGGCGGTGCCGCTGCAATACCGCTCCCAACAGCCGCGCTTGCCGCAGGCGCAGGGGCGGCCGCCGGACATCACCTGTACGTGCCCGAGCTCGGGTGCCACCCCGTGGCTACCCCGGTAGAGCTCGCCGCCGATCAGCAGTCCCGCACCGATCCCGGTCCCGATCGACATCATCAACACGTTCTGCCCGCCTGCCGCGGCGCCGAACCGGTACTCCGCCCAGGCAGCCGCATTGGCGTCGTGCTCGAGGATCACCGGCATGCCGAGGCGATCGCTGAGGTCGCGCGCGACCGGTGCGTCCACCCACGGCAGGTGCGGCGCGAAGCGCACCGTGGACCGGTCCGGGGTGATGAAGCCCGCCACCGCGAGGCCGACGCCGACGATCTCGTGCCGCCCGCAGAGCTCCCGGACCGCGCGGTCGAGCCCGTCCTCCAGCGCCTGCGCAGACCGCGGAGTCGGCGCGAACGTCGAGTCGAGCACCTGACCGTCGGCATCGACGACCGCCGCCCTGATGCTGGTTCCGCCGACGTCGATACCGATCGTGAGTGCGGTCCGACCGCCGGTGCGCGTGCCCATGGTCAACGATTGTGCTCGACCTGAACCGAGATCGGGACGAACTTCGGGCGAGCACCCTGCGCCTGCGCGCCAGGAGCGGCCGTCGATCCGTCGGGCCCACCGTCGGGGTCGGGATGCGCCCCGTGCTCGTCCAGGATCTGCCGGAGCAGTGCGAGCAGCACCGCCGCCTGCGAACCGAGCAGCGTGATCAGGTCGTGCTGCTCGCCTCGGGCCAGCGCCGCAAGCGCACACACCGGGCACCAACTGCACCCGTATGGCCCCGGCTCGCCGCCGTCGGGGTTCGCGGCGGCAGCGGCGGCCTCGGACGCCTTCTGCAGCAGCGGTTCCAGCCGATCGAACGCCGCATGTGTGAGCGCCCGCAGCTCGGCGACCAGGTCCGCGTGATCGTCGCTCACAGCGGCCAGACCTGCGGATCGGGGCGGAACCGGACGACGAGATCGCCGTCCTCGAACTGGGCGCCGACCGTGGTGCAGCGCCGGAGCACGGACGCCAGCCTGACCCTGCGCCGGACCCCTGCCGCGCCGACCACCAGGTCGTCCTCGACCCTGCCGAGGGTCAGCGTGGACGGGTCTACCAGGGGCATGCGCAGTCGCAGCGCGTACACCGATTCCACCCCCGACCCTGACTCCAGTTCCACCCTCGCCCCCGCCGAATCGTCGTCCGCGGCGGTCAGCGGATCGACCCCGGCCGGATACAGCGCATCGGCGAGCGCGGCGAGAGAGTCAAACCCTACCGGCTCGAGGGCGTTCTCGTCGGCCGTGCGGACCGGCAGCCCGCCGAGCGAGCCCGCCAGCGAATCCAGCTGCACACGCTCACGCTCCGCTCGCTCCGCATACCAGCGCAGAGCCGGATGGTCCACGCCCTTGGCCGGGACCGGATCATGTTGCGGCAGAATCCTGTTCACGATCAAGCCGTCGACTCGCACGCCGAGCACGGACATCGCCGCCGCGGTTCGCCGCGCCTCGGCCACGCCGACCGCATCCGCGGTGAGCACCATTCGCGCACAGGTGTTCTGCCGGTCGGTGAGCATCGCCCGGACCGGCAGCGTGAAGTCACTGAGACGGTCGACCAGCAGCGCGGCAATCGCCTGCCAGCGCTGCGCTCCCGGCACCGTGGCCCTGAGGTATCGGGGCCAGATCCGCTCGAGATAGTCGTGCACCATGTCCGGAACCGTCAGCAGGCGCAGCAGTTCCCCGGTCGGCGGGCAGTCGACCAGCACGGCGTCCCAGTCCCCTCCCTGCGCGAGCCGGGCCACCTCGGCCAGCCCGAGCAACTCCTCGGCACCGGGCAGTCCGGTCAGTTCCTGCGGGTCGGGCAGCGACAGCGCAGAACCGTGCTCGTGATCGGTGCCGCTGGGGATCAGGGCCGACAGCGCGACCAGTCGATCCTCGAGCAGGGTCAGGGTGTCGAGCTCGAGCGCGTCGAAGCCGTCGGCCACGGCGAGGACACCGGTACCCGCCGCTGCGGCCGCGCCCTCCAGCGCGAGCACCTCGGTCAGCGAGTGCGCGCGATCGAGCGAGATGAGCAGGACGCGGTCTCCGGTGCGCGCCAGCGCAATCGCGGTCGCGGCCGCCAGTGTCGTCTTCCCGACGCCACCCTTTCCTATGAAGAACCGGACCTGGGTGTTCGCATCGGAGCCGCGCCCGGTCAGCCTTCGACCCTCTTCTTCAATTCCTTGAGGGCGGTGTCGGTGATCGCCTTCTCGGCCTTGCGTTTGAACAGCCCGATCATCGGGATGTTCAGGTCGACGGTCAGCTCGTAGGTGACCGTGGTGGTCCCGTCCGGCTGGTCCTCGAGGGTGTACGAGCCGTCCTGCGACTTCTGGATCTCGGCGGAGGCCAGCGACCAGCGCACGGACTTTCCGTCCGGCGCCCAGTCGAAGTCGAGTTCGTAGGTGTCCTTGACCATCCCGGCATCCAGCACGAACCGGACCCGCCGCGCGCGACCGTTCGCCCCGCGGGCGAGCACCTCGACTGACTTCGCCGCAGCCACCCACTCGGGGTACGCGTCGTAATCGGCGATCACGTCCATCACCCGACCCGACGGAGCGGCGATGCTGATCGACCTCTTGGTCTTGTCGGCCATACGACCAACGCTTCCTTTCACTCCAGGACAGCCACGAAGGCACTCGAACCCATCACACAGGAAACAGATGTGCGCGCACAACGACCGGCCGCACCGCGCGACACCGTCGGCGGGCGATCACCTGGGGGTCGGCGACTCTCCGGCAGGCCGACCGGCCTCGAGCTCGCGCTTGGTGCCGAAGGCCATCACCTTGCCCGCCACGCGGCGCGCCCGGGTGAGGGCCCCGAGATCGAGCTCGGCCAGTTCCGCTGGACCGGCGCCGGTCGGCTCGGCGTGCAGGAAGTAGTGCACGATCGTGCCGTCGAGCTCCGGCTCCAGCCAGACCTCCATGGTTCCGGTCAGCGCGCCCGTGACCGTCCAGCGAATCCCCTTCTCGCCTCGGTCCTCCCGCACGCTGATCTGGAGATCCGGCCACCAGCGGCGCCATTTCGACACCACGCCGATCGACTCCGCGACCGATGCCGGCGGCGCCGCGATGAAGGTCTGGTCCGAGACCTGAATGCTGCTCACCGGATTAGCTTCACACACTCCGCGCGGCGGGTGCGGGCCAGGGCCGATCAGCACGGGTTAAAGTGGAACCGCAGCAAAACCTACTCGTCAGTACACCGCAGTGCCGGAGGTCTTCGTGCGTGAATTCAGCGTTCCGTCAACATTCACCATCCCTGAGGACGCGTCCGCCGTCGACTCGGTGTTCACCCATGCGGCGAACACACCCGACCTGGCCGTCTTCACCCGGCTGACCGGCGGCACGTGGACCGATGTGTCCGCGGCCGAGTTCGCGGACCAGGTCACCGCCCTCGCCAAGGGCCTGATCGCATTCGGCGTGCAGCCAGGCGATCGGGTCGCCCTGATGTCCTCGACCCGGTTCGAGTGGCAGCTGATCGACTTCGCGATCTGGGCCTCGGGCGGCGTCACCGTGCCGGTCTACGAGACCTCCGCGGCCGAGCAGGTGCGGTGGATCCTCGAGGATTCCGCCGCGGTCGCGCTGTTCGTCGAGAACGACGGCCACACGAAGGCACTCGAGCAGGTCGCGGCCGAGTCACCGGCCCTGCGCAAGATGCTGCAGATCGAGGGCACGCCGGGAGCGGTGGCGGAACTGATCGCGCTCGGCGCCGATGTCAGCGACGACGAGGTCCGGTCCCGCGCCGACGCGCTCAAGGCGACCGACCCCGCGACCCTGATCTACACCTCCGGCACCACCGGTCGCCCGAAGGGCTGCCAGCTCACCCACTCCAACCTCATCGCCGAGTCGCGCGGCATCAGCACCTCCGGATTCGGCGAGCTGCTGCGCCCGGGCCGTCGCACCCTGATGTTCCTGCCGCTGGCGCACGTGCTCGCCCGCGCGGTCTCCCTCGCGGCCTTCGACGCGGGCGCCACCGTCGGCCACACCTCCGACATCCCGAACCTGGTCCCGACCTTCGGCACGTTCAAGCCCGACTTCATCCTGTCGGTGCCCCGCGTGTTCGAGAAGGTCTTCAACACCGCCCGCCAGAAGGCGCACGCCGAGGGCAAGGGCAAGATCTTCGACAAGGCCGCCGAGACCGCGGTCGAGTGGAGCGAGGCCAAGGACACCGGCGGTGCCGGCTTCGGCCTCAAGGTCAAGCACGCGGCGTTCGACAAGCTGGTGTACTCCAAGCTGCGTGCCGCGCTCGGCGGTCAGTGCCAGCTCGCCATCTCCGGCGGCGCCCCGCTCGGTGCCCGCCTCGGCCACTTCTTCCGTGGCATCGGCGTGACGATCTTCGAGGGCTACGGCCTGACCGAGACGACCGCGGCGGTGGCGGTGAACACGCCGGGCGGCCAGAAGGTGGGCAGCGTCGGAAGGCCGTTGGCCGGCAACGCGGTTCGCATCGCCGAGGACGGCGAGATCCTGCTCTCCGGGCCGGTGGTCTTCGGTGGCTATTGGCGCAACGAGGCCGCCAGCGCCGAGGCGCTCGAGGACGGCTGGTTCCACACCGGCGACCTCGGCTCGGTCGACTCCGAGGGCTACATCACGATCACCGGGCGCAAGAAGGAGATCATCGTCACCGCGGGCGGCAAGAACGTCGCGCCCGCGCAGCTCGAGGACCAGCTCCGCGCGCACCCGCTGATCAGCCAGGCGCTCGTGGTCGGCGACCAGAAGCCCTTCATCGGCGCCCTGATCACGGTCGACCCCGACGCGTGGACGGGCTGGAAGGCGCGCAACAGCAAGCCTGCCGAGGCCACCGTCGCCGATCTGATCGCCGATGCCGACCTGATCGCGGAGGTCGATGCGGCCATCGCGGAGGCCAACAAGTTGGTCTCGCACGCGGAGTCGATCAAGAAGTACCGGATCCTGCCGGTGGACTTCACCGAGGAGACCGGCGAGCTCACGCCGACGCTCAAGCTCAAGCGGAACGTCATCCACCAGAGCTTCGCGAACGACATCGAGGCCATCTACGCCAAGTAGGCGGCTCCGCCGCCTGTGCGTGGTTGACGAGTGCCAGCACTCGTCAACCACGCACGGGTGCGCAGCACCTAGTGCAGCAGGCCGCTGAGCTTGGCTGCCAGCGCATCCCAGCGCCACTGCTCGGTCACCCACGTGCGGCCGGCTGCGCCCATGGCCGCCGCGCGGTCGCGATCGGCGAGCACCGAGATCACCGAGTCGGCCACCTGCCGGACCGACCGCCCGTCTACGACGTGCCCGGTCTCGTTCTCCCGCACCGTTTCCGGCGCGCCACCGGATCGACCCGCGATGACCGGAACGCCCGAGGCCGAGGCCTCGAGGAACACGATGCCCAGCCCCTCGACGTCGAGGCCCGCTCCCCTGGTCCGGCACGGCATCGCGAACACGTCGGCGATCGTGTGGTGCGCCGCGAGCTCGGCGGACGGCACGGTGCCCGTGAACACCACGTGCTCGGCCATCCCGGTCTCCTTGGCCAGCGCGTGGAGTCGACCCTGGTACGGGCCGCCGCCGACGACGACGAGCACCGCGCCGTCGATGGACTCACGGATCCGCGGCAGCGCCCGGATCAGCACGTCCTGGCCCTTGCGCGGGACCAGCCGCGACAGACACAGCACGGTCGGGCGATCGCCAAGCCCGTATCGCGCCCGCAGCTCCGCCCTTGCCGCCGGGTCGGGTCGGAACACCTCGGTGTCGACACCGGGCGGCAGGTGCTCGAGCGCGGCGTCTGCTCCGAACGCGGACGCGAACCGGCCGCGCGTGTACTTGCTGACGAAGGTGACCGTGTCCGTGGTGTTCCCGATCCGGCGCAGCGCCTGCCGGGCGCCCGGCAGCATCGACCAGCCGACCTCGTGGCCGTGCGTGCTCGCCACCACCCGCTCCGCGCCTGCCCGGCGCAGCCCGGGGGCGAGCAGTGCCAGCGGGGCCGCCGCGCCGAACCACACGCTGTCGCATTCGCGCGACCGCACCAGCTTGGCCGCCCGGCGGGCCACGAGCGGCGTTGGCAGCATCAGCGTCGTGGGGTGGCGGACCACCTCGAACGGCTGACGCGCGTCGAACTTCTTGTGGCTGTCACCCCGCCAGCGCGGGGCGTACACCACCAACTCGTCGGCAGGCAGCGCGTTCGCAAAGGACTGGAGGTAGGACTGGATGCCTCCCGGTCGGGGCGGAAAGTCATTCGTCACCAACAGGGTTCGGCGCATATGTTCACCGTAATTGCCGGACACGGGGGGCCGCTGCGCAGGGTCGGGTCGACCGGCTCTCAGTCGAGGCCCTCGGCGACCCAGCGGCCCCAGTCGGTCACGAACTCGGACGCGGAGAGCCCGACGGCCTCGTGCAGCTTCACATCGAGCTCGTGGCTGTCGACGGGTCCGGTCGCCAGGTCCACGTACAGCTCGCGCAGCGTCGGCTCGTCGAACCGGTCGGCGACAAACGCCGAGACGGACCAGGCCAGCTCGTATGCCGCCTGGGCGCGCTCCCCGCCTGCCATGAAGTCCGCGTCGACGGGCAGCCGCGTCGGGGGCCCGTGCGCGACGACCGCCGCCGCCAGAATCGGCGCGGCCCGACCGACGGGAGCATCGGCATCGCGGTGACCGGCGTAGTCGGCGAACCCCTCCAGCATCCACATCGGCGATCCGTCGGTGGTCGCGGCGCGGGCGGCCACGTGGGTGAGCTCGTGTCGCAGCACCGAATGCCGGGTGTCCTCGTCGAGTCGCTCCGACGCGGCCGGGCTGAACACGACGCGCTGGCCCGTCGCAGAGTCGGACCCGGGCTCGACGACGTCCGAGACCGCGACCGCGGCGATATCGGAGCCGCTGTGGTCCGCTCCGACCTGCTCCATGAACTCCTCCTGAGAGGAACTGACGACCACCAGCGCCCGCTGCGACCAGTCGGGGCCCCACAGTTCGGTCACCGAGGACACCGCGTCCGCGAGGTCCGCCGCGATCGCGTCGATCAGCTCCTCCTGGTCGGAGTGACCGAGCACCACCGACGAGTGCGAACCGGTCTCCACCTCTCGCACGACGACCGGGCCGAAATCCCAAGGGCCCCGCCAGGTATCGCGTCCGTACTCGGGGAGTGACCGGTCGGAAACCAGGGTCCAGTTCTCCCCCCGCCTGGCGACGATCAGTGAGACGGGCTTGCGCGTGGGACCGGCATCGGCGCCCTGGACGGCGTAGCGCAGGTAGGCGGGCACCGCCCACACGTCGGTGGCGTCGAGCTGCTCGGCCAGGTCCGTCGGGACCGGGGTCTCGGGGTCGGATCCGATCTCGTAGCCCCAGTCCGCCAACGGCACCGCGGCGAGATGCTCGCTGCGGCGGATCTCGGAGGCGAGGAACTCGGGCGCAGCGGCGCGGTCGAACAGCGCGGCGAGCGCGTCGGTGTCACCGGCCCTGACGGCGCCCGCCCAGCGGTTCAGGAGGTCCTGAACCCCCGCGCGGCGCGCCTGTTCGTACGGATTGACGGCGGCGGCGCCCTCGGCGCCACGCGGTTCCGATTCCGTCAGCTGCGACCGGGCCGTCAGTGCGCCGACCACGACGACGGCGAGCAGCAACCCCGCGAGCGCAGCCGCCTCCCAATTCCGGATCCGACGCCGTGGCTGCCGCGGCGGGACGTCCGGTACGCCGTTCAGTACCTTCTGGCGCCGTAGAACGGGTACGCGTCCATCGGCGCGACCTTGACCGGAACACCGAAGGTGGACGCGTGCAGGATGTTGCCGTTGCCCGCGTACATGCCGACGTGCGAGATGTCGGGGTAGAACAGCACCAGGTCGCCCGGCTGCAGCTCGGAGCGCGAGACCGGGATCCCGCCCGCGGCCTGGGCCTGGCTCGAACGCGGCAGCGTCTTACCGACCTGCTTGTAGGCCCACACCATCAGGCCGGAGCAGTCGAAGGAATCCGGACCGGTGGCGCCCCAGACATACGGCTTGCCGACCTTCGTCAGGCCTGCCTGCAGCGCGCCGGAGTTCGACCCGGGCACGAGCCCCTTGAGCAGGGTCTGCGGATCGAATCCGGGAGGGAACGGGCTACCGGCGAGGGCGGCCCGCTCCGAACCGCTGAGCGCGCCGAACGCCTGGGTGACCTGCGCGATCTGGGCCTGCAGGTCGCTCTGCTTGTTCTGCAGGTCGTCGCTGATCGACCTGGCCTGCTCGGTGGCGGTGCGCGCCGCGTCGGCGGACTGGCGCGAGGCCTCGGCCGCGGTGGCGGCCTCGTCGGTGGCCTGCTTGAAGTGGCCGACCTGGGCCGCGGTGTCCTCGGAGAGCACGCTGAGCGTGGACATCTGGTCGAGGAGTTGCTGCGGGGAATCCGAGACCATCACCGCGAACAGTCGATTGACGCGAGCGCCCTGGTAGCTGGCCGTCGTGAGCTTGTCGACCGCGGGCTGGAACTGCGCGATCCTGGTCTTCGCCTCGGTCAACAGGTTCTCGTCGGCGGCGTGCCTGGACTCGGCGTCGCGCTGGACGGCGGTCTTGGACTCGAGGTCGATCTGGGCGTTGTGCAACGCCTCGCTGGTCTGCTCGGACGTCCGGGAGAGTTCGGAGAGCTTCTCGAGCGCGGCTGTCGGATTCTCCAGCGCGGGATCCGCGGCTGCGGTGCCCGCGGGGACCACGACTGCTCCGAGGGACAGCAGGCCCGTTGCCAGCACTGCGCTGGTAGATCGCTTCAGTCTCTGTGACGCCACGAAAGCTGGTACTCCGTTCTTCCACTTCCCGTCGGCCGGATTGGCGGACGGGTCGGGCTGGGAAGATCAGCCCTGCCCCACGAACCGAGGTCCGAGCGGGAGATTCACCCCGGCGACTCCGTCCCCGGTACCGGACCTGCGCCTGCGGCGCCCGGATCCTGTGTGGTGGTGACCCCCGATGCCACGCCGGGTGACGCGGCAAGATTTCGGAAGGTCTCAGACAGGTTACGGAATGGCATACGACGATGTCCACCCAAACTGCCGAGACATTTTCCGCTCACCCCGAGGGCCGTGCGACAGGCGCAGACCCGCCGACGAAAACGTGGTGGGCCCGAACCGTCAGAGACGGTTCGGGCCCACCACGAGGGTTCGTGCGCGGCGCTCAGTAGCGGCGGGCGCCGTCCATCGGCATGGACGACAGCGGTGCGCGCTTGACGGGGGTACCGGAGGTCGCGGCGTGGATGACCTCGCCGTTGCCCGCGTAGATGCCCGAGTGCGAGCCACCGTAGAAGGAGACCACGTCGCCCGGCTTGAGGGCGGAGGTGGAGACCGGCGTACCAGCCGAAGCCTGGTCGTAGCTGGTGCGCGGCAGGTTGATGCCCGCCTGCTTGAAGGCCCACTGCACGAGGCCCGAGCAGTCGAAGGAGTCCGGGCCCGAGGCGCCGTACACGTAGGGCGAACCGATCTTGCTCGCGGCGGCCTGAACGGCCTTGTCACCTGCGGAGACCAGCGGCGCGGGGGCCGGCGCGCCGGGCAAGGCCGGGAGGCCGGGGACCTGGATGGTCTGGGCAGGCACACCCGGGATGTCGAAGGTTCCGATGCCAGAGATCGTGACGGGCTCGGCGAGGGCCGGGCCGGCAGAGACTGCGATGGCACCGAAGGTCAGCGCGCTGGCAACGGCAATGCGTCGCACCGAACGCTGGGTAGTGGATGAAGCCACGAGAAGGGGTACTCCGTTTCTTCCGTTCATCCGCCGACCGAGTTAGCTGACGGGTTCGGGCTGGGAAGATCAGCCCTACCCGGCGGCACGCATTCGCGCTCCGACGGGATTCACCCCAGAGAAACTTGGGTTCCCGGCACGATCGCTCTCACGAGTGATCGATTAGGCGGTACCTGGCGATGCCGCACCGGATGGTGTGGCAAGACTCCGCTAGGTCTCAGGAAGATTACGAAAGCGTCGAGCCCCTGTCGACCCAACACGCCCGACCAATCGGCCGATTCGGACATATCGCCCATAAATGGGCGCTAGGCCACTCCCGGGTCACGGACAGATAACGACCGACCGGTCTGCGTGGTATCCGCAGCGCGCACCAACCGAAGCCTCGGCACCAGCCCGACATCGGCGAGCACGTCAAGAGCGACCCGTTCGTCCTGCTCAATACTGATACGGGCCGACCCCGCAGAGTCCACGGCCCGCACCCCCGGCCGGACACCGGGCGGACCGAGCAGCACCGTCACCACACAGTCGCCGCACGCGGTATTGCGAACCTCGCAGTCGTTGCAATCGACAATCACTGTGATCCTCGTCTCTGCCGGTGGCCTCGCGGCGTTTCGCAGGCCTCTGCGACGGAAACTAGCGGCGCGGTCCGACACGGACCGCGCGACGGCCGCGACAGGTGGGCCCTGTCGGTGGCCGCCCCTAGCCTCAGCCGGGTGAGTCCGCAGAGTCCGCCAAACGCCCAGCTGAGCTTCGACGAGCTCGACACCCCACTGCGGGACACCACCTTCGTCGTCGTTGACCTCGAGACCACCGGCAGCGCGCCCGGCGAGGACGCGATCACCGAGATCGGTGCGGTCAAGATCCGTGGCGGCGAGATCATCGGCGAGCTGTCCACCCTCGTCGATCCCGGCCGCTCGATGCCCCCGTACATCGTCGAGCTGACCGGTATCACCTCCGCCATGCTGATCGGGGCGCCGCGAATCGAGCGGGTGCTCCCGAGCTTCCTCGAGTTCGCACGCGGCGCCGTCCTGGTGGCCCACAACGCGCCCTTCGACATCGGCTTCCTCAAGGCCGCCACTGCCCGCTGCGAGCTGCCCTGGCCACCGTTCCAGGTGCTGTGCACCGTCAAGCTGGCCCGCCGGGTGCTCGGTCGGGACGAGGCGCCCTCGGTGAAGCTCTCGGCCCTCGCCGCCCTCTTCGACGTCAGCACCAAGCCCACCCACCGGGCCCTCGACGACGCCAGGGCGACGGTGGAGGTGCTGCACGGGCTCATCGAACGGGTCGGCAACCTGGGCGTACACAGTTACCCGGAACTGGTCGACTACCTCCCCAACGTCTCCGCCGCGCAGCGGGGCAAGCGCGGGCTCGCCGCGCACCTCCCCCGCACCCCGGGCGTCTACCTGTTCCGCGGCCCGTCCGACGAAGTGCTCTACGTCGGCACCGCGGTCAACCTGCAGCGCCGGGTGCGCGGCTACTTCACGGGATCAGAGACCCGCGCACGGATGAAGGAGATGGTGGCGCTGGCCACCAGGGTGGACCACGTCGAGTGCGCGCACGCCCTCGAGGCGTCGGTGCGCGAACTCCGGCTGCTGGGCGCGCACGCCCCTCCCTATAACCGGCGCTCGAAGTTCCCCCGCCGGGCGTGGTGGATCACCCGGACCGCCGAGCCGTTCCCCCGGCTCGCGATCTCGCGTAGCGCGACCTCCGACGCCCTCGGCCCGTTCGGTTCCCGCACGGACGCGGCGGAGGTCGCCGCGACGATCGCCGACATCTGCCGAATCAGGACGTGCACCAAGAGAATTCGCGATGACCAGCCCCATGGGCCCGACTGTCCGGACAGTGCGGTCGGCGGTTGCCCCGCCGGGGGCACGCCACAGAGCGCGGCCGAGTACAGCCGTGCACCGGACACCGCGCACGCGCTCTTCCGGGGAACCGACGATGCGCCGCTGCACGGGCTCCGTGCCCGGATCGAAGAACTCGCCGCGGCCGAGCTGTTCGAGAGTGCCGCGCGGCTCCGTGACCGCACCACGGCCCTGGCGCTCGCGCTCCGCCGGGCTCAGCGCCTCGCGAGCCTCGCCGCCGTCGACGAACTGGTCGCCGCGCGCCCCTCGCCCTCCGGCGGCTGGGAGCTGGCGGTGATCCGGGCAGGCAGGCTCGCCTCCGCAGGGGTGGCCGAACGCGGCGTGCCTCCGATGCCGGTCGTCGAAGCACTGACCCTGTCGGCCGAGACCGTGATCGAGGAGCCGTCACCGCTGCGGGGCGCGATGGCGGGCGAGGCCGGGCTCATCGCCGGCTGGCTCGAGACGCCGGGGGTCCGGATCGTGCGCGCGAGCCACGGATACGCCGAACCCGCGCGCGGCGGTGGCGGCTGGCTGCAATGGTGCGCGGTGGCGCGGGGAGCCGCCGCGGCGGCAGGCACCGCCTAGGGTGACAGAGGAAAGAACAGAGTCGGACGCCCGTCTATGGACAAGGACCCACACGGCCCTTCCTATAGATAGGACGCCACCGCAGCCAAGGAGCGAGATGATCAACGCCATCGTCCTCATTCACGCCAAAGCGAACCGGATCCCGGAGACCGCGCAAGCGGTGGCCGACATCGCCGGGGTGTCCGAGGTCTATTCGTGCGCGGGCGACGTCGACCTGATCGCCATCGTGAAGGTCCGAGACCACGCCCAGATCGCCGAGGTGGTCACCGGCGCGATCAACAAGGTGGACGGCGTCGAGCAGACGACGACCCACATCGCCTTCCGCTCCTACGCCAGCGCAGACGTCGAGGCCGCCTTCTCCATCGGCGAGTGATCCGGGGCGGGCACCGCCGTTCGGTTCGACCGACGGCGGTTCCCGCACCCGGTGGGCGTCAGTCCGCCAGTTCGGTGGAGACCGCGACCCAGCGGTCGAGCAGCGCAGCCGCGTCGCCACTGTCGATCGCGCGTACGGCCCGCTCGAGGCCCGCACGCAGGGCGCTGTCGAGATCGCCCGAGAGACCGCTGTGGGCGGCGATCGCGCCCGCCGCGTTCAGGACCACCGCGTCGTGCACGGCACCCCGCTCGCCGCCGAGCACCGCCCGCGCGATCACCGCGTTCGCCTCGGCGTCCCCGCCACGCAGGGCCGACAGCGGCACCCGCTCGATCCCCAGCGCCGTCGGGTCGATGCTGTCCTCGCGCACCTGCCCACCGGACACGACATACGCCGTGCTCGTGGTCGACGTGGTGATCTCGTCGAGTCCGTCGTCGCCACGCACCACCAGTGCGCTGCTGCCCCTGCGCGCCAGGACCCCCGCCACCACGGGCTGCAGGTCCGCGAAGGCACAACCGATCAGGCCGGCTCGCGGCCGCGCGGGGTTGGTCAGCGGCCCAAGCACGTTGAACACCGTCGGGATGCCGATCTCCTTGCGCGGACCAGCGGTGAACCGGAACGCGGGATGAAAGGTCGGCGCGAAGCAGAACCCGATCCCCACCTCGCGCACGCACCGCGCGACGGCGTCCGGGCTCAGGTTGATCCGGACTCCGAGCGCCTCGAGCACGTCGGCGCCGCCGCTCTTCGAGGACGCGGCCCGGTTTCCGTGCTTGACCACCCGGATGCCCGCGGCGGCGACCACGACCGAGGCCATCGTGGAGATGTTGACGGTCTGCTGCCGGTCACCGCCGGTGCCGACGACATCCACCGCGTCACCGTCGACATCGATCGTGCGCGCATGCGCGAGCATCGCGTCGGCGATGCCGCTCACCTCGGACGGGGTCGGGCCCTTCATCTTCAGTGCGATGCCGAACGCCGCGATCTGCGCGGAGGTGGCGTTGTCCGACATGATCTCGTCCATCGCCCACGATGCGGTCCCCGGATCGAGATCGCGTCCGTCCGTCAGCGCACCGAGCACCTCTGGCCAACTCCCCATCGCAACCGCCTCTTCCCGTCGCCGTCAGCACAATCGAAGACGAAGCTTAGTCAGTACGGGCAACCGGATTCCGCGGCGGCTGCAGCGCATCCCATCCGAGGACACGACCACCCGCGCGCTGCGCCAACCCCGCCATCCGGGAGCGCTCCTGCGAACAGTGCAGCGCGTCGAGGACCTGCACCCGCTGCAGCACCAACGCCACCAGTTCCTCGGCCCCCGGTTCCGCCCCCGCCGGGTCGACCTCCTGCGGCGCGGGCGCGTCCGGCGCCGCGACGGTGTAGCGGTCCTGACCCGCGAGCTCGACCGCCCCGTGCACCTGATCCGCAGGCACCCACAGGTGGTGCCGCAGGACGGCGTCCGCCTCCTCGATCCACCCAGGCTCCGACCCCGCAGCCCGCTCCAGCGCCCGGCTGCATGCCTCCGCGTCGTCGAAGCTCGACGCCACCACCACAAGATCGGTCCGCGTCGCGTCGAGCGGCACCGCCTTACGCCGCCCGAACCGCTTGCGCCACCACCGCACTCGTTCCATGACGCCAGCCTCGCATGCCCGACTACCTGCACAATCACAGACCACGGCATACTGGTCGTAGGCCGCGACGCGCCAAGAACGGACCCGGGTAGTACTCGCTTACGACGAAGCGTCATACTTCTGTCTGTGACGAGCGCAGTAGGGACCCAAGGATCCGCAATCACCCAGCGCGTGCACTCGCTGAACCGGCCGAACATGGTCAGCGTCGGCACCATTGTCTGGCTGTCCAGCGAGCTGATGTTCTTCGCCGGCCTGTTCGCGATGTACTTTGTCGCGCGCGCGCAGGCGGACGGACACTGGCCGCCGGAGCCCACCGAGCTGAACCTCGGCCTCGCGGTGCCCGTCACCGCGGTGCTGGTGGCTTCTTCCTTCACCTGCCAGATGGGCGTCTTCGCCGCTGAGCGTGGTGACGTCTTCGGGCTGCGCCGCTGGTACACGATCACCCTCATCATGGGCACGATCTTCGTGCTCGGCCAGGCGTACGAGTACTACCACCTGGTTCACGAGGGCACCACGCTCTCGAGCAGCGCGTACGGCTCGGTCTTCTACATGACGACCGGCTTCCACGGCCTGCACGTGATCGGTGGTCTGGTCGCCTTCGTCTTCCTGATCGCGCGTACCAAGGTCAGCAAGTTCACCCCGGCACAGGCAACGGCTGCGATCGTTGTCTCGTACTACTGGCACTTCGTCGACATCGTGTGGATCGGCCTGTTCGCCACCATCTATTTCATCCGTTAAGAAGCTGAACGCAGTTCACAGCCCAAGCCCGTTCAGTCCGTCCCGCGAGACCAAAGGGATACAGATGAGTTCATCCCCCCCTTCAGCAGCCGCCGGTAGCGCGTCTGCCACGAAAGCCCGTCGGCAGCGAAAGTTCCGGCGGCGCGTCACCGGCGCCATGGTCCTGATGATGGGCCTTGTCGGTGCCGGTTTCCTCGCCGCGGCGCTGACGCCGACTCCGCAGGTGGCCACCGCGTCCGACGATTCGGCAGCGCTGATCCGCGAGGGTAAGCAGCTCTACGACACGTCCTGCATCACCTGCCATGGTGCGAACCTGCAGGGTGTCCAGGACCGTGGACCGAGCCTCATCGGCGTCGGCGAGGCCGCCGTCTACTTCCAGGTGTCCTCCGGCCGCATGCCTGCGGTGCGCAACGAGGCCCAGGCCCTTCGCAAGCCGCCGAAGTTCGACACCAAGCAGACCGACGCCCTCGGCGCCTACATCCAGGCCAACGGCGGCGGTCCGACCGTGGTCCGGGACGAGAACGGCGAGATCGCCCAGTCGTCGCTGCGCGGCGACGATGTGGCCCGCGGCAGCGAGCTGTTCCGCCTGAACTGCGCCTCGTGCCACAACTTCACCGGTAAGGGCGGCGCGCTGTCCTCCGGCAAGTTCGCCCCGCCGCTGGAGCCGGCGAGCGAGCAGCAGATCTGGCAGGCGATGGCCACCGGTCCGCAGAACATGCCCAAGTTCTCCGACCGGCAGCTGAGCCCGGACGAGAAGCGGGACATCATCGCCTACGTCAAGTCCGCGACCGAGTCCAAGAACCCCGGCGGCTACGGCCTCGGCGGGTTCGGCACCGGCCCCGAGGGCATGGCCATGTGGGCCATCGGAATCGTTGCGGTTGTTGGCGCAGCACTCTGGATCGGAGCAAAGTCATGAGCGACGCCGGTCACGGCGATACGCCTAAGAAGCACACCGAGGAAGAACTCGCCGCGATGAGTCGCGACGAGCTCGTCGAACTCGGTACCAACCTCGATGGCGTCGACATCGCATTCCGCCGCGAGCGGTGGCCCGTCAAGGACACCAAGGCGGAGAAGCGTGCCGAGCGGAGCGTGGCCATCTGGTTCACGATCGCCGGCATCTCTGCCCTCGCGTTCATCGGGATCTACCTCTTCTGGCCCTGGGAGTACAAGGGCATGGGCGAGGAGGGCTACAACGCGTACAACCTGTACACGCCGCTGATCGGCCTCACCATGGGTCTCGCGATCCTCGGTGTCGGTATCGGCGCGGTGCAGTTCACGAAGAAGTTCATCCCCGAAGAGGTCTCCATCCAGGACCGCCACGACGGCGGCTCGCCGGAGCAGGACCGCAGGACGATCGTCGCGGAGCTGAGCGACACGCTCGACACCTCGACCATCGGTCGTCGCAAGCTGATCACCCGCAGCCTCGGCTTCGGTGCGGGCGCCCTCGGCATCATGGCGATCATGCCCCTCGGCGGTCTGATCAAGAACCCGTGGGCGAAGGGCGACAAGTCCGACCTGTGGACCTCGGGCTGGACCCCGACGTTCCCCGGCGAGACCATCTACCTGCGTCGCTACACTGGTCGCACCGACGACGTCGTCCTTGTCCGCCCGGAGGATCTCGACGCGGGCGCCATGGAGACGGTCTTCCCGTTCCGTGAGTCCGAGCGCGGCAGCGAGCGCGCCCTGGCACACGCCCTCAAGCGCGCCGACAACCCGGTCATGCTCATCCGCCTGCGGACCGAGGATGCCAACAAGGCCGTCAAGCGCAAGGGCCAGGAGAGCTTCAACTTCGGCGACTACTTCGCGTACTCCAAGCTGTGCACGCACCTCGGCTGCCCGACGTCGCTCTACGAGCAGCAGACCAACCGGATCCTGTGCCCGTGCCACCAGTCGCAGTTCGACGCTCTCCAGTACGGAAAGCCGATTTTCGGTCCCGCTGCTCGCGCACTGCCGCAGCTGCCGATTACAGTGAATGAAGAGGGCTTCCTGGTCGCCAACGGCGACTTCGTCGAAGCTCTCGGCCCGGGATTTTGGGAGCGTCCTTCATGACAGTGACAGACAACCAGTCCAAGGTCTCCGCTCACGCCGCCAAGGCGGCCGAGGGCATGGACTCTCGGTACCACCTGGCCGCGGGCATGCGCAGGCAGATCAACAAGGTCTTCCCGACCCATTGGTCCTTCATGCTCGGCGAGATCGCGCTCTACAGCTTCGTGATCCTGCTGATCTCGGGTGTCTACCTGACGCTGTTCTTCGATCCGTCGATGGCGGAGGTCGTCTACGACGGCGCCTACCAGCCGCTGCGCGGCGTCGAGATGTCGCGGGCGTACGCCACGACACTCGACATCTCGTTCGAGGTTCGCGGCGGCCTGTTCGTCCGGCAGATCCACCACTGGGCCGCGCTGATGTTCGCCGCGTCGATCATCGTGCACCTGCTGCGCATCTTCTTCACCGGCGCGTTCCGTCGCCCGCGTGAGGCGAACTGGGTCATCGGCTGCCTGCTGCTGATCCTGGCGATGTTCGAGGGCTTCTTCGGCTACTCGCTCCCCGACGACCTGCTGTCCGGCACCGGCCTCCGCGCCGCCCTGTCCGGCATCACGCTGAGTGTCCCGGTCGTCGGTACCTGGCTGCAGTGGCTGATCTTCGACGGCGACTTCCCCGGTCAGCTGATCATCCCGCGTCTGTACGTGGCACACGTGCTGCTGCTGCCGGGCATCATCCTGGCGCTGATCGGCGCGCACCTGGCGCTGGTCTGGTACCAGAAGCACACGCAGTTCCCCGGCCCCGGCCGCACGGAGCAGAACGTCGTCGGCGTCCGCATCCTCCCCGTCTTCGCGATGAAGGGCGGCGCGTTCTTCGCCTTCACCTTCGGCATCCTCGCGCTGATGGGTGGCCTGCTGCAGATCAACCCGATCTGGAACCTCGGCCCGTACAACCCGTCCCAGGTGTCCGCGGGCGTCCAGCCCGACATCTACATGATGTGGACCGACGGCATGGCGCGTCTGTGGCCGGCGTGGGAGATCTACCTGTGGGGCACCTACACGATCCCGGCGGTGTTCGCGGTCGCGCTCATCATGGGCCTGGTGTTCACGGTGCTGATCGCATACCCGTGGATCGAGAAGAAGTTCACCAAGGACGACGCTCACCACAACCTGCTGCAGCGTCCGCGTGACGTTCCGGTTCGCACCTCGCTCGGCGCGATGGCCCTGATGTTCTACGCCATCCTGACGATCATGTGCATCAACGACATCATCGCGTACAAGTTCGACATCTCGATCAACGCGACGACGTGGATGGGCCGCATCGGCATCATCGTGCTGCCGCCGCTGGCGTACTTCTTCACCTACCGGTTCTGCCTCGGCCTCCAGCGCAGCGACCGCCAGGTGCTCGAGCACGGCATCGAGACGGGCGTGATCAAGCGTCTGCCGCACGGTGAGTACGTCGAGGTCCACCAGCCGCTCGGACCCGTGGACGACCACGGCCACCCGATCCCGCTGGAGTACCAGGGCGCCGCGATCCCGAAGAAGATGAACAAGCTCGGTTCGGCCGGCAAGCCCGGCTCCGGATCGCTGCTCGTCGCGGATCCGGCCGACGAGGCCGCGGCACTGCTCGCGGCCGAGCACAAGAACGAGCACGACCAGATGGCGATCCTCAAGGATTACCAGGACAAGGCCCACGGTCACGGCGCGTACGCCGACGGCCAGAAGCCGCTCACGGACGGCGAGAAGCCGTCCACGGACGGCGGCCACTGACCCGGTTAGAACCAGGCGAAGGCCCCGAACCCATTGGGTTCGGGGCCTTCGTCGTTCCGGTGGCCCGGCGCTCGCACCGCTCCCCTCCCCCAAGGCACGGCCGACGCCGCCGCTCACCCCTCCAGCAGTGGGTTTCCCCTGGCCGCCACGAAATCCTGTGCCGCCTCCGCGAAGGCGCGGATCCGGCTCGTCTGACCCGCCGCCCGCCAGATCAGTCGCCACTCGAGGGCGGTGCCGTCGACCACCGGCACGTACGTCACATCCGGGCGCGCGTCGTATCGACTGGCGTGGGTGGGCACCGGGAACACCCCCTGCCCGGCCCCGACCAGCGCCAGCATCTCCTGAACCGTCCCGAAGTCGGGTCCGCGTTCGATGACCCTGCCGCTCGGCGTGCTCCGCGGCACCGTGGCCTCGTCGAGATCGTCCGGAATTCCGCGGGGCCGCAACACCTTCGCCCGGGCGAGGTCCTCGATCGTCACCGATTCCAGGCGCGCGAACGGGTGCCGGGCCGAGACCGCGAGTGACGTCTGCTCGCGCAGCAGCACCGGGCTCTGTTCGAGCTCCCGGACGTGCCCGACATCGGCCGCCGCGACCAGGCCGTCGATCTCGTCGCTCAACAGCAGCCCGACCCCGTCGCTGTAGTGACTCTCCCGGATCTGGACCCGACACCCGGGGTGCCGCTCCTGGAAGGTGGTCGCGACCTCGAGTACGAACTGTCCGAGCGCGGTCCCGACGAATCCCACCCGCAGCACACCGTCGAGCCCCCGCCCGGCGGCGATCGCCCTGGCGATGGCCGCCCGGATCTGCTCGTCCGCGGGCCTGAGGTCCTCCTCGAGCCGTCGGCCGATCGGGGTGGGTGTCACCCGGCGGCTGGTCCGCTCGAACAGCGGGGCGCCGACGCGGCGCTCGAGCGCCTTGATGGTCTGACTGACCCGGGCGGTGGAGACGTGCAGTCGCTCCGCCGTGCGGCCGAAGTGCAGCTCCTCGGCCAGGGTCAGGAAGATCTCGATGTCGCGCCGCTCCATGCGGCAACCCCCTTTGTTTAGCCACAGGTTAACGATTCTTGCGCAAACTGCCGTTGTTGGCGACCTTCCCCTGAGCGATCGTAATGGGGACAACAACATTCGAGCGGCAAGGAGATCCCCATGAACGGCCACACACCGAACCCCGCAACCCTCGTCCTCGGCGGCACCGGCAAGACCGGCCGCCGCGTCGCGCAGCGGTTGACCGGTCTCGACCTGCCGGTACGTATCGGCACCCGCTCGGGTGGGGTCCCGTTCGACTGGGAGGACACCGCGACCTGGGAGCCGGCACTGGAGGGCATGACGGCGGCGTACATCTCCTACTACCCGGACCTGGCGGCCCCCGGCGCGGTGGAGGCCATCGCCTCGTTCTCCGAGTTGGCGGTGGACCGCGGTGTGCAGCGCCTGGTGTTGCTGTCGGGCCGGGGCGAGGTCGAGGCGCAGGCCTGCGAGAAGGCACTGACGGATTCGGGCGCGGACACCACGATCCTGCGGGCGAGCTGGTTCGCCCAGAACTTCAGCGAGGGCTACCTGCTCGATCCGATCCTCGCCGGCCAGGTGTACCTGCCGGCCGGGGACATCCCCGAACCGTTCGTCGACGTCGAGGACATCGCGGACGTCGCCCTCGCCGCGCTCACCCAGCACGGGCACACCGGAGAGATCTACGAGCTCACCGGGCCCCGCGCGATCACCTTCGCGGAGGCCGTCGGCACGATCGCCACCGCCGCCGGTCGGACCATCGACTACGTGCAGGTGCCCGCCGAGGACTTCGCCGAGGGACTCGCCGCCGAGCAGGTACCCGCCGACGTCGTCGAGTTGCTGATGTATCTGTTCACCACCGTCCTCGACGGACGGAACGCGGAGCCGGGCGACGGGGTCCGGCGAGCACTGGGCCGCGCGCCGCGCGACTTCGCCGAGTACGCCTCCGCCGCTGCCGCCACCGGCATCTGGAACGTGGGGTGACCGTGATGAACACCAAACTCCTCCAGACGATCACGTTGCTCGGCGCCGGTGTCACCGCCGGACTGATGGCGGGACTGTTCGCCGCGTTCGCCTACGCGGTGATGCCGGGTCTGGGCCGCACCGACGACCAGACCTTCATCTCGGCGATGCAGAAGATCAACGTCGCAATCCTCAACGGCTGGTTCATGATCTGCTTCCTCGGTGGGCTCGTCCTCACCGTCGTGACGCTGCTCCTGCACCTGCGTTCGGCACGCGGCGCGCTCCCCTGGATCATCGCCGCGCTGGTCTTCTATGTCGCGATGCTCGTCATCACCGCTGCCGTCAACGTGCCACTCAACGACGAACTCGCACGGGCGGGCGACGTCATCGCGAACCCCGACGTGGTACGCGAACAGTTCGAATCCCGTTGGGTCACCTGGAACATCGTGCGGGCGGTCGTCAGTACCGCCGCCTTCGCGGCACTCGCCTACGCCCTGGTGGTGCACGGGCGGGAGACGGCACCGCAGGCGCAACCGACCGCCGCGGCTGCGGCCCCCGCAGCTGCCGCCCCCGAGGTTCGTCCCACGTGGATGTACCCGGCCGAACAGATCGGCAACGGCAACGGCGGAAACCGGAGCCTGCCCTCCGTCACTGACGGGAGGTAGCGACCCGGATGGCCTCCTCCGGGTCGATGAGATGGGAGTGGTCGTCGTCGCCGACCTCGATCTGCACGACGTCGATGCGGCCGTTGAACCTGGTCTCTCCCAGATACCCGACGCTGACCGGCATCCCGTAGTCGTCGCCGATGTCCGTCGTCTCGTCCGCGGAGAAGATCATCGGCTGCGTCTGCTCCACCCGCCCGGTACCGACGGGGCGGCCATCGTGAAACAGGGTGACATCGCCGCCCTTCGCGAGGCCGCCCCCGTCGTATGCGAACTCGGCGCGGATCTGGTGACTGCCCGCGGGGATGTCCTCGGTCGCCTCGATCGTGAACTCCCTCATGCCGAGCAGGTTGTAGACGAACGCGGTTCGCCCCTTCTTCACGTAGAGCGCCCATCCGCCGAAGCGACCGCCCTGCGCGATGACCACGCCGTTGGTGGCGACGTTCGTCGGCGTCTCGACCGCGGCGGTCACCGAGAAGGATCGGTTCTTGATGTCGATGACGCTGTGCTCGCTGAGCCGCTTCATCCCCGGGAACAGCAGCTGCGTGTTGCCCGAGATCAGTTGGGGGCGACCGGCGATGGTCGGGTTGATTCGTTCGAACCGGCGATCGTCGATCGGCAGCACGTTGTACTTCACGGCCTCGATCAGCCACAGGCGCTGCAACTCGGCGAGCTTCTCGGGCATCTCGGCGGCCAGGTCGTGGGCCTGGGTCCAGTCGGTGGTGCCGTCGTAGAGTTCCCACACGTCGTCGTCGAGCGCCGGCAGTACCTCGTTCGGCAGCCAGGGGGTGCTGTGCCGGGTGACCGCGCTCCAGCCCTTGTGGTAGATGCCCCGATTGCCTGCCATCTCGAAGTACTGCAGGTCGTGCCGCTCCGGCGCGGAAGCGTCGTCGAAGCTGTACAGCATGCTGGTGCCCTCGATCGGCGCCTGCTGCACTCCGTTGACGAATGTGGGCTCGGGCAGCCCGGCGGCCTCGAGCACGGTGGCCGCGACGTCGATGACGTGGGTGAACTGCGAACGGATCTCGCCCTTGGCGGTGATGCCGTTCGGCCAGTGCACGATCGTCCCGTTGCGGGTACCGCCCCAGTGCGAGGCGACCTGCTTGGTCCACTGGAAGGGTGAGCACATCGCCCAGGCCCAGCCAACCGAATAGTGGTTGTAGGCCTCCACGGTGCCGAGCTTGTCCTTGACCTCCGCCATGAACTCCGGGGTCTCGATCGCGGCGAGGCCGTTGAAGTTCGCCATCTCGTTGAAGGCCCCGTTCAGCGTTCCCTCGGCGGAGGCCCCGTTGTCGCCGACGATGTAGTAGATCAGGGTGTTCTCGAGCGCCCCCATCGCGTCGATCGCGTCGACGACGCGGCCGACGTGGAAGTCGGTGTGCTCGAGGAAGCCCGCATACACCTCCATCTGGCGTTCCAGCACCGGCTTGAGTGCCTCGTCCATGTCGTCCCATGTCGGGATCGCGTCGGGACGGGCGGTCAGTTCGGCGTCATCGGGCACGACCTGGCGCTGTTTCTGCCGATCGAGGATCGATTCACGCTGGGCGTCCCAGCCGCCCGCGAACCGGCCCGCGTACTTGTCGGCCCACTCGGCGGGCACGTGATGCGGGGCGTGAGTGGCGCCGGGGGCGAAGTAGACGAAGAACGGCTTGTCGGGCGCGAGCGCCTTCTGGGTGCGCACCCAGTCGATGGCCCGGTCGGCCAGGTCCTCGGTGAGGTGGTAGCCCTCCTCGGGCGACTTGTCCGGCTCGACAGGGGCGACGCCCTCGTACAGCGCCGGGTAGTACTGGTTGTTCTCGCCGCCGATGAACCCGTAGAAGTGCTCGAATCCGCCACCGCCGGTCGGCCAGGCGTCGAACGGGCCGACGGGCGAGGTCTGCCACGGTGGTACCTCGTGGCACTTGCCGAACTGTGCGGTGGAATAGCCGTTGAGTTTCAAGGTCATCGGCAGTGCGGCCTTGGTGTTGGGGCGGAGCCCGGACGAGCCGGGCGCCGAGGTCGCGGTCTCGGTGATCATGCCCATCCCGACCGAATGGTGGTTACGGCCGCTGAGCAGCGCGGCGCGGGTCGGCGCGCACAGCGCGGTCGTGTGGAACCGGGTGTAGGTGAGTCCGCCGCGCTGCAGGCGTTCGGCGGTCGGCGTGTGCGCCGGTCCCCCGAAGGCGCTGCTGGCACCGTATCCCACGTCGTCGAGCAGGATCACGAGAACGTTCGGTGCGCCCTCCGGCGGAAGCAGCGGCTCGATCGGCGGGAACGCGGTGTCCGGATCCTTCGCGTCGTAGGTCGTCAGACCGATGTGCTGCCGGTCCGGAATCGGAAGAACCCCTCGGTACTCGCCCGCTCGATCCACCATGGCCACTCACATTCCGTCGTCACCCATCGGAACGCCCGCCGGCCCCACGTCGGAACCGCCGACAGCGCCTTGCCGTCCGACCATAGCCCGGGCAACACGGAACCCGACGACGAATCGAATGGGCGGATCGCCGAGCCTAAACGGCGAGGGCGCCGAACCCCGTGTGGGATTCGGCGCCCTCGCCGTGCTCAGGTGTGATGCGGCTCAGTGCTTCTCGGGTCCGACGTGGTACTCGAAGACCAGACCCACGGCGGTGGCCAGGATCAGCGCCACGCCGACCGCGATCAGCCACGGCTGGAAGAAGGCCAGCGCGACCGCGGTGAATGCCGCCGCGAAGGCGAGCAGGACGGGCCAGTAGCTGCCCGGGCTGAAGAAGCCCAGGTCGCCCGCGCCGTCCGAGATCTCGGCGTCGTCGTAGTCCTCGGGGCGGGTGTCGAGTCGCCGTGCCACGAACCGGAAGTACGTGCCCACGATCAGGGTAAGTCCGGCGGACAGCACGATCGCGGTCAGGCCGGCCCACTCGACTCCGGTACGCGATGCGGCGGTGAAGACGCCGTAGACGATCGCGACGAGGATGAAAAACACCGTCAAGATCTCAAAGAGCTTGGCTTCGATCTTCATTTCAGCAAGTCCTTCAGCGGTTGATGGGTCTGGGTGCCGTCGGCACTGCTACTGGTATTCGCCCTCGAGGACGGTGGTGGCCTGCCGGTACGTCCGCTCCGTGTTGAACGGCTGCGTGGACGTGGCGACCGGAGACTCGCCGATCTTCGCGAGCGCCTCGGCGGTGGTCAGCGCCTGCCCACCCTCGTCGAGCGGCTTGCGCAGCTCGATGTACTCGGCGAACTTCTCCGGGCTGACCGCGCGGACCTCGAAGTTCATCATCGCGTGGTACGTGCCGCACATCTCGGCGCAGCGGCCGACGAACGCGCCTTCCTTGGTGATCTCGCTGATCTGGAAGACGTTGTCGGAGTGGTTCTGCTCCGGGTTCGGCATGACGTCGCGCTTGAACAGGAACTCCGGCACCCAGAACGCGTGGATGACGTCCGCGGCGTTGAGCACGAACTCGATGCGCTTGCCGGTGGGCAGCACGAGGATCGGGATCTCCTGGCTGGATCCGACGGTCTCGATCTTGTCGAATCGCAGGTAGGAGATGTCGTTCGCGGACTTGCCCGCGTTCGGCGGCGGAACCTCTTCGCCGCGGAGCACCTGCTCGCCTGCCGGCTCCTCGGCGTACGCCTGCGCTGCGACGTCGACGCCGTCGTACTTGGCACCGCCCTCACGCAGGTCGATGCTGCGGTAACCGAACTTCCAGTTCCACTGGTACGCGGTCACGTCGACCACCACGTTCGGGTCGTCCTTCTTCTCGTGGACGTAGTTCTGCACGACCACGGTGAAGTAGAACAGCACGGCGATGATGACGAACGGCACCGCTGTGTAAAAGAGCTCCAGCGGGACGTTGTAGGCCGTCTGCCTGGGGAACTCCGGAGAGTCCTTCTTCTTCCGGTGGAAGATGACCACCCAGAAGGTCAGGCCCCACACAATCACGCCCATGAACAGGGCGGCGATGACCGACCAGGTCCACAGTTCACGCATCCGCTCAGCCTGCGGGGTAATGCCCGACGGCCATCCGAACCGAAGCACCGAATTGTCGATCGAACATCCCGACAGCAGCATGGCAGCAAGGCCCAAAGATGCTGCGAGCCCTGCTCGTCGAAGGATCCGACTCTGCGCCACGTTCACGCCTTCCTGATCGCCGCAATGAATAAGGGCAGCCCCAGCCGGACGCCCGAATACTACGCAGCGTAGACCAAAGCTGGCGCCTCTCCACCGTCGGGTCACAACATCAGTTCCGCGAGTCTGCGGCATACTCGGCAGAGTTATTCGGCAATCCGCTGCATACCAGTGTGGAGCCTTCCCCAAGAGCGAATAGAGGTATTGGACGCCGTGTGCGGACTGCTCGGGCTACTGACCTCCTCCGGCACCACCGAAGACGCGGTTTCGCGCGTCGACTCGGCGATGCACTGCCTGCGGCACCGCGGGCCGGACGAGCACGGAACCTGGAACGACGACGACCTGATCTTCGGCTTCAACCGGCTCTCGATCATCGACATCGAACACTCGCATCAGCCGCTGCGCTGGGGCCCGCCGGAGAACCCGACCCGATACGCGCTGACCTTCAACGGTGAGATCTACAACTACCTCGAACTGCGGGCCGAGCTGGCCCGGGATCACGGTGCCGAGTTCAGCACCGAGGGCGACAGCGAGGCCATCGTCGCGGCGTACCACCACTGGGGAGCCGACGCGGTGCGCCGGTTGCGCGGCATGTTCGCGTTCGCGATCTGGGACACCGAGACCAAGGACCTGTTCCTGGCCAGGGACCCGTTCGGGATCAAGCCGCTGTTCCTGGCGACGGGCACCGGGGGCACCGCCTTCGGCAGCGAGAAGAAGAGCCTGCTGGAGCTGACCGAGCTGATCGGCATCGGCACGGACCTCGATCCCCGCGCCACCGAGCACTACACGGTGCTGCAGTACGTGCCCGAACCGGAGACGCTGCACGCCGACATCCGCCGCCTCGAGTCCGGCTCCTATGCCTGGGTGCGGGCAGGCGAGGCGCCGCGGATCACCCGCTACTTCACCCCGAAGTTCCCGGCCAAGCCGTTCACCCCTGGTTCCGAGCAGGCCCGCTACCAGGAGATCGCCGAGGCCCTCGAGGACTCCGTCGCCAAGCACATGCGGGCGGACGTGACCGTCGGGTCGTTCCTGTCGGGCGGCATCGACTCCACCGCGATCGCGGCCCTGGCCATCCGGCACAACCCGAACCTGATCACCTTCACCACCGGGTTCGAGCGCGAGGGCTACTCCGAGGTCGACGTCGCCGCCGAGTCGGCCGCCGCGATCGGTGCGAAGCACGTGGTCAAGGTCGTCAGCCCGGCCGAGTTCGCGGCCTCGATCCCGGAGATCATCTGGTACCTCGACGACCCGGTCGCCGACCCGGCCCTTGTGCCGCTGTGGTTCGTCGCGAAGGAGGCCCGCAAGCACGTCAAGGTGGTGCTCTCGGGCGAGGGCGCGGACGAGCTGTTCGGCGGCTACACCATCTACCGCGAGCCGCTCTCGCTCAAGCCGTTCGAATACCTGCCCGCCCCGCTGCGCCGGGCCGCGGGCAAGCTCTCCGACCGGATCCCGGAGGGCACCCGAGGCAAGAGCCTGCTGCACCGCGGCTCGATGACGCTGGAGGATCGCTACTACGGCAACGCGCGCAGCTTCAGCGACGCCCAGCTGCGGGCCGTGCTGCGCGACTTCCGACCGGAGTGGACGCACCAGGACGTGACGGCGCCGATCTACGCGCAGTCGCGGGACTGGGACCCGGTGGCCCGGATGCAGCACCTGGACCTGTTCACCTGGATGCGCGGCGACATCCTGGTCAAGGCCGACAAGATGACGATGGCGAACTCGCTCGAGCTGCGGGTGCCCTTCCTCGACACCGAGGTCTTCGAGGTGGCCTCGCGGGTGCCGCTGGAGCAGAAGATCACCACCAGGCGAACGAAGAGAGCCGCATCTGCGCCGCACACCACCAAGTACGCGCTGCGCCAGGCACTGGAGGGCATCGTCCCGCCGCACGTGCTGCACCGCGCCAAGCTCGGGTTCCCCGTTCCGCTGCGGCACTGGCTGCGCGGCACCGAGCTGTTCGACTGGGCACACCAGCAGATCGCGGACTCGCAGACCGACCACATCTTCGACAAGGCGGCGGTCACGGCGATGCTGAACGAGCATCGCGACGGCGCGTCGGATCACAGCCGCCGACTGTGGACGGTGCTGTGCTTCATGGTGTGGCACGGCATCTTCGTGGAGAAGCGGATCGTGCCGCAGATCCAGGAACCGGTCTACCCGGTCCACGTCTAGGCGCTTCGCGCCTGTGCGCGGTTGACGAGTCTCAGGACTCGTCAACCGCGCACAGGCGGCGTAGCCGCCAGTTACTTCAGCAGGGCGCCGATCTCGTCCGCGGCGTCGGTGCCGTAGGCCTCGGCCAGGCGCTTGACGGCGTCGTCTCGGTCCAGGGTCCATTCCTGGGTGCCGGTGGTCTCGAGCACCAACACCGCCACCAGCGAGCCGAGCTGAGCGGACCGCTCCAGGCCGAGGCCGGCGCTCTGTCCGACCAGGAATCCGGCGCGGAAGGCGTCGCCGACGCCGGTGGGATCCACCTTCGCCTTCTCTGGCACGACGCCGACGCGGACGAAGTTGCCCTCGCGGTCCACCATCTCGACTCCCTTGGCGCCGAGCGTGGTGACCCGCAGTCCCACCTGCTCCGCGACCTCGGACTCGGTGAGCTCGGTCTTCTGCAGCAGCAGGCCCCACTCGTACTCGTTCGTGAACAGGTACTTCGCGCCGCCGATCAGTTCCTTCGCCTCCGCGCCGGACAGCCGTGCGAGCTGCTGCGAGGGGTCGGCCGCGAACGGCAGCCCCAGCTCGCGGCACTGCTCGGTGTGCCGGATCATCGCCGCGGGGTCGTTCGCGCCGATCAGGACCAGATCGACGCCCTCGGCCAGGCGCTCGAGGGAGATCTCCCTCGCCTCGCTCATGGCGCCGGGGTAGAACGACGCGATCTGCGCCATGTCCTCGTCGGTGGTGCACACGAAGCGCGCGGTGTGGGCGGTCTCGGAGACGTGCACCGAGTCGCAGTCGACACCGGCGGACTCGAGCCAGGCGCGGTACTCGGCGAAGTCGGCACCGACCGCGCCGACGAGCAGCGGGGTGCCACCGAGCACGCCCATGGCGTACGCGATGTTGCCGCCGACGCCGCCGCGACGCACCACCAGGTCGTCGACCAGGAAGCTCAGCGAGATGTGGCTGAGCTGGTCGGCGAGGAGCTGGTCGGCGAAGCGCCCGGGGAACCGCATCAGATGATCGGTGGCGATGGAGCCGGTGACCGCAATTGTCACGCGCAGAGACCTCTCAGTAGTTCGTCGATACCGCGGCCATGTCCGTCGGCCGCGGCGCTGATGTGCCGCAAAACTGCCACGGTACCGGCACGTCGGCGCCGCGGCGACCAGAGCACCCTGGCGGTACCCCGAATACGACTCTGACGCGGGCCCACGTGGGGCACCGCGTCAGAGGTGTCGACGGACTCACGCGACGCGGACGTCGCGGGGGCGGATCAGTTGAACGAGTCTCCACAGGCGCAGGAGCCGGTGGCGTTCGGGTTGTCGATCGTGAAGCCCTGCTTCTCGATGGTGTCGACGAAGTCGATCGAGGCGCCCTCGACGTACGGCGCGCTCATCCGATCGACCGCGAGGCTGACGCCACCGAAGTCGACGACCAGGTCACCGTCGAGGTTCCGGTCGTCGAAGAAGAGCTGGTAACGCAGTCCGGCGCAGCCGCCCGGCTGCACGGCGATGCGCAGCGCGAGGTCGTCGCGACCTTCCTGGTCGAGCAGCGCCTTGGCCTTCGACGCGGCGGCGTCGGTCATGGTGACCTTGTGCGCCTCCGTCTCGACCGGAGCTGTCGTCTCGTTCTGCACAGTCATGGGCTCTCCCTGTTCGCTCGTACCAAACCCGTGAACGCTTCAACGGTACTCTGCCGTGCAGTATTCCTGACGGGGCCGACGACGGTGACGGCGCCGTCGACAATGTTCCGGGTCGGACTGCCTCCAGTGTGCCGCGCCGCGCCCCTACCGCGCCACCAGCGGCCGTGTCATCGCCCCTCCTGCGGCCACTGCCGGGCCACCTTCTCGGTGAGCGCGCGCAGCTGACCAGCCGCATCGGACATCGCCAGGCGCACCGAGCCGGCGTGATCTGTCACCGAGTACACCGCGCGCAGGCCCGCGGCCTCGGCCTCGCCCGCATCCAGCTGCACCTGACCCGCGATCACCACGGTCGGCACCCCGTGCCCGGCCGCCGCCTCGGCGAGGGCGATCACCACCTTGCCGCGCAGCGACTGGTGGTCGAACCGCCCCTCCCCGGTCAGCACCAGGTCGGCGGACGCCAGCAGCGACTCCTGCCCGGTGTGGCTCGCGACCACCGCGGCACCCGATTCCCTCGTCGCGCCGAGCGCCAGCAGCGCCGCCCCGATCCCGCCCGCCGCGCCCGCCCCCTCGACGTCGGCCACCCGTTTACCAGCGGCCGACTCCAGCACCCGCGCCCACTCGGCGTTGCGCCGCTCCAGCACCTCGACCGCCGCAGCGTCCGCACCCTTCTGCGGCCCGAACACCACGGCGGCGCCGTGCTCGCCGAGCAGCGGGTTCCGCACGTCGGTGGCGGCGATCAGCCGGATCCCCGCCAGCCGCTCCCGCGCGGAGGCGACGGCCGCGCGGTCGGTCCCGCCGCCGAGAGCCTCGACCAGTCCCCTGCCGCCGTCGGTGCAGCCGCTGCCGCCGAGCCCGACCACCACCGTGGTGGCGCCCGCGTCCACAGCCGCGGCGATCAGCTGCCCGACGCCGCGGCTGTGCGCGGCGACCGCGGTGCGCGGATCCGGCGGCCCGCCGAGCAACGCCAGGCCGCACGCCTGTGCCGATTCGAGGTAGGCGGTGTCCCCGGCGGCCAGCCAGTGGGCCCGCACGGGCGCGTCGAGCGGGCCGTCGACGGCCACGGCGATCGGCTCACCGATCCGGGCCGCCAGCACGTCGACGAAACCGGGTCCGCCGTCCGACTGCGGCGCCTCGATCGGCTCGTCGTCGGGCCTGCCCGCGGACCAGCCGGCCGCCATCGCCGCGGCGGCCTGGACCGCGGTGAGGGTGTCCCCGAACGAATCCGGCGCGATCAGCACTCGCATCGGCCGAGTGTAGGACCGGCGGCGCCGCCCGGCAGCGCGGCGCGGGGTGACCCCGTGTCCATCCCGACGGGACGGGTGCGAATCGATGCACGCGCACGGCAAGTAACCTGAAGGGGTGAAGCTGCTGCGCCGAGGAAACTCCGACACCCCCGACAACGGCGACCATGAGGTCGTCGAGTCGACCGCGGTCGAACTGACCTCCCCCACGTCTGAGACCGAGGGCAAGGGCAGGCCGACCCCGAAGCGCCGCGAGGCCGAGAGCAAGCGACGCGGCCCGGTCGCACCCGCACCGCTGACCGCAAAGGAAGCGCGGGCTCGACGCAAGCAGACCCAGGGCAGCAAGGAGGAGCGCAAGCAGGCCTCCGCGGAGCGCCGGGCGACCGCCGCCGATCGACGCGCCCGAATGCTCGCGGGTGAGGACAAGTACCTGCTGCCGCGCGACAAGGGCCCCGTGCGCGCCTACGTCCGCGACCTCGTGGACTCCCGCAGGCACCTGGTGGGGCTGTTCATGCCGCTGGCGCTGCTGCTGATCATGGCGATGTTCCTGAGCCCCGCGATCCAGTCGATCGTGACGCTGGGCATGTTGGTGCTGATGTTGTTCATGCTGGCCGAGGGGTACATCATGGGCCGCACCATCAATCGGCAGGTCCGCGAGAGGTTCCCCGACACCATGGACGGCGGCCTGAAGCTGGGCTGGTACGCGTTCGTCCGGGCCTCGCAGATCCGGAAGATGCGGGCGCCGCAGCCCCGGGTCTCCCCTGGCGACGCCGTCTAGTCGGTACCCCTCAGCTGTGCGGCGCCCGGTGCCGCACGGCCTGGAGGTCGGCGAACATCCGTTCGGCGTCCCGATCGACGACGTTCACCGAACCCGAGGCGTCATCGGACCGAAAGTGGTTGAACCGGTATCGCCGGATGCCGGCGGGTTCCCGGTCCCGGTCGCGGCGGGCGACCGCCAGGAAGACTCCCTGTAGGGCGATCATCAGCAGGACGAGCGCAATGAATGTGGTCATGGCTGTAATTTTGCGGCCATGGATTTGCCGCCAACAGTGGCAGCAATGACATAGTTCGTCAATATCGCGCCATATACTGTGCTCATGCTGTCCTCGGTCGCGGTACTCCTCGTCGACCACGCCGCCATGTTCGAGTTCGGCGTGGTCTGCGAGGTGTTCGGCGTCGACCGCACCGCGGCGGGCCTGCCCGCCTTCGACTTCCGGGTCTGCGGCCCGGAGGCGGGCGTACCCCTGACGTCCGTCACCCCCGGCATCTCCATCACCCCCGAGCGCGGACTCGACGGACTGCGCGGGGCGGACCTGGTCGCGATCCCGGCCTCCGCGACCCGCACCGACTTCCCGCCCGCCGTCGTCGCGGCGCTGCGGGAGGCCGCCGACGCGGGCGCCACCGTGCTCACGGTCTGCTCGGGCGCGTTCCTGGCAGGCGCCGCGGGGCTGCTCGACGGACGCAAGTGCACCACCCACTGGGTTCACGCGGACGAGCTGGCCCGCGCCTTTCCCACCACCACCGTCGATCCGGACGTCCTCTTCGTCGACGAGGGCAACCTCATCACCAGCGCGGGCACCGCCGCCGGGATCGACGCCTGCCTGCACCTGGTCCGGCGCGAACTCGGCAGCGCCGTCGCGAACACCATCGCGCGTCGCATGGTGGTGCCGCCGCAACGGGACGGCGGCCAGCGCCAGTTCATCGAGCGGGCCGTGGTCGACTGCGCCGACGACAGCATCACCGACACCCTGCGATGGATGAGCGAGCACCTCGACGCCGCCCACAGCATCGAGAGCCTGGCGGCGCGGTCGACGATGTCGACCCGCACCTTCGCGCGGAAGTTCGCGGCCGAGACCGGGACCACGCCGGTCAAATGGCTGACGACGCAACGGGTGTTGCTGGCCCAGCAGCTCCTCGAGGAGACCGGCTACGGGCTCGAGGAGATCGCGGGCCGCTGCGGGTTCGGGTCCGGCGCGCTCCTGCGCCACCACTTCCACCGGCAGGTCGGGCTGGCTCCCGCCGACTACCGCCGACGGTTCGGCGACCGCGCCCCTGCCGTTGGTACCGTCTAGCCCGTGCCGTCCCCCGCCCCGCAGCCGCCGCTACGCACCCTCGTGCTCGGCGGGGCACGATCCGGCAAGTCCGGCCACGCCGAGGCACTGATGGACGGATCCGCGCCGACCGCCGTCCGCTACATCGCCACGGCCCGCCTCGACGCCGACGACGCCGACTGGGAGCAGCGGATCGAGGCGCACCGCAGCCGCCGACCGCGGGAGTGGACCACCGTCGAGAGCGCGACCGGCGCCGGGCTCGCCGAGCTGCTGCGCACCGACGCCGCCCCGACCATGGTCGACGATCTCGGCACCTGGCTGACCGCGGAGATGGACGCGGCGCAGGCCTGGGAACTCCCACGAGGCACCCTCGCCCCCCGGATCGACGACCTGGTCGACGCCGTCGCCGACCATCGCGGCAGACTCGTCCTGGTCAGCCCGGAGGTGGGCCTCGGCGTGATCCCCGAGACCCGGTCCGGTCGACTCTTCCGAGACGAGATCGGCTCCCTCAACGCGAGGATGGCCCAGGTCTGCGACGAGGTGCTCCTCGTCGTTGCCGGGCTGGCGACCAGACTCAAGTGACGCCTATTTCAAGTGACACGTTCAAGCGGTACCACGCTGAAGTGAGAGGTCAACTGTGACAACCGAATCGGGCATCCCCTCCGAGGCGGCCTTCGAGGCCGTCACGCCCCCGGACCCGGCCGTCGCGGCCGAGGCCGACGCCCGCCAGCAGCAGCTGACCAAGCCCGCGGGCTCGCTCGGCCGGCTCGAGGCGCTCGGCGGATGGGCGGCGGCCTGCCAGGGCCAGTGCCCGCCACGGGTGTTCGCGCGCCCCCGGGTCGTCGTCTTCGCGGGCGACCACGGCGTGACCGCGCACGGCGTGTCCGCGTACCCCGCCGAGGTGACCGCGCAGATGGTCGCCAACTTCCAGGCGGGCGGCGCGGCCGTGAACGCGCTCGCCGCCACCACGGGGGCGGGGGTACGGGTGGTCGACATCGCCGTCGCGACCGACACCGAGCCCTCCGTCTCCACGCACAAGGTCCGGCGCTCGAGCGGATCCATCGACCGCGAGGACGCGCTCAGCGAGTCGGAGACGCTGCAGGCCATCGCGGCGGGGCGCGCCATCGCCGATGAGGAGATCGACAGCGGCGCCGATCTGCTCATCGCGGGCGAGATGGGCATCGGCAACACCACGCCCGCGACGGTGCTGATCGCCGCGCTGACCAACACCGAGCCGGTCGCCGCGGTCGGGCGTGGCACCGGCGTCGACGACGCCGGTTGGAGCCGCAAGACCGCGGCCATCCGCGACGCGATGCGCCGGGTCCGGCCCGTCACCGCCGACCCGGTGGCGCTACTGCGGGTGGGCGCGGGAGCGGACCTGGCGGCGATGGCCGGGTTCCTGGCCCAGGCCGCGCTGCGCCGCACCCCCGTCATCCTCGACGGCGTCGTGGTGACGGCCGCCGCCATGGTCGCGGAGGACCTGGCGCCCGGCGCCCGCGAGTGGTGGGTCGCAGGCCACCGTTCCACCGAGCCGGCGCACACGATCGCGCTCAAGCACCTGCGGCTCGACCCGATCCTCGAACTGGGCATGCGACTCGGCGAGGGGTCCGGTGCGCTGGTGGCGCTGCCCGTGCTGCAGTCCGCGGTCGCCACCCTGGCCGACATGGCAACCTTCGCCGACGCGGGTGTGAGCACCGAATCCGATGAGCAGGCAACCGATTCCGAGGCCGACGACGAGACCGAGGCCGAGGCGCGCTGACGGTGACCGACGCGCTCGGCGGGATCCGGCTCGCACTGTCCTGGCTGACGGTGCTGCCCGCACGCCACGATCCCGACGCCCCGGCGATCGACCGGACGGCCGGCCGTCGGGCGATCGCCGCGACCCCGGTGGTCGGGATGCTGCTCGGCGCCGCCTGTGCCTGCCTACTCTGGTTGCTGCTCGCGGCCTCGCTCGATCCGGCCCTGGCCGGGCTGATCGCGGTGACGGCACTGGCGTTGCTCACCCGCGGCATGCACGTCGACGGGCTGGCGGACACCGTCGACGGGCTCGGCTGCTACGGCCCGCCCGCGCGCGCCCTCGAGGTGATGCGCGGCGGGGGTATCGGCCCCTTCGGCGTGGTCGCCCTCATCGTCTGCATCGGCGCGCAGGCCCTCTCGTTCGGCTCGCTGGCCCAGTCCGGGCAGTGGATCGCGATCGGTGTCGCCGTGGCGGCGGGCCGGGTGGCGGTCGTGCTCGCCTGCAGGCGCGGTGTTCCCGCGGCGGGCCCGACCGGGTTCGGCGCGCTGGTCGCCGACAGCCAGGGCCGGTGGTCGTGCGCGCTGTGGTCGCTGGCGCTGACCGCGGCTGCCCTGTTCGCGGTACCCGGCCGCTGGTGGCAGGGACCGGTCGTGGTGCTCGCGGCGCTGGCCGCGACCGCGCTGCTGACCCGGCACTGCGTCCGCCGGTTCGGCGGCGTCACCGGGGACGTGCTCGGCGCGGCGGTCGAGGTGACGGTCACCGTCGTCGCCGTCGGTGCGCTTCTGGCCGGGTGAGGCCGCGGGCGGGCGTCACCTCCGGGACGACGCGGCGGCGGCCTCGCTCAGGATCTCGTCGACCGACCAGTGATCGGCCGCGTGCCTGCCGTACCTGACGGCCCGCACCGTGCCCTCCTGGCCGATCAGGAAGTCCGCAGGCAGCCCGAGGACGCTCTGGCCGTGTGGGGTCGGCAGCCCGCCCGCCCGAACACCCTTCGCGACGACGGCCCAGGTCCGCGGGCGCAGCGGGGCGCTCCAGGCACTCGGGTGCAGCACCGCCCTGGCCGCGGATCCGACGCCGAAGGCGGCGTACAGGACCTTGTCGGGGTCCGCGATCGCCGCGAACGGCAGCCGGCCCTGGTGCGGCCGCATGTGCTCGGCCGGGGAATGGAACACCACGACCTCGCGGATCCCGGCGGCGCGGATTTCGTCGTGCCGCCGGGCGATCGACGCCAGGTGCACGTTGCAGATCGGACACCCCGCAAAGCGTCGGAACTGCAGATGGGCCAGCCCGGAGGGATCGGGCAGGGCGATCCGGTCCCCTCCGATGGTGGTCAGGGTCCGGTGCTCGATCGGGTCGCCGGGGCGCAATCGCCGCGCGGTGATCGGGGAGGTGTTCGTGACTGCGTTCATGATGTCGGGTCTCCTGTCTGATCACCCGGCTCACCGTTGTCACACCGGCCGGGTTCTGTCCGTCATCTAATTGACAGACGGCGACAAAGGAATGTGACCGATGGACGGCGACGACTTCTTGGCGGAAGAGTTCGAGGCGCACAGCGCACACCTGCGGGCGGTGGCCTACCGCATGCTCGGGTCTGTCGGCGAGGCCGAGGACGCCGTCCAGGAGACGTGGTTGCGGTTCAGCCGCGCCGACACGGACGACGTGCGGAATCTGGGCGGGTGGCTCACCACCGTGCTCGCCCGCGTGTGCCTCAACCTGCTGCGGGCCCGCGGTGCGCGCCGCGAGACCCTCCTCGGCGTTCATCTACCCGACCCGATCGTCGGCGGGCCAGACGACACAGGGCCCGAACACGAAGCGCTCCTTGCAGATTCGGTGGGGCTGGCGTTGCTCGTGGTGCTCGACACGCTGCCGCCGGCGGAGCGGCTAGCGTTCGTGTTGCACGACATGTTCGCCGTGCCGTTCGACGACATCGCCCCCATAGTGGATCGGTCGCCCGAGGCCGCCCGGCAGCTCGCCAGTCGCGCGCGACGACGCGTGCGGAGCGCCCCGGTTCCCGACACCGATCGGCCACGCCAACGCGAGGTCGTGGACGCCTTCCTGGCCGCCGCGCGCGGCGGCGACCTCGACCGGCTGGTGGCGCTGCTCGATCCGGACGTGGTCCTGCGGACCGACGCAGGAGCGGCCCAGGCGGGAGTACCCGCTGTGGTCACCGGGGCGCCTGCGGTGGCGGCTCGAACGATCACCTTCTCGCGACTGGCCCGGTTCGCCCGTCCGGTGCTGGTCAACGGGACCGCGGGGGTGGTCACCATCGCGCGGGGCCGGGTGCTCGCGGTCGTCGGTGTGACGATCAGGCGCGGGCGGATCGCCGAGATCGACATCCTCTCCGACCGTCGGCGGCTCGGCCGGATCGCCGTCGAGGACGTCGACTGACGCACCCGGTAGGTGCGCCTGCGGCGCCCTCCCGCTGCCGGACTCAGGCCAGCGTGGACATCCAGCCGTGGGTGTCCGCGAAGGTGCCGCGCTGGATCCCGGTGAGGGTGTCGCGCAGGGCCATCGTCACCTCGCCCGATCCGCCGTCGCCGATGGTGAACTCACCCGCGGCCGACTTCACCGTGCCGACCGGGGTGATCACCGCGGCCGTGCCACAGGCGAACACCTCGGTGATCTCGCCGGAGGCGGCCTTCTCGCGCCACTCGTCGGTGCTGATCTTGCGCTCCTCGACCGCGAACCCCGCATCGGCGGCCAGCGTCAGCAGCGAGTCGCGGGTGATGCCGGGCAGCAGCGCACCGGACAGCTCCGGGGTCACCAGTCGGGCGGACGAGCCGGACCCGAAGACGAAGAACAGGTTCATCCCGCCCATCTCCTCGACGTAGCAGCGCTCCTTCGCGTCGAGCCACACCACCTGGTCGCAGCCCTCGTCGGCCGCCTGCGCCTGCGCGACCAGCGAGGCCGCGTAGTTGCCTGCGAACTTGGCCGCTCCGGTGCCGCCGGGAGCCGCACGCACGTACTCGGTGGACAGCCACACGCTCACCGGCTTCACCCCGCGCGGGAAGTAGGCACTGGCGGGCGAGGCGATCAGCAGGTACCGGTACTCGGTGGACGGACGCACCCCGAGCCCGACCTCGGTCGAGATCATGAACGGGCGCATGTACAGCGAGTCCTCGCCGCCCGCGGCGGGCACCCAGTCCCGGTCCACCGCGAGCAGCTCCGTGATCGAGGCGAGGAACAGGTCGTCGGGCAGCTCGGGCATCGCGATGCGGCGGGCCGAGGCACGCAAACGGTCCGCGTTCGCGGTCACCCGGAACGAGGCGATGGACCCGTCCTGCTGGCGGTAGGCCTTGAGCCCCTCGAAGATCGCCTGGCCGTAGTGCAGCACCATGGCCGCCGGGTCGAGCTGGAGCGGGGCGTACGGCTGCACGGTCGGGCTGTGCCACCCGCGTCCCTCGGTGTAGTCGATCGTCACCATGTGATCGGTGAAGTACTTCCCGAACCCGGGAGCAGCCAGCACCCGATCGCGCTCCGCGGCTGTGGCGGGCGAGGGGTGCGGGATGCGCGTGAAGTCGAGAACACCAGTCATGGCGGGAATCCTATCGAACCGGGTGAGGACGTTTACTTGGTGTGGACGGGGACGAACGGCGGGTTGACGACCTCGCAGCGCAACGCCCTGCCGCGCACGTCGACCTCGATCTGATCCCCCGCCCCGACACCCGAATCGGTATCGATGAGCGCCAGCGCGATCCCGACCTTCAGGGTCGGCGAGAAGGTGCCCGACGTGGTCTCCCCGATCGGGGCGCCGTCACGCATGACGGTCTGGCCCTGACGCAGCACGCCACGGTCGAGCGCCTTGATGCCCCACATCTTGCGGGCCGGTCCGGCCTCCTTCTCGGCAACCAGCGCGGCGCGGCCCCAGAACTCCGGCTTCTTCCACCCGATCGCCCAGCCGCAGCGCGCCTGCAGCGGCGAGATCTCCGTCGACAGCTCGTGACCGTGCAGCGGGTAGCCCGCCTCGGTGCGCAGGGTGTCGCGGGCACCGAGCCCGGCGACCTCACCGCCGGCGGCACGGACCTCGGCGACGAGCGCGCGGAACACCTTCTCGCAGTCGTCCCACGCGGGGAGCAGCTCGTAGCCGTGCTCACCGGTGTACCCGGTGCGGCACACCCGGACGGTGACTCCCCCGAAGGTGGCGTCGGCGAAGGACATGTACTCCATGTCGGACGGAAGCCCAAGCGCGGCAAGGATTTCCGCGGACTTCGGGCCCTGCACGGCGAGCACGCCGAACTCGCGATGCTGGTCGGTCACCGTGATCCCGGCGGGAGCCTTGGCGGCCAGCTCGGCGACGACGGCCGCGGTGTTGGCCGCGTTCGGGACGAGGAAGACCTCCTCGTCGCTGACGTAGTAGACGATCAGGTCGTCGGTGACGCCGCCGGTCTCGGTGGCGCACAGGGTGTACTGCGCCTGGCCGGGCCCGATCTTGCCCAGATCGTTGGTCAGAGAGGCGTTCACGAACTCGGCCGCACCCGGTCCCGCGACCAGCGCCTTGCCCAGGTGGCTGACGTCGAAGACGCCGACGGTCTCGCGGACCGCGGTGTGCTCGGCCACCACACCCGCGTAGGAAACCGGCATCTCCCAGCCGCCGAACGGGGCGAAGGTGGCACCCAGTTCGGCGTGCACCGCGCGGAGGGGGCCCTGCAAGAGTTCAGCGTCGCTCATGGGCGAACACGCTAGCCGACCGGGGCATCGCCCCCGCACTAGAGTTGGCCCGCAGTTGTTCACCAACAGATCAGGAGATCGAAGTGAGTGCCGCCAAGACCCCCACCGCGCCCCTCGGCCCCGAGCTCGCGCTGGCCGGATCCGTCGCCGAGTCGGTGGAGGTCCTCGTCATCGGCCTCACCAAGGGCGCCGAAGGCCCGGAGGCCTCGGTCGGCGATGCGCTCGACGACGCGACCGCCGAGGCGGTGCTGGCCGGGCTGGTCGCGGTCGGGGCCACCGGCAAGGCGGAGGAACTGACCCGGATCCCGGCGCCCGCGGGCTCGGGCGTCGCCAGCATCCTCGCGGTTGGGCTCGGCGACCCCGACGACGTGGACGCCCAGCGGATCCGCGAGGGCGCGGGCGTCGCGGCCCGCGCACTGGCCGGGACCACCGTCGCGGCGACCACGCTGTCCTCGCTCGACCTCGGCGCGGCCGCGGAGGGCTTCTACCTCGGCGCCTACACCTTCACCCGGTTCAAGTCGGCCAAGTCGGCGCCGAAGGACAACGGGAAGCCGCTCGCCCGCGTGGAGCTGCTCGTCGAGGAGCCCGGCGACCAGGAGTCCGCGAGCACCCTCGCCCGGTCCGCCGCGATCGCCGAGGCCGTCGCCACCGCGCGTGAATTCGTGAACACCCCGCCGAGCCACCTCTTCCCGGAGGAGTTCGCCGCCCGCGCCGAGGCGCTCGGCACCGCGGCCGGACTCGAGGTCGAGATCCTCGACGAGAAGGCGCTCGAGAAGGGCGGCTTCGGCGGCATCCTCGGCGTCGGCAAGGGCTCCTCGCGTCAGCCGCGACTGGTCCGGCTCACCCACAAGGGGTCCGGCGGCAGGTCCGTGGCCCTGGTCGGGAAGGGCATCACCTTCGACACCGGCGGCATCTCGATCAAGCCTGCCGCGGGCATGGAGAACATGACCTCCGACATGGGCGGCGCCGCGGCGGTCGTCGCGACGGTGGTGCTGGCCGCGAAGCTCGGCCTGAGGGTCGGCGTCGACGCCTGGGTGCCGATGGCCGAGAACATGCCGTCCAGCACCGCGCAGCGCCCCGGCGACGTGCTCACCCAGTACGGCGGCACCACGGTCGAGGTCATCAACACCGACGCCGAGGGACGGCTGATCCTGGCCGACGCGATCGTGCGGGCCTGCGAGGAGAAGCCCGACTACCTGATCGACACCGCCACCCTGACCGGGGCGCAGATGGTGGCGCTTGGCAACCGCACGCCCGGCGTGATGGGCACCGACGAGTTCCGCGACCGCGTCGCCCGCATCTCGCAGCAGATCGGCGAGAACGCGTGGGCGATGCCGCTGCCCGGCGAGCTGCGCGCGGACCTCAACTCGAAGGTCGCCGACCTGGCCAACGTCACCAACCATCGCTGGGGCGGCATGCTCGCCGCCGCGATCTACCTCAAGGAGTTCGTCGCCGAGGGCGTGCAGTGGGCGCACATCGACGTGGCAGGTCCGGCCTACAACACCGGCGGGCCGTTCGGCTTCACCGGCAAGGGCGGCACCGGGGTCCCGGTGCGAACCATGATCAGCGTCCTCGAGGACATCGACCAGCAGGGCTGACACCCTGTGAGTCCTTCCGGCCCCGCCGCGGGCCGGAAGGACTCACGGGCGGCGCGGCCGCCTACGCCTCGCGGGCGCGGTTGCGCAGGATCTTCTGCCGGGCGTCGTAGTCGCGCATCCGCTGCGGGTACCCGGTCTTGTGGACGTCGTACACGGGGATGTGCAGATCCTCGCCGAGGCGGCGGGCTCCGTGCACCCCGCCCACCGGGCGTCGCGTCCATTCCCCGTCGTTCGCGACCAGCACGACCGTGACCGGCGTGACGGTGGTCTGCGGCTCGACGAAGGCCTCGACCCCGGTGTGCGTGTGCACCCAGTTCGCCAGGTACTTGGCGTCGGGTCCGCGCGTGCCGTGTCGGCCGGAACCCGCCCGTCCCCTCGAGAGCCTGCTGAAAAGACCCACGTCCTACCTCCTCCCACCGTGGCGCGACCGCCCGTTCTGACCAGTTTCAAGTTTGCCAGCGCTTGCTGAGAACTGAATGTGGAACATGTGACCAGGCCCTCATAGGACGGGCGAATCCGATCAATGACAGGATGGGTCCGCGAGGTCCACGGTTCGCAACACGCCCCGTGGACCCAGTACGACACGCACAATGGATTTCGACCACAAGTCGGCAAAACTCAACAACCCGAACACAACTGTCGAGGAGTCAAAAGCATGGCCTTCTCCGTCCAGATGCCAGCTCTTGGTGAGAGCGTTACCGAGGGGACTGTCACGAGGTGGCTCAAGCAGGAAGGAGATACGGTCGAAGTCGACGAGCCCTTGCTCGAGGTCTCCACTGACAAGGTCGACACCGAGATCCCTTCCCCGGTGGCAGGCGTGCTGACCAAGATCGTCGCGCACGAGGATGAGACCGTCGAGATCGGCGGAGAGCTCGCCGTGATCGGCGCGGCTGGAGAAGCCGCCGCACCCGCGCCCGCAGCCGCCCCGGAGCCCGCCGCCGCACCCGCACCGGCCGCACCGCCTGCGCCCGCAGCAGAGGCACCCGCCGCACCCGCCCCGGCCGCAGAGGCACCCGCCGCACCCGCGCCCGCCGAGGCGGCGTCCGGAACCCCGATCACCATGCCGGAACTCGGCGAGTCCGTGACCGAGGGCACCGTCACCCGCTGGCTCAAGGCGGTCGGCGATTCGGTCGCCGTCGACGAGCCTCTGCTCGAGGTCTCGACCGACAAGGTGGACACCGAGATCCCCTCGCCCGTCGCGGGCACGCTGCTCGAGATCAGCGCCCAGGAGGACGACACCGTCCCGGTCGGCGGCCAGCTCGCCGTCATCGGTTCGGGCGCCCCCGCCGCCGCGCCCGCCGCGCCGCCGGCTCCTCCGGCACCGGCCGCCGCGCCGCCGGCTCCCCCGGCTCCCCCGGCACCGCCGGCTCCCCCGGTCGCACCTCCAGCTCCCCCGGCACCGGCACCCGCTCCCGCAGCTCCGGCTCCCGCAGCTCCGGCCGCGCCCGCTCCGGCGGCCGCACCCTCCGGTGACGGCAGCCCGTACGTGACCCCCCTGGTCCGAAAGCTGGCCACGGACAACAACGTCGACCTGTCGACGGTCACCGGCACCGGCGTCGGTGGACGGATCCGCAAGCAGGACGTGCTGGCCGCAGCCGAGGCGAAGAAGGCCCCGGCCGCAGCCCCGGCAACCGCTGCTCCCGCCGCCGCGGCCCCGGCCGCACCGGCCGCGGGTGTCCGGCCCGAGCTCGCGCACCTGCGCGGCACCACCCAGAAGGTCAACCGGATCCGCCAGATCACCGCGGTCAAGACCCGGGAGTCGCTGCAGACCACCGCGCAGCTGACCCAGACCTTCGAGGTCGACGTCACCAAGATCGTCGCCCTGCGGGCCCAGGCCAAGGCCGGGTTCGCCGAGCGTGAGGGCGTGAACCTGACCTTCCTGCCGTTCTTCGCGAAGGCCGTCGTCGAGGCGCTCGGGGCACACCCGAACGTCAACGCCAGCTACAACGAGGACGCCAAGGAGATCACCTACCACGCGGCCGAGCACCTGGGCATCGCCGTGGACACCGAGCAGGGCCTGCTCTCCCCGGTGATCCACAACGCGGGCGACCTGTCGCTGGCCGGCCTGGCCCGCGCGATCGCGGACATCGCCAAGCGGGCCCGCTCCGGCGGCCTCAAGCCGGACGAGCTGGCCGGTGGCACCTTCACGGTCACCAACATCGGCAGCCAGGGCGCCCTGTTCGACACCCCGATCCTGGTGCCGCCGCAGGCCGCCATGCTCGGCACGGGCGCGATCGTCAAGCGCCCGATGGTGATCACCGACGAGAACGGCAACGAGTCCATCGGCGTCCGATCGATGTGCTACCTGCCGCTCACCTACGATCACCGCCTGATCGACGGCGCCGACGCGGGTCGGTTCCTCACCACGATCAAGCAGCGGCTCGAGGAAGCCTCGTTCGAGGCGGACCTGGGGCTCTAGCTCGACCTGTAGATCGGCAGCACGGACACGCCCGTCGGGGGCACCACCGGATCACCGGTGGTGCCCCCGACGGCGTCAGGAGGCAGCACGATGCGAGTGACAATCGCCGGCTCGTCCGGCTTGATCGGGTCATCCCTTGTGGCTTCGCTGCGGGCGGACGGCCACGAGATCCGGCGGCTGGTGCGGCGGCCTGCCGCGGGTCCGGACGAGTACCGGTGGGTCCCCGAGCGCGGCGAGCTGGACGAGCGCGCCTTCACCGACGCGGACGCGGTGGTGAATCTGTGCGGCGCCAACTTCGGCGATACCCGGTGGAACGGTGCGTTCAAGCAGACGCTGCGGGACAGCCGCATCACCTCCACCGACGTGATCGCGCGGGCGGTCGCCGATGCCGGGGTGCCGACGCTGCTCAATGCCAGCGCGGTCGGCTACTACGGCGACACCGGCGAGCGGGTCGTCGACGAGACCGCGGCGCCGGGAACCGGCTTCCTGGCCGACCTGTGTCGGGACTGGGAGGCGGCGACCATGCCCGCCAGGGAGGCCGGGGTGCGCACCGTGCTGCTGCGGAGCGCGGCGGTGATCTCGCCGCGGGGCGGGCTGCTCGGCCGCCTGCGTCCGCTGTTCCGGTTGGGGCTCGGCGGCCGACTCGGCACCGGGCGGCAGTACCTGTCCTGGATCTCCCTCGAGGACGAGCTCGACGCCATCGCGTTCGCGCTGCGAACCGAGACGTTGAGCGGCCCGGTGAACCTCGCCGGGCCCTCGCCCGCGACCAACGCGTGCTTCACAGCCGAGCTGGGCCGCGCCCTGCACCGCCCGACGCCATGGGTGGTGCCCCGATTCGCGGTGCGCGCGCTGGTCGGCGAGATCGCGGACGAGGTCGCACTGACCGGGCAGCGGGTCCTACCCACGGCGCTGGAGAGCGCCGGATTCACCTTCCACCACAACACGATCGGCGAAGCCATCGACGCCGCGCTGTCGGACTGACTGCCCTCGGCCCGGACCGCGCCCAGCCGACCGGTGGGCCCGGCGTAACGTGTGCCCCATGGGCACCACTTCCTCGGTTCGGTTCAGCACGGATCCCCTCGAGGTGCGGAGTCTCGGCACTCTCGACTACCTGGCGGCATGGGATCTGCAGCGCGAACTGGTCGCCGAGCGGGCCGCGGACAGCGGGCGTGACACCCTGCTGCTGCTGGAGCACCCGTCCGTCTACACCGCCGGGCGTCGCACCGCCCCTGAGGACCGGCCCACCGACGGCATCCCGGTGATCGACGTGGACCGCGGCGGCAAGATCACCTGGCACGGGCCCGGACAGTTGGTCGGCTACCCGATCGTCAAGCTCGCCGTGCCGGTCGACGTCGTGAACTACGTCCGGCGGATCGAGGAGGCACTGATCTCCGTCTGCACCGACCTCGGCATCGGATGCGGACGCGTCGAGGGCCGCTCAGGAGTGTGGCTGCCCGCCTCGCTGACCGGCGGGTCCTGGCTGCCCGAGCGCAAGATCGCCGCGATCGGCGTCCGGATGCAGCGCGGGGTCGCCATGCACGGCTTCGCGATCAACTGCGACGCGGACCTCGGGGCCTTCGACGAGATCATCCCGTGCGGCATCGCCGACGCAGGCGTCACCTCGCTCTCGCGTGAACTCGGGCGGACGGTCACCGTCGCCGAGATCACCCCTGTTGTCGTCGCCGCGGTCGCGGCCGCGCTCGACGGCGAACTCCAGGTCACCGAGCACGACATCGAGCGCATCACCTTCGACGAGGCGGCCGCGGCCGCGCCTACCCGCTTCACCACGCACCGGTTCGCCTGACGCCCATCGCCTGCGCCTCTCCCGGTCGATCGGCGTCCTCGCGCCGGGCGTAGCATCGGAGCCGTGACTGTGGCCCCAGAAGGACGCAAGCTGCTCCGTATCGAGATCCGAAACGCGGAGACCCCCATCGAACGCAAACCCAACTGGATCAAGACCCGAGCGAAGATGGGCCCGGAGTACTCCGAGCTCAAGGGTCTGGTCAAGCGGGAGGGTCTGCACACGGTCTGCGAGGAAGCGGGCTGCCCCAACATCTACGAGTGCTGGGAGGACCGCGAGGCCACCTTCCTCATCGGCGGTGAACAGTGCACCCGCCGATGCGATTTCTGCCAGATCGACACCGGCAAGCCGGACGCGCTCGACCGCGACGAGCCGCGCCGCGTCGCCGAGTCGGTGCAGGCGATGGGTCTGCGGTACTCCACGATCACCGGCGTCGCCCGCGACGACCTCGAGGACGGCGGCTCCTGGCTGTACGCCGAGACGGTCCGCCAGATCCACGCCCTCAACCCCGGCACCGGCGTCGAGAACCTGATCCCCGACTTCAACGGCAAGCCGGATCTGCTGGCCGAGGTGTTCGAGTCGCGGCCGGAGGTCCTCGCGCACAACGTCGAGACCGTGCCGCGGATCTTCAAGCGCATCCGTCCCGCGTTCCGGTACGAGCGCTCGCTCGGCGTCATCACCGCCGCCCGCGACTTCGGACTGGTCACCAAGTCGAACCTGATCCTCGGCATGGGCGAGACGCCAGAGGAGATCCGTCAGGCGCTCGTCGACCTGCACGAGGCCGGCTGCGACATCATCACCATCACCCAGTACCTGCGTCCGTCGCCGCGGCATCATCCCGTCGAGCGGTGGGTCAAGCCGGAGGAGTTCGTCGAGCACTCCCAGTTCGCCACCGAACTCGGCTTCGCGGGCGTGATGGCCGGACCGCTGGTCCGCTCCTCCTACCGGGCCGGTCGCCTCTACGCGCAGGCGATGGCGCACCACGGCCGCGAGCTGCCCGAAGGCCAGGCACATCTCGCCGACGGGGGCAGCGCCTCGCAGGAAGCCAGCTCCCTGATGGAGCGGCTCGCCCGCGCCTGAGCCCGACCACCACTCGGGTGCGATCGGCCTCCGGCCAGGGACGTATCCTGTGACGTATGGCGAACGGCAAGGGCAAGCCCACCAAAGAGGCGAAGGCTGCGGCGAAAGCGGCCCGTAAGCAGGCATCGAAGGAGCGCAGGAGCCAGCTCTGGCAGGCGTTCCAGATGCAGCGCAAAGAAGACAAGCTGCTGCTGCCGCTGATGATCGGTGCCGTCGTCGGGCTCGCCGTGGTGTTCTTCCTTGTCGGCCTCATCTTCGGAATCGAGTGGTTCCTGCTGCCGATCGGCATCCTGCTCGGCGTGCTCGCCGCGTTCATCATCTTCGGCAGGCGCGTGCAGAAGACCGTGTACGGCAAGGCCGAGGGCCAGGCAGGCGCCGGTGCCTGGGCACTGGACAACCTGCAGGGCGGCTGGCGGGTGTCCAACGCGATCGCCGGCACAACCCAGCTCGACGCCGTGCACCGGGTGATCGGCAGGCCGGGCGTCATCCTGGTCGCCGAGGGTTCGCCTCAGCGGGTGAAGTCCCTTCTCGCGCAGGAGAAGAAGAAGACCGCGCGGCTCGTCGGCGACACCCCGATCTACGACATCATCATCGGCAACGACGAGGGCCAGGTGCCGCTGTCGCAGCTGCAGAAGTACCTCGCGAAGCTGCCGAAGAACATCGACACCAAGCGGATGGACTCGATCGAGGCGCGGCTGGCTGCGCTCGGCGCCCGCGGCGGCCCGGCCATGCCGAAGGGCCCGCTGCCCGGCGGAGCCAAGATGAAGGGCGTCCAGCGCACGATGCGCAGGCGCTGACCCTCCCCCCCTCACAACCGAAGTGCCCTCGACGTGAATCACGTCGAGGGCACTTCGCGTTCGGGTGCGGGGCTACTAGCGCGAGCGAACCAGCGCAGTGCCGGTGGCGCGGTCGTGCATGCCGCGGCCGTCGAGATCGGTGATCAGCGCGGGGATGACGAACACCAGCAGCACCTGGCGGGCCAGCGCACGCACGATGCCGACGGGCACCGGCGCGTCGACCCGGGCCACCTGCAGTCCCACGCAGTACTGGCCGGGGGTGAAGGAGAACAGCGAGACCGTGAGCACGCCGACGACGAACCAGACCATCAGGATGATGCTGCCGAGCCGGCCGTCGAGCGCATCCCCGCCGAGGATCAGGAGCGCGACGCCGCCGCCCATCAGCCAATCGATCATGAAGGCCGCGAGACGTCGGCCGGACCCGACCAACGATCCGCGGCCCGACTCCGGCAATCCGAGCCGCTCGCCCTTGTAGAGGTTCTCGGTGCCGTCCTCCCCCTTGGGAAGGGCCGCCGAGGGGCCGGAGAGCCAGGATCCAGTGCTTCGCGCCATGCTCCCCAGGATAGGCCCAGCGTGGCGGGTGGATCACGATGGCCCGGGGAGGGTGTGAGATACACCGTTTTCCGAGACGTGTAACACTGGCGAAACACAACCTTGATTGCTGGGCAACACCAGGTCCATACCGTCTGTCTCGACGCAAGCCGCCGGAATGCACAATCGGCAGGCACCAACTGAAGGAGCACACGCGTGGCGTTCACCACGGCCGAAGAGGTCATCAACTACATAGCCGACGAAAAGATCGAGTACGTCGACATCCGGTTCAGCGACCTGCCGGGCGTTCAGCAGCACTTCTCGATCCCGGCGTCCGCGTTCAACAAGGACGTCTTCGAGGACGGCCTCGCGTTCGACGGTTCGTCCGTCCGCGGCTTCCAGTCGATCCACGAGTCGGACATGATGCTCCTGCCCGACGTCAGCACCGCCCGAGTCGACCCGTTCCGCGCCGCCAAGACGCTGAACATGGACTTCTTCGTGCACGACCCGTTCACCCGTGAGTCCTACAGCCGCGACCCCCGCAACGTCGCGCGCAAGGCCGAGGAGTACCTGGTCAGCACCGGCATCGCCGACACCGCCTTCTTCGGCGCCGAGGCCGAGTTCTACATCTTCGACTCGGTCCGCTACGACTCCGGCATGAACGGCGCCTTCTACGAGCTGGACTCGATCTCCGGCTCCTGGAACACCGGCAACGAGGTCAACGCCGACGGCAGCCCGAACCTCGGCTACAAGGTCCGCCCGAAGGGTGGCTACTTCCCGGTCGCCCCGTACGACCACTACGTCGACCTGCGCGACGAGATCTCCACCAACCTGCAGAACGCGGGCTTCGAGCTCGAGCGCGGCCACCACGAGGTGGGCACCGGCGGCCAGCAGGAGATCAACTACAAGTTCAACACCCTGCTCGCGGCGGCCGACGACCTGCAGCTGTTCAAGTACATCGTGAAGAACACCTGCTGGCAGAACGGCAAGTCCGCGACCTTCATGCCGAAGCCGCTCTTCGGTGACAACGGCTCGGGCATGCACGTGCACCAGTCGCTGTGGAAGGACGGCAAGCCGCTCTTCCACGACGAGTCCGGCTACGCGGGCCTGTCCGACATGGCCCGCCACTACATCGGCGGCATCCTGCACCACGCACCGTCGCTGCTGGCCTTCACCAACCCGACGGTCAACTCGTACCACCGCCTGGTGCCGGGCTACGAAGCCCCCATCAACCTGGTGTACAGCCAGCGCAACCGCTCCGCGGCGGTGCGTATCCCGATCACCGGCAACAACCCGAAGGCCAAGCGCATCGAGTTCCGCGCGCCGGACTCCTCGGGTAACCCGTACCTGAACTTCGCCGCGCAGATGATGGCCGGCCTGGACGGCATCAAGAACAAGATCGAGCCGATGGCGCCGGTCGACAAGGACCTCTACGAGCTCCCGCCGGAGGAGGCCCGCAACATCCCGCAGGCCCCCACCAGCCTGGCGACGGTCATCGACCGCCTCGAGGCCGATCACGAGTACCTCACCGAGGGTGGCGTGTTCACGACCGACCTGATCGAGAGCTGGATCTCGATCAAGCGCGAGCAGGAGATCGCCCCGGTGAACCTGCGGCCGCACCCGTACGAGTTCCAGCTGTACTACGACGTGTAAGTCGGCTCCGCCGACGCGACGCGCAAGTCGGCTCCGCCGACGCGACGTGCAAGTCGGCACTGCCGACGCGACGTCTGAGTCGTTCGAACTACTGAACAACTGAACACACAACGGCGCCCCGACCATTTCTGGTCGGGGCGCCGTTGTCCTGAGGGGGTCAGTACCGCCGGGCGGCGGTGAAGGGCATCGAGTCGAGCGGTGCCCGCTTGACCGACTGGCCGGGGGTCGGCGCGTGCACGACCATGCCGCCGCCCGCGTACAGGCCGACGTGCTCGGTGCCGTAGAACAGCACGACGTCGCCCGGCTGCAGGTCACCCTTGCCGACCGGCGTTCCGCCGTTGATCTGGTCATAGGTGGTCCGCGGCACGGACACGCCCGCCTGCCGGTACGCCCACTGGACCAGGCCCGAGCAGTCGAAGGTGTCTGGGCCGGTCGCGCCCCACACGTAGGGCGCGCCGATCTTGGTCTGCGCGGCGTCGAGGGCGCGCTGTCCGTGCGTGACCACGGCGTCCGGGGTGATCGCGCCCACCGGCGGCAAGCCGGGGATCTCGATGTTTCCCAGCCCCGGGATACTCAGCGGCTGTGCCACCGCGGGGGCGACCGGGATCATCACCGCTCCCGCGGTGATCGCCCCCAGCAACAGACCACGGGCGATTCGGTTGTTCTTCTGCAGGCGGTGCTTGCTCATGCGAGGGGTCCTCCGGGAGTTCCGCTGACCGATACCTCGTGTGGCTCGATCTACTGGCGGAACCCAGAGTCCCTTCGTTATCTAATCGAGACATCGGGAGAACTACCCGCATGGGTACCCGTTTTGTGATGTTTGGGTACCTGGTGTGATGCGTCGGTTACCCGGGCCGGAATCCGTACCGACTCCCCGGTCCGTACGCGCGGCAGCGCTCGCACCGGGTCCCGGTGCGAGCGCGACACCCACGCTATGAAGGGGTGTTGATGTAGTCCTCGATCGCCTTCTGCGCCTTGGGGTTGCCATTGGCGATGCCGATGAGCGCGCCGGTGACGGCACCGGTCGGCAGCCCGATCATGCAGCCGGCGAGGCTGCCGGGGAACATCGAGAGGCATCCCACCCCGAGCCCGATGGCCGCGCCGATCGCCGTTCCTGCCGCGCCGCCGTTGGCCCAGCCGAGATTGAGCTCGTTGAGCATGTTCTCCAGCGCCGCCTGTTTCTGGGCCTGGTCGACCAGGTGCACCCCCGGGACCACCGGTCGCGGCGGGCCCTCGTCAGGGGCGATCGGGCTGGCGTGTGCGGTTCCCGCTCCGGCAATCACCGCCGCGGCGAACAGGGCCGATACTGACGTTCGGGTCATCAGTTTCATGTCGATCCTCACCTTGCAGACGAAGGACGAGCCAGGACTGACTGTAACTTCCGGTCGCGGCGGTGGGTGAGCGAAACGCCGCAATTCCCCCGGCTCCGACCGGCGCCGATATGTGGACAATCGTCCGAGTTCCAGCGGCGTTTCGCCGAGTGTGCACCTACCGTCACGTCGGCCGAGAGCGGGCGACGGCAGCTGCACACTCGGCGGCGGGCCGAGCGCAGCGAGAGTCGGTCTCCACCGACCAGCGCACGTGGGTCACCAGCGGCTCCATGCTGAGCCGGCTGACCGCGCTCTCGAGCAGCCGGTCGTCCCGTTCGTCGGCCGTCAGCTCCGCCAGCACCGTCACCTCGCCGGTCTCGGGCAGATCGAACGAGCGCACGGATCGCAGCCGGAACTCCGGGCGCGAGACCGACTGCACGGCGAGCCCGCGGACGTGGGCCTCGGCGTCGTCGCGGCACGTCACCTCGAAGACGTATTCCGCCGCAGGCATCTCACGCCCCTTGGTGGCCGGCTGATGATCCATCAACCTGCCGAGCGGGCGCAGCAGCGTGTTCGCCGTCATGATCGCCACCGTGCCGATCACCGCGGCCCAGTACATCCCGCCGCCTGCCAGCGCACCGATCGCCGCCGTCGCCCACAGCGTCGCCGCCGTGTTCAGCCGGGTGATCGAGGCGCCCTGCTTCATGATCACGCCCGCCCCGAGGAAGCCGATGCCCGAAACGATCTGTGCGGCAACGCGGGTCGGGTCCGCTCCCGGACCGTCGAAGCTGTAGGCGCCCAGGATCACGAAGAGCGTCGCCCCCAGACTGACCAATGCGTTGGTCCGGAGCCCTGCCAGGCGGGACCGCCACTGTCGCTCGATCCCGACCGCAGCGCCCAGTGCGAGGCCGAGCACCACGCGCAGGATGATCACCGTCGTATCCATCGCCAACTCCTAGTTCCCTTGCGCGCAGCGCAGGGTTACCCCGCGACATCGAATGCCGCGGGTTCGAACGCGACGCCGAGGTCGCGAGGGGAAGGACCGAGGTGGGCGAGACCAGTCGCCTCAGCGACCACCGTCGGCCGAAACATGTTGCGTCAAAACTCCACTGGGCGGGTCGTCCACGGTGGTCACCTCCTCCTGCGTCTGGCTGCCGCGAACGGATGGGCACCGCCGCGGTGGAACCTGCGAGCACACGAGGTCGAATCCACCATCATCCGACATGGATTCCGACGATCTGACACCTCCACGTAAGGGCTTTGACACTGCACGACGTATCCCGGATCACGCCGGGAAGCCACTTCGGATCACCCCTTAATCCGGGGAGATCTGTCCTAACCTTGGGCGTCTCTCGACGTCGTCAGATCAGTGGCCTGTGTTCGTGCAGGAGCCTCGCCTAACGAGGTGCTGCGATTTCCACCGTAGGCGCGATGTCCGGGAGCGGCAACCCGCCCACGACGCCAACACCGACGCCGATCCGGTCACCGCGGCCACTCCCCCGACCGAAGATCAGGGCACAGATCAGGGGCAACCCCGATGACACCGATCGGCCCCGTCCGTACGGTCATCGACATGCGACACCAGAAGCCGGCGCTCGCCACCGCCATCGCCGCGATCGCCCTACTCCTCAGCGGCTGTGTGGATTTCGAGCGCACCCGCACCCTGCAGAACGACCTCGACGGGTTGACGGGCGCGGGGGTCGTCGGCGCGGTGACGACCGTGAGCGCCAACCGCACCACCACGGTCCTGACGAGCGGTGTCGGCGACCGCTCGACCGGCGCCGAGATCGCCGACGACAGTCGGGTCCGAGTGGGCAGCATCACCAAGACCTTCACGTCCGCGATCATCATGCAACTCGTGGCGGAGGGAAAAGTCGATCTCGACCGCGCCATCGACGGCTACCTGCCCGGTGTGATCGCGGGCGCGGGCGGGGACGGCACGGCGATCACCGTCCGACAGCTCATGCAGCATCGCAGCGGGCTGCCCGAGTTCGCGGGCGAGCCGGGGGCGGACGAACTGGTCGCCGCGAACGAGAACCGCACGATCACCCCGGCCCAGGCGGTGGCGATCGCGATGGCCAAACCGGCACAGTTCCCGCCGGGATCCCGATTCCTCTACACCAACACCAACTACATCGTTCTCGGCATGCTGATCGAGGCGGTGACCCGGCACAGTTACACCGACGAGCTCACCACCCGCATCCTCGGCCCGCAGGGCCTCGAGGACACCTACCTTCCCGGGCCCGGCGAGCGCGCGATCCGGGGCCCGCACCCGTCCGGATACCAGGACGTCGACGGCGTCGTGACCGACGTCTCGATGATCGAACCCTCGGTCCCGTGGTCGGCGGGTGCCCTGGTCTCCACCGGCCGCGACCTCAACAGGTTCTGGCTCGCCCTGCTGGACGGGAAGGTGGTTCCCCGTGCGCAGTTGGACGAGATGACGAAGGCACTACCCGCCGCCTCCGAGGCCGAGGGTATGGGTTACGGCCTCGGCGTCGGATCCACCGACCTGCCGTGCGGGGTCAGGTACGTCGGCCACACCGGCGGAATCCCCGGCTACTACACCCTGTCCGGCGCGAGCACCGAGGGCCGTGCGGTGACCATCACCCTCACCCAGATCCCGACCCAGCAGACCGACAGCGAGGCCCTGCTCTCGCACGCGCTCTGCCCGTGAGCCCGGTCAGGCGCCGAAGGTGTGCTCCACCACGGCCTTCGCCCGGCGCGTGACGCGCAGGTAGTTGTCCAGGAACTCCCCGGCGTCGCCGGAGTTCCAGCCGGCGACCTGCGCGACCGCGGACAGCACCCGGCCCGGTCCCGGCAGCTGATCGGTTGGCTTGCCGCGCACCAGGACCAGGGCGTTGCGGGCCTTGGTCGCCGTGAGCCAGGCCTCGCGCAGCAGCTCGATGTCCGTCTCGCTCATCAGTTCCGCCGCGCCGATCGCATCCAGCGTCTGGAGCGTCGAGGTGTTGTGCAGGGCGGGCACGTCGTGGGCGTGCCGGAGCTGGATCAGCTGCACCGTCCACTCCACATCGGCCAGGCCGCCGCGTCCGAGCTTGGTGTGGGTGGCCGGGTCGGCGCCGCGCGGCAATCGCTCGGAGTCGACCCTGGCCTTGATCCGCCGGATCTCGCGGACCGCCTGCTCGGAGACCCCGCCCTCCGGGTACCGGGTCTCGTCGATCATGTGCAGGAACCGCACAGCCAGGTCCGGGTCCCCCGCGGCGGTGTGTGCGCGCAGCAGCGCCTGGATCTCCCAGGCCTGCGCCCACTGTCGGTAGTATGCCTCGTACGACGCCAACGTCCGCACCAGCGGACCGTTGCGGCCCTCGGGGCGCAGGCCGGTGTCCACCTCGAGTGGCGGGTCCGTGCTCGGCGCGCCGAGCAGCTTCTGCACCCGATCGGCGATGCTGTTGGCCCACTTGACCGCCCGGACCTCGTCCTCGCCTGGCCTGGGTTCGCAGACGAACAGCACGTCCGCATCCGAGCCGTAGCCGAGCTCCCCACCGCCGAGCCTGCCCATCCCGATCACCGCGAACGACGCGGGCACAGGCCCACCCAGCTCGGCCTCGCTGGCCCGGATCACCGAGTCCAGCGCGGCACCGAGCACGGCCGCCCACACCGAGGACAGGGCGCGGCACACCTGCGGGACATCGAGCATTCCAAGCACGTCGGCCGACGCCACCCGCGCCAGCTCGTGCCTGCGCAGCGAGCGGGCGGCATTGACCGCGCGCACGGGATCGTCGTAACGCGCAGAGGAGGACAGGATCCCGCGGGCGACCTCGTCCGGGTCGATGTCGAGCAGTCGGGGTCCGGTCGGCCCGTCGGCGAACAGCCGCAGCACGTCCGGCGCCTTGATCAGCAGGTCCGGGATGTACGCGGACGACCCGAGCACGATCATCAGGCGCTGGGCCACCGCGCCCTCGTCGCGCAGGACCCGCAGGAACCAGTCCTGTTCGACCATGGCCTCGGAAAGCCTGCGGTAGGCGAGCAATCCGGCGTCGGGATCCGGTGTGTCGCTGAGCCATTCGAGCAAGGTCGGCAGCAGCAGGGCCTGGATCCGCCCCTTCCGGGATGCGCCGCCGGTCAGCGCCTTCAGGTGACCGAGGGCGTTCTCGGGCGCGGTGTAGCCGAGGGCGGCGAGCTGACGCGTCGCCGCGTCCGGACTCAACCGGATCGCGTCCTTGTCCAGCCGGGCAACCGATTCCAGCAGCGGGCGGTAGAAGAGCTTGGCGTGCAGGCGACGGATCCGATGCGCATTGCGCTTGACCTCGGCGTTGAGCACGCCGAGCGCGTCCCGCTGGCCGTCCGGACGCATGTGCGCGGCGCGGGCGAGCCAGCGCAGCGCCTCCTCGTCGTGCGCGGGCGGCAGCGTGTGCGTGCGCTTGAGCTTCTGCAGCTGCAGCCGGTGCTCGATCAACCGCAGGAATTCGTACGACGCAGCGAGATTCGCGGCGTCGTCGCGCCCGACGTAGCCGCCGGCCGCGAGCGCGGTCAGCGCGTCGACGGTGCTCTTCACGTGCAGCGACTCGTCCGCACGCCCGTGCACCAGCTGCAACAACTGCACGGCGAACTCGACGTCGCGCAGACTGCCGCGGCCGAGCTTGATCTCCCGCTCACGCAGCTCCGGCGGCACCATCTCCTCGACCCGGCGGCGCATGGCCTGCAGGTCGACGACGAAGTCCTCCCGCTCGGAGGCCATCCACACCATCGGGCTCAGCGCGTCGACATAGCGTTCGCCCAGCTCGAGGTCGCCGGTCGCCGGTCGTGCCTTGAGCAGCGCCTGGAACTCCCAGGTCTTGGCCCAGCGCTTGTAGTACGCGATGTGCGAGTCGAGGGTGCGCACCAGCTCGCCGCGCTTGCCCTCCGGCCGCAGCGCCGCATCCACCTCGAAGAAGGCGGCCGAGCCCACCCGCATCAGCTCGCCCGCGAGCCGGCTGGTGGACGCGTCCGAGGGCTCCGCGACGAACACCACGTCGACGTCGCTGACGTAGTTCAGTTCGCGCGCACCGCATTTGCCCATCGCGATCACGGCGAGACGGGCCGGGCACGGCCCGTCGGGGTAGATCTCGGCGACCGCGACCGCGAGCGCCCCGGTGAGCGCGGCGTCGGCCATGTCGGAGAGCTGGCGCCCGACCGTCTGATACGGCAACACCGGCTCGTTCTCCACGGTGGCCGCCAGGTCGGAGGCCGCCAGCACCATCAGCTGGTCGCGGTAGGTCTTGCGCAGCGCGGCGATCGCGGCCGGGCCTGTGATCCCCGCCCGGTACACCAGGTTGGTCTCGGACGCGCTGTCGTCCGGGGTGGCCTTGACGCCGGCCAGCAGCTCGTCGGTGAGCTCGTCCCGGCTCGGCAGCCGGGCCTCCCCCGCCAGCAGCTTCCACCCGGACGGGTCGGCCACGAGGTGGTCACCGAACGCGCTCGACGCGCCGATCAGTCCGAACAGCCTGCCCCGCAGGGCCGTATCGGTGCGGAGTTCGGCGTCGAGCTCCGCCCAACCGTCCCCGAGACCGTCCTTGACGCGAACCAGGGTGCGCAAGGCCAGGTCGGCATTCGCGGCGCGCGAGAGCGCCCAGAGCAGCTCCAGGCTCTCCGGGTTGGCCCAGTCGAGATGGGCGAGCTCCTCCCCGGCGGTCGGCTCGACGAGGCCGAGACGGCCGACGCTGGGGATGGTGGAACGGGCGGTAGGCGGCTTGACCATCGGTGCTTACAGACCCAGGTAGGTCTTGATCTCGAACGGGGTCACCTGGCTGCGATATTCCTCCCACTCACGCCTCTTGTTGCGCAGGAAGAAATCGAACACGTGCTCGCCGAGTGCCTCGGCCACCAGCTCCGAGCGCTCCATCTCGCGCAGCGCGGTGTCGAGGCTGCTGGGCAGCTCCTTGTAACCCATCGCCCGGCGCTCCGCGGAGGTCAGCGACCAGACGTCGTCCTCGGCCTCGGGCGGCAACTCGTAGCCCTTCTCGATGCCACGGAGTCCGGCGGCGAGCAGCACCGCGAAGGTGAGATACGGGTTGCAGGCCGAGTCTGGGCTGCGGATCTCGACGCGGCGCGAGGACGCCTTGTTCGGCGTGTACATCGGCACCCGGATCAGGGCCGAGCGGTTCGACGGACCCCAGGACGCGGCGGTCGGTGCCTCGCCGCCGTGGATCAGCCGCTTGTAGGAGTTCACCCACTGGTTGGTCACCGCACTGATCTCGTTGGCGTGTTCGAGGATGCCCGCGATGAACGCCTTGCCGGTGTCCGAGAGCTGCATCGGGTCGTCCGGGTTGTGGAAGGCGTTGTTCTCGCCCTCGAACAGGCTCATGTGGGTGTGCATGGCCGAGCCGGCCTGATCGCTGAACGGCTTGGGCATGAAGGTCGCGCGCACACCCTCGTTGATCGCGACCTCCTTCACGATGTAGCGGAAGGTCATCACGTTGTCGGCCATCGACAGCGCGTCGGCGTAGCGCAGGTCGATCTCCTGCTGCCCGGGCGCGGCCTCGTGGTGGCTGAACTCGACGGAGATGCCCATCGACTCGAGCGCGTCGATGGCGTGCCTGCGGAAGTTCGGCGCGGAGTCGTGCACGGCCTGGTCGAAGTAGCCGCCGCTGTCGGCGGGCACCGGCGGGGTGCCGTCGGCGGGGCCGTTCTCGAGCAGGAAGAACTCGATCTCGGGGTGCACGTAGCAGCTGAACCCGAGGTCGCTCGCCTTGCTGAGCTGCCTGCGCAGCACGTGCCGCGGGTCGGCCCAGGACGGCGTCCCGTCCGGCATCGCGATGTCGCAGAACATGCGCGCGGAGTGCTGCGCGCCGTCCTTGTGCGCCCACGGCAAGATCTGGAAGGTCGACGGGTCCGGCTTGGCGACGGTGTCCGCCTCCGAGACCCGGGAGAAACCCTCGATGGCCGAGCCGTCGAACCCGATGCCCTCGCTGAAGGCACCCTCGAGTTCGGCCGGGGCGATCGCCACCGACTTCAGGTAGCCGAGCACATCGGTGAACCACAGTCGGACAAAACGGATGTCGCGCTCTTCGAGGGTGCGAAGCACGAATTCCTTTTGGCGATCCATGTCCGCGAGAGTAGGCAAAGTCCGTTAAATCTGTGTTACATCGTGAAATCGGTTACTAACACGTGAGGTCGGGCTGGGGTTCTGTCAGCTCCGTGAGGTACTCGACGACGGGGTCGTCGACGCAGGAGACGCCACTCATCGCGACCGTGTGCTGGGTCCCCCTGTACGTGATCAGGGAGGCCCCGAGCTGCTTGGCCAGCTCCACTCCCGCCTGGTACGGCGTGGCGGGATCCTCGGTCGTCGAGATCACGACGAGGTGCGGCAGACCGGGGGCATCGATCGTGTGCGGGCTCCCGGAGCTGGGCACCGGCCAGAAGGCGCAGGTGTCGAGCGGGGCATTGCCCGTGCCCCGGCCGTCGTCGAGGAACGGCGCTGCCCGTCGGAACTCGGTGTCCGCCGCGCCTGCCTCGGCCCGGTCGGTGACCGGCGGGTCGTCGACGCACCGCACCGCGTTGAACACGTCCTCGATGTTGCTGTAGCTGCCGTCCTCCTGGCGACCCTCGTACGTGTCGGCCAGCTGCAGGAGGGTGTCGCCGTGGCCATCGGCCAGGGAGCTGAGCCCGCCGCGGAGCATCCCCCACAGGTTCTGCGAGTACAGCGCCTGCTGAACCCCGGTGATTGCGTCCCGGTAGCCGAGGCCCCTGGGGTCTGTGGTGTCCGCGGGCTTGTCGACCAGCGGATCGACCAGCTCCTTGAACCGCGCGCTAAACCGGGCCGGGTCGGTGCCGAGCGGGCAGTCGTCCGACTGCGCGCAGTCCGCCGCGAACGCGTCGAACGCCTTCTGGAAGCCCGCCGCCTGCAGCACCACCTCCTGGACCTGGTCCTGGTTCGGGTCAAGCGCGCCGTCGAGCACCATCGCGCGCACGTTCGCGGGGAATGTCTCGGCGTAGCTCGAGCCGAGCCGGGTGCCGTAGGAGTACCCGAGATAGCTCAGCTTCTCGTCGCCGAGCACCGACCGGATCACGTCCATGTCCCGGACCACCTCGCGGGTGCCGACGTGCTCGAGGAACTCGGCGCCGGTCCGCTCGGCGCACTTGCGCGCATAGTCGGCGTTCTTCGCCTCGGTCCGGGCGATCCCCTCCGGGCTCATGTCCACGCCGGGATCCGCGCGCTGCGCGTCGGTCTCCGGCGGCGTCAGGCAGCGGACCTGCGGCGTCGACGCGCCGATCCCGCGCGGGTCGAACCCGATCACGTCGAACCGGTCGCCCAACGCGGTGCCCCCGCCGTCGGTCGCCATCGCCAGGCCGGAGGCGCCGGGCCCGCCAGGGTTGACCAGGACGGACCCGATCTTCGGGCCGGTCGCCTGGCTCCGGGAGATCGCGATCTTCGCGGTGTCCCCTGTCGGGTCCGCGTAGTCCACCGGCACGGTGATCTCGGCGCACTCGAGGCTGCTGGCCAGCGGCATCCCGTCGGTGCTGTAGCCCTCGCAGGACTCCCACTGCGGGGTCTGCGTGTAGAACTCCTCCAGGCCCGCCGGGACCGCGCCCGCCCCAGGGGCGAAGTCGCCCGCGGTCCGGCCTGCCGCCTCGCCCTTGGCGGCCCCGTCGACCACGCTCCCGCATCCGGCGGCCATGGCTGCGACGAGCGCTCCCACGGCCAGTACGACAGGGACTCGGCGCAATATCGGCATGCCATCGATGGTGCCACGGGCCGGCGGACCCCCGGCCCGGCCCTGATCCGGCAGGGTTTTGCCCGCTGCGCGGGCGAATCACTGCCGGATCCGACATTCGACGGAACCGATCGACTCGGCGCGCGTCGAACACTGCATGACGTCGACTCGACTGAACGCGATCATGGCCCGCCAGGATGGTGTGATCACCCTCGGCCAGGCCCGTGCGACCGGGATGAGCGAGTCCGCGGTGAGCCGTCGTGTAACGACAGGTCAGTGGCGTCGACTCCGTCGCGGCGTGTTCCTCCGCGCGGACAACCCGTTGACCCATGCAGCGGCGCTGCGCGCGGCGGTCTACGGGTCGGGCCCCGACGCCGTCGCATACGGTCCGAGCGCCGCGTGGTGGCACGGCCTCACCGAGGTACCGCCGACCAGGCACTGGGTGACCGTCCCGCGTGGGCGCCCCGCGTCGCCCGACCCTGCCATCCGGATGCGCCGCCGCGACCTGGGGTGGGAGGACATCGGGACCTTTCGGGGCCTCGGTGCGACCGAGCTGCCATTGACTGCGTTGGAGGCGGCGGTCGAACTCCGGAACGGATCAACCCTTCTCGATCGCGTCCTACAGCGGCACACGTCGCTGCCCATCCTGATCGCTGTGCACGAGCGAAACCGCGGTCGGGCCGGCACCTCGGAGGCGGACCGACTGCTCCGGTCGGCCGGGGAGGGCGGCCACTCCGAGGCGGAGCGGATCCTGCACCGCCTCCTCCGTTCGGCGGGGTTCACCGGGTGGGCCGCGCATGTGTGGGACCACGGGTTCGAGATCGACGTGGCGTTCGTGCGCAGACGCGTCGCGATCGAGGTGGACGGGTGGGCCTGGCACCGCGATCCCGCGAGGTTCAATCGAGACGCCGAGCGCCAGAACATCCTGGTCAATGCCGGCTGGCACGTGCTGCGCTTCACCTGGCACCGGCTCACCCTCGACCAGGAGGGCGTGCTGGCCGAGATCCGGACCGCCCTCGCCCGTCACTGACGCGATCCGGCTGAGTTCCGCCCGCCATCCGGGCGAATCCCTGCCGGATCCGATGTGACCAATTGCACGTCACCGCCTGTTCTCGGGGGGGTCGGCCGGTGGCAGACTGAGCTACGTCATCACCCACAACCCGGGGACCCGCACTGGGCCTCGAGGCACGAAAGGGACACTGATGTCCGATAACACTGCGCCCTACGGTTCCGCGCCCGCTCAGCCGGCCGCCAAACGAACCAAGATCCGCACCCACCACCTGCAGACCATGAAGGCCGAGGGCGAGCGCTGGGCGATGCTCACCGCCTACGACTACTCGACCGCGCGGCTCTTCGAGGAGGCCGGCATCCCGGTACTCCTGGTCGGCGACTCCGCCGCGAATGTCGTCTACGGCTACGACACGACGGTGCCGATCACCATCGACGAGCTGATCCCGCTGGTTCGCGGCGTGGTCCGCGGCGCCCCGAACGCCCTCGTCGTCGCCGACCTGCCGTTCGGCAGCTACGAGTCCTCCCCTGAGCAGGCACTGGCCACCGCCACCCGGTTCATGAAGGAGGGCCAGGCGCACGCGGTCAAGCTCGAGGGCGGCGAGCGCGTCGCCCCGCAGATCGCCGCGATCACCGCCGCCGGCATCCCGGTGATGGCGCACATCGGGTTCACCCCGCAGTCCGTGAACAGCCTCGGCGGCTTCCGCGTGCAGGGCCGCGGCGACGGCGCCGAGCAGCTCGTCGCCGACGCCATCGCCGTACAGGAGGCAGGCGCGTTCTCCGTGGTCATGGAGATGGTGCCCGCCGAGATCGCAGGGCAGGTCACCCGGAAGCTGACGATCCCGACCGTCGGCATCGGCGCGGGCGCCGAATGCGATGCGCAGGTGCTGGTCTGGCAGGACATGGCCGGGTACACCAGCGGCAAGACCGCCAAGTTCGTCAAGAAGTTCGCCGCCGTCGGCGACGATCTGCGCGGCGCGGCGGCCGCCTACGCCGCCGAGGTCCGGTCCGGCACCTTCCCCGCCGAGGAACACAGCTTCTGACGCCGGTTTCACGCGCGACGACGATCCGCCCTCTCGCGGGGCGGGTTGTCGTCGCGCGATGGCACACTCGATGACAACGGCGCGCGGGTATCCCGTGCGCCGTCACACACTTCACCGAAAGACAGGGTGCCTACATGTTCCATCGTCGTTTCGCGGCCGCCGTCGCCGGAGCCGCCGCGGTCGTCGCACTCGCGGGCGGCTGCGCCACCGAGAACGCCCCTGCACCGGCCCCCGCACCGAGCGGCGGCACGGGCGCCCTGCCCAACACCTCGGTCGCCCCGGCGCCCGGTGGCCCGGTCGCGGGCGGCGTCACCCAGGCGCAGGCCGCCCAGCTGTGCTCGGACATGCAGGCGCAGCTGCAGAGCTGGCGCACTTACACCCCGACCATCGGCAAGGGCGGGCTGAACACGGTCGTCGGCACCTGGGCCGCCCAGAACGGCATCAATGTCATCGAGCTGATGGGCAACAAGGCCCGGATCGACGCGATCACCCAGGCGCAGTGCCCGGATGTGCGCGCCGACGCCATCGAATCGTTGCGGATCCCGGACCTGGCATCGGGACTGATCGGGTTCTGACACCGATGCGGGACCTGTACCCCGAGATCGAGCCGCACCGCGCCGGGCACCTCGACGTCGGCGACGGGCAGCGCATCTACTGGGAGGTCAGCGGCAACCCCGCAGGCAAGCCCGTCGTGTTCCTGCACGGCGGGCCCGGCGGCGGCACCACCGCCGACCACCGCCGGTTCTTCGACCCCGACGCCTACCAGATCGTGCTGTTCGATCAGCGCGGCTGTGGGCGTTCGACCCCACACGTCGCCGACGGGGCGGACCTGTCGGTGAACACCACGGAGCACCTCATCGCCGACATCGAGGCGCTGCGCACCTATCTCGGGGTGCAGCGCTGGCAGGTCTTCGGTGGTTCCTGGGGTTCGACGCTGGCGTTGGCCTACGCGCAGGCCAAACCGGATCGGGTCACCGAGCTGGTGCTGCGCGGGGTGTTCCTGCTGCGCCGCAGCGAGATCGACTGGTACTACAACGGCGGCGCGAGCGCGATCTACCCCGACCTGTGGGAAGGCTTCCTCGCTCCGGTGCCCGAGGCCGAGCGGGGCGGCGACCTCGTCGAGGCCTACCACCGCCTGCTGCACTCCCCCGACGACGACGTCGCGCTGGCGGCCGCCGTCGCCTGGTCCACCTGGGAGGGTGCCACCAGTTCGCTGCTGCCCCGGCCCGCACGGGTCGAGGAGAGCGCGGAGCCGCGCTTCGCGCTGGCGTTCGCGCGGATCGAGAACCACTACTTCCGCAACCACGGATTCCTCGCGGAGGGCCAGCTGCTCCGCGACATCGCCGCGATCGAGACCATCCCGGCGGTGATCGTGCAGGGCCGGTACGACGTGGTCTGCCCGGCGACCAGCGCGTGGGCCCTGCACCGGGCCTGGCCGTCGGCCCGGCTGGTGATCGTCGACGACGCAGGGCACGCCGCGAACGAGCCGGGGATCGCCCACCACCTGGTCGAGGCGACCGACGCCTTTCGCGGCTGACGCCCGAATCTCTCGACAGCGACGGACGAGGGCGGGTAAACCTGAGGTATGGGCAAGGGGCGCACACCGGACGGGACCGCTGCCGTGCTGGCGGCGTTACGCGATCACGCCGACGAACTGGACTCTCGCGCCGACGAGGTGCGCCGCGACGAATTCGACTCGGTGCACCAGATGCGGGTGTCGACGCGGCGCCTTCGGAGCGTGCTCGGCAGCTACCAGTCGCTGTTCCCGGACGGCGCCACCGACGGCGTGCGGGCCGAACTCCGATGGCTGGGTACGGTTCTCGGCAATGCCAGGGACGCCGAGGTGATGGCCGAGCAGTTTCGCGACCTCCTCGACTCGCAGCCGCCCGAACTGGTGCGCGGGCCGGTCCGCCATCGCCTGGTGGCGACGAACGAGCTCGCCTACCGCGACGCGCACATCGAGGCGGTTGCCGCGCTCGACGACACTCGCTACGAGGCGCTGCTGGCCTCGCTGGACGCCCTGCTCGCGGCGCCCCCGTACCGAACCGACGCGGTCCGATTCGGGCTACACCGCGCCCGTCGCAAGTTACGCAAGGCCGCGCGGAAGGCGGGACTCACCGCACGGGACACCGGCGAACCGACACCGGAGCGCCTGCACACGGTCCGCAAGCGCGCCAAGGCGCTCCGGTACGCGGCCGAGGCGGCCGCATCCACCCGTCCCTCGCCCGTGCGGGCGGGTAAGGCGGCCAAGAAGCTGCAGACCGTGCTCGGCGACCACCACGACTCCGTGGTCGCGCGGGCCCGGCTCCTGGCCGCGGCCGACCTGGCCCGCGGCGCGGGCGAGGACACCTTCACCTACGGCGTGCTGACCGCCATCGAGGCCGACCAGGTCCGACGCGCCGTGCCGCAGTCACGAAAGCTGGTGCGCAAGATCAGGTCTGCTAGCCGGAAGCTGTAGCCGGGTAGCCGAACTTCACCGTCCGCGCGGTGACGTCGGCCTGAACCAGCCGCACGGACACCGCCTCGCCCTCCGGCGGATCGCCGAGGCACTTGCCGATCACCGTCGCCTGCGGCGCGAATACCTCGGCCTCCCGCTTGCCGTCCACCCCGCGCAGCACCACCGCGTCGAACACCTCGCCCTCGCGGCCGGCGAGCAGGGTGGCCTCCGTGAGGTCCACGCAGGCCCGATCGACCTTGTTGGCCAACGTGTCCGATCCCCGCATCAGATCCGACAGGGAGGGTAGGGCGTCGCGAACCCATTGCGGCACCGGCGTTCCCGCGCAGATCGCCAGGCACACCTCGGTGCTGAACCGGTCCGAGAGGCGCCGCAGCGGCGCCGTCACGTGCGCGTACGGGGCGCCGATCCCGGAATGCGTGACCAGCTCCGGGACCTCGCCGTCGAACGCGGCGTAGCCCGCTCCGCGCAGCAGCGAGGTCGCCTCGGTCATCATCACCAGCGTCGCGGGCGTGTTCGCTTCCAGGCCCGCGAGGAACTCACCGACCGGGACCTGCGACGGCCAGTCCATGCCGAGGGCGGTCGCGGCCCTGCGCAGTGCCGCGACCGCGCCGGGCGCCGGGGCGGGCAGGGTGCGCAGCAGTCCGATGCCTGCGTCGATCATCAGCTTCGCCGCACACATCCCGGTCAGCAGCGACACCTCCGCGTTCCAGTCGTCGGCCTCGGTGCGCGGCTGCAGCTCGAGCCGCCAGCCGTCGCCGTCGCCGACCACCTCCTGCTCGGGCAGCTTGAGCTCGATCGCGCCGCGGTCGATCGCGGAGGCGAGCCGCAGCTTGCCGAACTCGGGCAGCGCCGCGATCGAGGGATGCAACGAGCCGGACTCCGAATCCGACTGCACCCCTGCGTAGTCGAACCGCGCGACCGAACGCACCAGGGCACGGGAGACCGCTACCGAGACCGGCTCCGCCCGCTCGTCGAGCTCGATCCGCCACAGCGCGGCAGGCCGCACCAGATCGGGCAGCAGGCTGGCCGCGCCCTCGGACATCACCCGCGGGTGCAGCGGCAACGACCCGTCCGGCAGATAGAAGGTCTGGCCGCGCCGCCGGACCTCTGCGTCCAGGTCGCCGCCGGGGACCACGACGGCCGCGACGTCGGCTATCGCGTAGTGCAGGACGAACCCGGTGGGCGTGCGCTCGAGGTGCACGGCCTGGTCGAGATCCATGGACGTCGGCGGGTCGATGGTGACCAGCGCCAGGTCGGTGCGGTCCGCGCGCTCGGCCGCGTATCGGTCGACCGCGGACTCCGCCTCGGCGATGGCCCTCGGGGGGAAGTCGGCGGTCAGCGAGAAGTCGGTCCGGATGGCACCGAAGTCGATCCCGCGGGCAGAGATACGCGTCATCACAATTGCCGAGCGTAGTGGCTCGGCTCGTCCGCGCAGCCGACCGTCAGTTGTTCCAGTCGTCCTCGGCCTTGTCGGCGGCCTTGTTGCGCTCCGCGGCGATCTCCAACGCCCGCGCGGCGGTCTCGCGATCGGGATAGGGACCCATCCGGTCGAGCCCGCGGGCGTCCTTGCCCTGACGCACCGAACCGTCCGACACGCAGTAGTACCAGAGGTGCTCTTCGTCCTCGCTCATGTCTTCAGTGTGCCCGGTTCCCGGCACCCTCACCATCCGAACCGCCGCCTCGAAATCTTTTCGGCCCGTTCGCTTGAGGACTGCACGCAAGCATGAGACTCTTACGCGCGGCAGGGTACGGCGTGTCACATCCACCGCACCCGTATCCCAGGATTCGAGAGTTTCCGCGCTGCACCGCCTCAACCCGTATGAAATGGAGAATCACCCGCATGGCCCCCATGTCTTACCTGCTCTACGATGCCCTCCTCCCGCATCTCGGAGCCGACGCCGCCGAGCACTGGGCGACGACCCTGGTCGTCAACCCGATCTAAGGTCGGACGTCGACAAAGATGCCCTCGCCGATTCGGCGGGGGCATCTTTTTGTGCGCTCGCCGCCCCGGCCTGCTCCGCCAGCCTCCGATTGAGGTCCGCGATTTGCGCGGTGAGCCGGTGGATCTCGTCGCTGGTGTGCTTCGCCCCGTCCTCCTGGGCCGCGGCGACCCGTTCGACGAACCACGAGGCCAGCGACGCGGTGACGACACCGAGCAGCGCGACGCCGCCGAGCATCAGCCCGAACGCGATCAGTCGGCCCTCCGCCGTCGTCGGGTACCGGTCTCCGTAGCCGACGGTGGTCACCGTTGTCACCCCCCACCAGAGCGCGTCCCCGAACCCGGTGATGTTCGCGTCGGGATTGGCTCGTTCGGCGTCGAGGACCGCGAGGGCGGCGCAGAACACCAACAGCGCAGTGCCGCCAACCACGTACGCCCCGACCCTGCCCCGGAACGATCCGGCCATGCTGCGGCTGAGCGCTGCGAGCACCACCACCAGCCGAAGCGGACGCAACAGCGGGAGCAGCAGCGCCACCAGTTCGAAGAGGTTGGCCCGGACGAAGGGCCACTTCTCGCGAGCCCGCACGAGTCGGTCCCCGTAGTCGAGCGCGAAGGCCGCCCAGGTGACGATCATCGCGACGTCGCAGAGGAGCCGGATTCCCGGCGCCAGGTCCACCACCAGGATCGGGAGGGCATAGGCCGCCAGGAAGGCGAGCGATGCGACCGTGAGAAGGGTGTCCCTGGATGACTTGAGCAATGTCATCGGCAGAGAGTAGCGACTGCCGGCTTATACATTCTCGATAAGCGGGCGGACGAGTTGGTCTGTAAGCCGGATCCTGTCCCCGGCGCCGAGGCGCCGGGTGGCGACCATCCATCTGGGCACACCGTTGCCGGGTACCTCGAGCGGTCCACCCGCAGGCTCGGGCGAGCAGCCCTCGAACACCTGCGCAGCCGCACCTTCGAGAAGGTGCGGCCTTCGACCTTGCTCCGGGCGGGGTTTACCTAGCCACCCCAGTCACCTGGGGTGCTGGTGCGCTCTTACCGCACCGTTTCACCCTCACCGACGCTCACGCGCCGGCGGTCTGTTTTCTGTGGCACTGTCCCGCGGGTCACCCCGGGTTGCCGTTAGCAACCGCCCTGCTCTGTGGAGTCCGGACTTTCCTCGGCTCTGGGCCTGCGCGCGCGAGCGCACGGTTCCCCGAGCCGCGGTCGCCCGACCAACTCGTCCGCCGCTACAGACTACTGCCTGCCGCGCACACCTCCGACACTCGAACGCTTGTTTGACCGGCGTCGACTGTCTACGGTCTAGCCATGGCCAGATACATCGCGTTGCTGCGGGGCATCAATGTCGGCGGGATCAACATCAAGATGGCGGACCTCAAGGACGCGATCTCGAGCCTCGGTTTCGACAACGTCAAGACCGTATTGGCCTCGGGCAATGTGCTTTTCGACTCCGACCGCGCGGACCGCGGGGCGATCAAGTCCGATATCGAGGCCTGCCTGCGGGAGAGGTTCGGCTACGACGCCTGGATCGTCCTGGTGGACCACCAGAGCCTGGCCGCGATCGTCGAGGGCTTCCCGTTCGAGGCCGACCGGGACGGGTGGCACCCGTACGTGCTGCTGTCCTCGGACCCGGCGTCGCTGGACGACATGTTCGCCGCCGCACAGTCTCTCGCGCTCGGCGACGAGGCGGTCGCGCTCGGCGACGGCGTTCTGTACTGGCACGTCGAACGAGGCGAGACGCTGCAGAGCCCGTTCGGAAAGCTCAGCGCCAAGGCCAAGTACAAGTCGACGACCACCAACCGGAACCTGCGCACGCTGCGCAAGCTGTTGTGACGGTCGGCTGAGGCACCCGCCGAATGGTCTGGCTTGTCGGCGCCCTCGTCGCCCTGGTGCTGGCCGCCGCGATCCTCCGTCCGCACGGACTGCCCGAGGTGGCCGTCGCCGCGCCCGCCGCCGTGATCGTGGTGGCCGTCGGGGCGGTCACCCCGGCACAGGCGCTGGCGGAGGTGCGCACGCTCGGTCCGACCGTGGCGTTCCTCGCCGCGATCCTCGTGCTCGCCCACCTCGCGGACGCGAGCGGCGTGTTCACCTGGACCGCGTCGGTCCTGCGGCGAGGTTCCCGGGGTCGCCCGAAGCGGCTGCTGGGGCTGGCATTCGCCGCCTGCGCGATCACCACCGCTGTGTTGAGCCTGGACGCCACGGTGGTACTGCTGACGCCCGCGATCCTGGCGACCGCGACGAGGATGGGCATCTCGGCGCGCCCGGTGAACTATGCCGCGGCGCACCTGGCCAACTCGGCATCGACGTTGTTGCCGGTCTCGAACCTGACGAACCTGCTGGCCTTCTCGGCGACCGGCCTCGGGTTCCTCCACTTCGCCTCCCTGATGGCACTGCCGTGGGTCGTCGCGATCGCGGTGGAACTCGCCGTGTTCCGGCTCTTCTTCGCGCGCGACCTCGCCGCGCCGCCAGAACCGGCCCCGACGCCGGCGCGGATCGTGCCGCCGCCGCGCTGGGCCCTGACGGTCCTTGGTCTTACCCTCTTGGGCTTCGCGCTGTCCGGCCTCGTCGGGGTGGCCCCGGCGTGGATCGCGGTCGCCGGGGCTGTCCTGCTCGGCGTGCCCGCACTGAAGGAGGGGCGCACCAGGCCGCGGTCGATGCTCGCCGCGGCCGATCCCTACTTTGCGGTTTTCGTCCTCGCGCTGGGGATCCTCGTCGCCCCACTGACCGACGGGGCGGTCGGCGACCGGGTCGGAGACCTACTGCCGCATTCGGAGTCGTTCACCGCCCTGCTCCTGACGGCGTCGGTGGCCGCGCTCGCCGCCAACCTGGTCAACAACCTGCCGGCCACCCTCCTGATGATCGGCGCCCTCGGGCCCGGCGCACCGACCGGGCTGCTCTTGGCGATGCTGATCGGGGTGAACCTCGGGCCGAACCTGACCTACACCGGTTCCCTGGCAACGCTGCTGTGGCGCCGGGTCGCGACGCGCTGTGGGCAGCCGCCGACGCTGGGCACCTTCACCGCGCTCGGCGTGATCAGCACACCCCTGACCATTGTCGGCGCCGTCGCCGCGCTCTGGCTGGCGCTCTGACAGGGCAGGTCCGGCCGGATCAGCCTGCGGCGAACTCGGCCGCGTGGTCCTGCGCCCACGTCGTGAAGCTGCGAGGTCCGTGGCCGGTGAGGACCCGGACGTGGTCCGTGAGCTCGACGGGCGTGCCGTCGCTGGACCGCCACCACTTCAGGAGCGCATCGGCGTAGTCCGCGGGGACGTGCTCGGCCATCTCGGCCTTCCAGGCGTCACCGGTCACGTGGTTGACGGCGATGGGCGTGCCGATGACTCGGGCGAGGACCTCGATCTGGTCGGCGAACGTGACGGATTCGGCACCGGAGAGGGTATACGCGCGACCGGCGAGGCCGGGATCGGTGAGCACGGCCAGCGCGGCTTCGGCGACGTCCTCCTCGTGGATCGGGTCGTTGTGGGCGCCGGGATACGGCAGGCTCACCGGACTGCCGGACCTGATTGGCCACGCCCAGGCCTGCGCGTTGCCTGCGAACGCGCCGGGCCGGAGCAGCGTCGTGCGGATCGGCGACGCCAGCAGGGCGGTCTCCACGTCGAGGTGGGACCTGGCCATGACGTCGGTGGCGGCGTCCGGCGCGAGAACGGACGACGAGGACAGCAGCACGATGTGCTCGACGCCCGCCGCCGTCGCCGCGGCGATGAAGGCCTCGATCTGCGCGGCCGCGGCGTAGAGGAAGACCGAGGTCACCCCGTCCAGCGCGGCGGCGAAGTCGGCCGGATCGGTCAGGTCGCAGCGGATCGTGGACGGGTCCTGCGGGTTGCTGGAGGCCGCGCGATACGGCAGCCCCCTGGCGTCGAGGAGGGCGATGAGGCGCTGGGCGACGGCGCCTCGGCTGCCGGTGACGAGGATCGTCATGAGGTTCCCTTCACTGGAGTATTCTGTGTGCACTACACAGATTCTGCGTGACGCATTCTCTGCGCCACGCAGATAAATTTAGGCAGGGAGGTCCCCGGTGTCAACCCGTACGGAATTGTTGGAAAAGATCGCCGTCGACAGCCAGCGGCACTACGCCGACTACATGCGGTTCAACCAGGCGATGGCGGATCATCTCGGCCTGCATCCCACCGACCTGCAGTGCGTCGCACTGCTCGACGTCGAGCCGGGACCGGTGAGCACCGGCGAGATCGCCAGGCTGACCGGGCTGACCTCGGGATCGGCGACCCGCCTGGTCGACCGCATGGCCAAGGCCGGACTCGTGGAACGTCACGCCGACCCGCAGGACCGCCGCAAGTCCCTGGTCACGCTTGCCCCCGAGGCCAGGGCGCGGATCGGCGCGGCGTGGGACGTGCCGGGGAAGGCCTTCGGCGCAGTCCTGGAGACCTACCGCGACGACGAGCTGGCGGTCATCGCCGACTACCTGAACCGCGCTGGGGCCGTCGGGCGGGCACAGGCGGAACGCCTCACCGGGCAGGACGCGTCCTGACGCGGTCCCCCGAGAACACGAAGCGCCCCGCCTCCGCACAAGGGAGACGGGGCGCTTCGGATCGGGGACAGCTCCCGGGGTCCGGTCAGACGGTCACGCTTGCCTTTTCCACGGCAGGCGGCAGCTCGGGGTCCTCGTCGGCGAACGGGTCGCCGTTGCGGGGCGCGTTGTAGAGCTCCTCGTCGAGGATCCCCTCCCGCTTGGCGACGATGGTCGGAACCAGCGCCTGCCCGGTGACGTTGAGCGCGGTCCGACCCATGTCGACGATCGGCTCGACGGCCAGCAACAGCCCGACACCCGCGAGCGGGAGCCCCAGGGTGGACAGGGTCAGCGTGAGCATCACGGTGGCGCCGGTGGTGCCCGCGGTGGCGGCCGAACCGATCACCGAGACCACGACGATCAGCAGGTAGTCCGTCAGGCTCAGGTCGATGCCGTAGAACTGGGCCACGAAGATCGCGGCGATGGCCGGGTAGATCGCGGCGCAGCCGTCCATCTTGGTGGTCGCGCCGAGCGGCACCGCGAACGACGCGTACTCACGCGGCACGCCCAGGTTGCGCTCGGTGACCCGCTCGGTCAGCGGCAGGGTCCCGATCGAGGAGCGCGACACGAAGCCGAGCTGAGTGGCCGGCCACACCCCGGAGAAGAACTGCTTGACCGAGAGCCCGTGCGCGCGAACGATAATCGGGTACACGACGAAGAACACGATCGCCAGGCCGATGTAGACGGCCAACGTGAACACGCCCAGCTGACCGATCGCGTCCCACCCGTAGGTGGCCACGGCCTTCGCGATCAGCGCGGCGGTGCCGATCGGGGCGAGGCGGATGATCCACCAGAGCACCTTCTGCACGATCGCGAGCAGCGAGGCGTTCAGTTCCAGGAACGGCTCGGCCTTCTTGCCCACCTTGAGCGCCGCGATCCCGACCGCGATCGCGATGACCAGCAGCTGCAGGACGTTGAAGCTCAGGGACGTGGTCGCGACACCGGCGTCCGTGACCGTCGTCTTCGCGCCGAGGGCGAGGAAGTTCTGCGGCACCAGGCCGGTCAGGAACGCCCACCAGGAGCCGGACCCCTTCGGGACCCCTGCGTCGTCGGGATTGACGGACGTGTTCGCGCCGGGCTGGGTGATCAGCCCGACCGCGATGCCGATCAGCACCGCGATGAACGCGGTGATCGCGAACCACAGCAGCGTCTGGACGGCGAGGCGGGCGGCATTGGCCACCTGGCGGAGATTGGCGATGGAGCTGACGATCGCCGTGAAGACCAGCGGAATCACCGCGACGGTCAGCAGCGCGACGTAGCTCGAACCGATGGTCGTGACGGTGCTGGTCAGCCAGTTGGGACTGCCGTCGTCGGCGAGGGGCATCGAGCGGGCCAGCAGACCGATGAGGACGCCCGCGATCAGGCCGACGACGATCTGGGGACCGAAGGAGGTTGCCCAGCCGGGCAGGCGCCTGGTGCGGGCGAGGGTGGGGGCCGACATGTGACGGACCTTTCGTGATGGGTGCGCAGCAGCAGGCACGCTCGTGCGAGCGTGGGTGCGCGGGGAGTGCTGACGGACGCCGGGCCCGGGACAGAGGTCGACCGGGTGGCGGGAATGGATGGGTCAGCGCATACAGACAGCGCTCGCCTGCAGACAGTTGTCGACATACCGTCGACTGGTCAGCAGCGAGTTCACCCGGAGCATGTTACTCCCGCTAAGAAACGCGCTTCGCGCCGGTGAGTGATTTGCACCCCGACCGGGGCACAAATCACTCACGGGCGGCGCGGCCGCACTAGAGGTGCGAGGTGTCGTTGACGAGGCGCACCGAGGCGCCACCGTCGGGGTAGAACTCGGCGATGGACAGCGAAGCCAGATCCAGGTGCAGCCGGTAGAGCAGCGACGGCCCGACATCGAGCGCCATCTGCAGCAGGGTCTTGATGGGCGTGACGTGCGAGACGAGCAGCAGGTTCGCGCCGGGGAACTCGGCCACGAGGTCGTCGCGCGCACGCTCGATCCGAGCCCGCACCTCGTCGAAGCTCTCGCCGCCGGGCGGCCGGACGGAGGTGTCGGAGATCCACCGGCGGTGCAGCTCGGGGTCGCGCGCGGACGCCTCCCCGAAGGTCAGCCCCTCCCAGTCACCGAAATTCGTCTCGATCAGACCCTCGTGGACCCGGACCGGCAGCGACAGCTCGGCGGCCACCGCCTCTGCCGTCTGCCGCGCCCGCCCCAGCGGCGACGACAGGACCGCCGTGATGCCGCCGCGTTCGCCGATCCGCTTCGCCGCCGCGCGGGCCTGCGCCAGACCGAGATCGGTCAGCTCCGGGTTGCCACGGCCCGAGTAGCGGCGCTCGACCGACAGCGCGGTCTGCCCGTGCCGCAGCAGCAGCATCCTGGTCGGCTTCCCGAGCGCGCCGGTCCATCCCGGTGACACCGGGGCGGACTCCTGCTTCTCGGTCGTCGCGGCGACCACCGCCGGGGCGGGGGCCGTCAGGTTCGTCGGCTGCCCGTCCATGGCCTCGTTCGCGAGCTTGTCGGCGTGCGAGTTCTCGGCCCGCGGGATCCACGTGTAGTCCACCCGGTCGAAACCGGCGGCCAGTTCGCCCGCCTGCCGGGCGAGCGGCTTCATGTCCGGATGCTTGACCTGCCAGCGCCCGGACATCTGCTCGACGACCAGCTTCGAGTCCATCCGCACCGACACCGACCGGGCGCCGAGCTCCGCGGCGGCCGTCAGCCCCGCGATCAGCCCGCGGTACTCGGCGACGTTGTTGGTCGCGATGCCGATGGACTCGCCACGCTCGGCCAGCACCCGGTCGTGGTCGGAGTCGAAGACGACCGCGCCGTAGCCGGCCGGTCCCGGGTTCCCCCGCGAGCCGCCGTCCGCCTCGACGAAGACGTGGCCAATGGCGCGCCCCCCAGGCTCAGGGGCGGAGCCCGCGGAGCGACCCGAAGGCACAGTCACAGACCGGATTCCTTGGTACGCACCATGATCGCGTTGCACTCGGGGCAGCGGATCAGCGTCTCCGGATCAGCCTTGGCGATGCGGGAGATCTCACCGCGGTCGATCTCGATCCGGCACGCGCCGCACCGGCGGGCCTGCAGCAACGCGGCGCCTGCGCCGCCGGCGGACCGCTGACGGTCGTAGATGGCCAGCAGGTCGGCCGGGAACTCTGGCTCGAGCGCGGCCCGGTCGCTCACGCATCTCTGCTCGGCCGCGTCGAGGTCGGCGGCAGCGTCGTCGCGGCGACGGCTGGCGTCGATGAGGGCGTCGTCGATCTGGCTCAGCTGCGCGCCCGCGTGCTCGTAGTCCGACTGCGAGGCCTCGCGGCGCTCCATCACCTCGAGCAGTTCGTCCTCGAGGATCGACTGCCTGCGCTCGAGGCTGCCGAGTTCGTGCTCCAGCTCGGTGAGCTGCTTGGCGCCGACGGTGCCGCTCTGCAGCAGCTTCCGATCGCGCTCCTCGCGCTGGCGGACGGCGTCCACCTCGCCCTCGAGCTTCTTGATGTCCCGATCCAGGTCGTCGAGGACGATCTCCACCGCGACCGCGGCGTCCTTGCGCGCCACGCGGTCGGACTCGAGGCGCTGCACCTCTTCCTGCTCGGGCAGCGTCCGGCGGCGGTGCGCGATCCTCGCCAGCTCGGTATCCACCGCGGCGAGGTCGAGCAGCTTGGCCTGAATCCGGGGTTCGACGTTCACGCGGGCGGGCTCCTGCTTGTGCTGAGTGGGGATATTGGCCCCGCTACCGTACCGCTCTGCGGGGCACTGCCAGTACCGCTACGCAGCGGTCACCGCGCCCGCCCGACGAATGCCTCGATTCCGTCGAGGACGCACCGCAGTCCGAGTTCGAGCCCGACCCGGTCCCCCGGCTCGAATCCGCCGCCGTCGATGGACTCGATCAACGCCGGATAGTCGTCGCGGCGCCGATCGACGATCGCGGAGACCGAACCGAGCCACTCGGCGCGCCACTGCTCGGACACCGCGTCGGGCATCGCCGCCTGACCGGCGACGCCGCGCACGTGCCCGAGGAGCAGCAGGAACAGTTGGTGGACATCGCGGTGCTCGAGCCCGGTCTCGGCGAAGGCCCGCAGCGCGGAGTCCATCCAGCCGAGCTGGTTCGGCCCCATCACCCCCTCACCGCCGGTCGACGCGAGCAGCCAGGGGCGCCGCACGAACAGGCGATGCAGCTCGCGCGCCCAGGCCTCCAGCCGCGGCCGCCACCCACCCTCGACGCCGCTCAGATCGGGCGGGGCGCCGATCGCCTCGTCCAGCATCAGCGTGAGCAGCGTCGCCTTGTCGGGGACGTAGCGGTACAGCGAGGTGGTGGTGAAACCGAACTCGGCTGCCACGCGCTGCAGCGACACCGCCTCGAGCCCATTCGCGTCGGCGATACCGACGGCGGCCGCGACCACCTCGCGGACGCTCAGGCTCGGGCGCCGCCCCCGGCGCGCGGGTTCCTCGTCCCGCCACAACAGCTCGAATGCCGACGTCATGCGCTTCTCCTCCGTTGCCGCAACGGTCCGCGATTGACCGCGAACCAAAACTGTGTATAACCTACACTCAATCGTGAACGGCATTCACAGTGAATGCGATTCACAACAACTATATGGAGGCACCCATGATCGAGTCGACAACGGCACGCCGCGGCAACGTCCTCATCTCCGGGGCCAGCCTGGCCGGCCCGGCGCTGGCCTTCTGGCTGCACCGCTTCGGGTTCTCCGCCACCGTCGTCGAGCGCGCGCCGCGGCTGCGCGAGGGCGGTCAGGCGGTCGACTTCCGCGGTGCGGCGCACCTGCAGATGCTCACCCGAATGGGCCTCCTCGACGAGATCCGCGAGCTCCGGACGCCGGAGGGCCGACTGAACGTCATCGACGGCGACGGCCGGACATTGGCCAGCCTGCCGCCCGAGTTCACCGGAGGCGACGTCGAGATCCAGCGCGGCGACCTCGCCCAGCTGCTGTTCGACAAGACCGAAGACCACACCGAGTACGTCTTCGGCGACTCGATCACCGGACTCACCGACACCGCCGAGGGCGTGCACGTCACCTTCGAGCGCGGCGCCCCGCGCACCTTCGACCTGGTGATCGGCGCCGACGGTCTGCACTCGAACGTCCGCAAGCTGACCTTCGGGGACGAGTCCCGGTTCCTCACCCAGTCCGGCTACTACGTCGCGATCTTCAACGCGCCCAACAGCATCGGGCTCGGCGACGACAGCGTCCTCTACAACGAGCCGGGCGTGGGTGTGATGGCGTACGGCACCAGGGGCGGCGACGAGTGCGAGGTCATGTGCCTGTTCGAGTCGGCACCGATCGACTACGACCACCGCGACATCGACCAGCAGAAGCGGATCCTCGCCGACGTCATGGCGGGCGTCGGCTGGCAGACGCCGACCCTGATGCGCGAGCTCGAGTCCGCGACGAGCTTCTACTTCGACTCGATCAGTGTCGTCGAGATGGACCGCTACAGCGAGGGCCGGATCGCCCTGATCGGGGACGCCGGCTACGGCGCCACCTGCGGCGGGATGGGCGCGGGCATGTCCCTGATCAGCGCCTACGTGCTGGCCGCCGAGCTGGCCGCCGCCGACGGCGACCATCGCGCCGCGTTCGCGCGATACGAGGAGCAGATCCGCGGCTACGCGACGGCCTGCCAGAAGGTCGCCAAGGGCGCCGGCCCCACCCTCGCCCCGCCGACCGCGAAGAAGCTCGGCCAGCGCAACCGGATGTTCAGGGTGCTGACCTTCGGCCCGCTGAGCAGGCTGCTGGCCTGGATGTCCACCAGGGCCGCGAACGCCATCGACGTCGGCCGCTACGAGAGCGTGCCCGAGCGGGTGCCGGCGACGAGCTAGCGCCGGATCACGGCGACCGCTAGCAGGAACCCAGCGGCGGGCCGCTAGCAGGAACCCAGCGGCGGGCCGCTAGCAGGAACCCAGCGTCCACGGGTCGGTGCGGACCGCGGACACGGCGCTGGCCCATCCGGGGGTCCCGGCGAACCGGGCGTCGAGCACTCCCCTTGCCTGGTCGCACCAGGGGAACTCGCTGGCCCAGTGCGCGACGTCGACCAGCGCCGGGCCGCCCGCGCGCAGGTGCTCGTCCGCGGGGTGATGACGCAGATCGGCCGTCACGTAGGCGTCTACCCCGCGGGCCGCGGTGACACCGAGCAGCGAGTCGCCGGATCCGCCGCACACCGCCACCGTCCGCACCGGCGCCTCGGGGTCCCCCGCCGCGCGCACCCCCCAGGTGGTCTCGGGCAGCGCGGCCCGCACCCGGGCGGTGAACTGGCGCAACGTCTCCGGCGCCGCCAGCTCACCGATCCGGCCGATGCCCCGCGGCGACCCGGTGTCCGCCAGCTCCAGGATGTCGAAGGCAGGCTCCTCGTAGGGGTGGGCACCGCGCAGCGCGCCGAGCACCCGGCGTCGCAGCGACCGCCTGGCCACCACCTCCACCCGATCCTCGGCCACCCGCTCGAGCCGGCTGACCTCGCCGAGCGCCGGCTTCGCGGCCGCACCCGGCAGGAACTGCCCGGTGCCGGTGACCGTCCAGCTGCAGTCGCGATAGTCGCCGACCTCGCCGGCCCCGGCATCGAACAGCGCCCTGCGCACGGCGTCGGTCTCCGTGGTGGGGACCATCACCACCCACTTGTCGAGCGGCTCTGACGGCGCCGGGTCCAGCGGGCCGGTCACCGTCAGCCCCAGTGCCCGCGCCAGCGCGTCGGACACCCCGGGGTCGGCGGAATCGGCGTTGGTGTGCGCGGTGTACAGCGCGCAGCCGGACCGGATCAGCCGGTGCACCAGCGCGCCCTTCGGGGTGTGCGCGCCGACGGTGTCCACCCCGCGCAGCAGCAGCGGATGGTGCACCAGCAGCAGCTGCGCGCCCCAGGCCAGCGCCTCCTCGACCACCGACTCGGTGGCGTCGACGGCGATCAGCACCCGGTTCACCTCATCGGCGGGGTCGCCGCACACCAGGCCGACGGAGTCCCAGCTTGCGGCAAGCGCGGGCGGATAGGCCCGCTCCAGCGCCTCGATCACCTCGGCCAGCCGAACAGCCATCACAGCACCTCTCTCATCGCGTCGACCAACACCCTCGCCTGGGCGGCCTCCCGGACCGCGACCCGCAGGTGGTCGGGGCCGAGGCCGGGGAACGTGTCGCAGCGGCGGACCGCGATCCCCTTGTCCCGCAGGCGCGTCCGCACCGCCTCGCCGTCCGGGACCCGCAGCAGCAGGAACGGCCCCCGCGCAGGCCCGTGCACGGCGACGCCCGCCTCGGTCAGCATCGCCACCATCTCCGCGCGCTCGGCTTCGATCACGTCGGCCTCGCGGCGCGCCCACGCGACGGCGTCCGGCTCGCTGCACGCCCGGATCGCCTCCACCTGCAGGCTGCCCAGCGGCCAGTGCGCCCGCCCGACCTGCAGGCGGGCCAGCAACTCCGGCGGGCCGAGCACGTAGCCGCACCGCAGCCCCGCCAGCGCGAACGTCTTGGTCAGGCTGCGCAGGACCAGCACGTCGGGCAGGGACATGCCTGCCAGCGACTCCGGCTCGCCGGGCACGGCGTCCGCGAACGCCTCGTCGACGACCACGATCCGGCCGGGCCTGCGCAGCGCCAGGATGTCCGCGGCGGGGTGCAGCACCGACGTCGGGTTGGTCGGGTTGCCGATCACCACCAGGTCCGCACCCTCGGGGACGGCGGCCGGGTCGAGCCGGTACGGCTCGTCGAGCATCACCGTCTCGACCGCGACGCCCGCCTCCCGCAGCGCCCACTCGGGCTCGGTGAACGAGGGGTGGATCAGCGCCGCCCGCGCGGGCGCGAGGCGCGGCAGCATGGCGAACCCCTCGGCGCCGCCCGAGAGCAGCAGTACCTCGTCGCGGCAGCGGCCGTGCCGCGACGCGACCTGGTCCCGCGCGGCCTCCTCCGTCGCGACCTCCGGGTATCGACCCAGCGTTCCCAGCGCGTCGACCAGTCGTTGCCGCAGCCAGTCGGGCGGCCCGTCGCCGCGCACGTTGACGGCGAAGTCGAGCAGTCCGGGTTCGGCGTCGATGTCGCCGTGATGCCGCAGGTCGGTCCACTGCGGGGAGCGGGTGTCCACGAAGGGAGTTTATGGCGGTCGCATCGCCGTGCCGGACAACGGGCAGGATGGAGCCGTGAGCCCCAGCGTGACACTCTTCGACCTCGACGGCACCCTCACCGATTCGGCGCCCGGCATCGTGGCCGGCTTCCGGCACGCGCTGGCCGCGGTCGGTGCCCCCGAACCCGACGGCGACGTCCTCGACCGCATCGTCGGGCCGCCGATGGTGGACACCCTGCGCTCGCTCGGGCTCGACGAGGCGACCACCCAGCGCGCCCTGGCCAGCTACTTCGAGCGCTACGACGAGATCGGCTGGGCGGAGAACGCGGTGTTCGACGGCATCGGCGACCTGCTCACCGCCGCCGCGAGCCGCGGGTCCCGGCTGGCGGTCGCGACGTCGAAGTCGGAACGGTTCGCGCGCCGGATCCTCGAGCACTTCGCGCTCGCCGGGCACTTCGAGGTGATCGCCGGGGCCTCCGACGACGGCACCGCGCGGCGCGCGAAGGTCGACGTGATCGAGCACGCGCTGCGCGGACTCGGCATCGAACCGATCGACGCGGGGCGCGGCGGCACCCCCGATGTGGTGATGGTCGGCGACCGCGAACACGACGTGCACGGCGCCGCGCACTGGGGCATCCCGACGGTGTTCGTCGGCTGGGGCTACGGCTCCGCCGCGGAGGCCGAGGGCGCCCGCTGGTCGGTGGACACGGTCGACGAACTCGGGAGGGTCCTCGATGCAGCCCGTTGACCTCCACATCACCTTCGTCTGCACCGGCAACATCTGCCGGTCCCCGATGGCCGAGAAGATCCTGCTCGGGCACCTGCGCGAGGCGGGCCTCGACGCGCGGGTCCGGGTGTCGAGCGCGGGCACCGGCGACTGGCACGTCGGGCACGAGGCCGACCACCGCACCAACGCGGTGCTGCGCGGTCACGGCTACCCCACCGGACACCGGGCCGCGCAGGTCGACCGGGACCACCTCGACGCCGACCTGGTCGTCGCGCTCGACACCGGGCACGACCGCGCGCTGGCGCATCTCGGGGTGCCCGCGGAACGGCGGCGGCTACTGCGCAGCTTCGACCCGGACGCGGACGGCGACTCGGTGCCGGACCCGTACTACGGCGACCGCGCCGACTTCGAGCTCGTGCGCGAGCAGATCGAGGCCGCAGTGCCCGGACTGCTCCAGTGGGTGCGCGAGCAGCGCTGAATCGGACACCGGTCGACCGGGCGGGTCGGCGCGGCAAGTACCGTGGAACCGTGCGAAGGCTGAAGTTTCTGCTGCGTCCGGGCTGGTTGGCGCTGGCCGCCGTTGTCGCCGGGTTCGCCTTCATGTGCTTCACCGTGCTCGCCCCGTGGCAGCTCGGCAAGAACACCGACACCGAGCACCGCAACAAGCTCATCGAGGAGTCGAGCAACGCCGAGCCGGTGACCGTGGAGTCGATCCTGCCCGAGTCCGGACCGCTCGCCCGGGACGACGAGTGGCGCCAGGTGACCGTGACCGGCAGCTATCTGCCCGGCAGCGACGTCCTGATCCGGCTGCGCTCGATCGAGGATTCACCCGCCTACGAGGTGATCACCCCGATGCGGCTGACCGACGGCCGGATCGTCCTGGTCAACCGCGGGTACGCCCGCCCAGAGCAGGGCGCGGTGCCGCCGTCGTTCGCGCCCGCCCCCACCGACCAGGTGACGGTGACCGCGCGGGCCCGCGTCTCCGAGGGCACCGTGCCGGGCAAGGACCCGATCCGGGAGAACGGCTACGAGCAGGTCTACTTCATCGACGCAGGCCAGATCGGTTCGGTGCTCGGCCTCGAGCCCGCCGACGCCTACTTCCAGCTCGTCCCCGACCAGCCGGGCGGCCTGAAGCCGATCCCGCTGCCGCAGCTCGATGCCGGCCCGTACCTGTCGTACGGGCTGCAGTGGCTGGCGTTCGGGATCATGGCCCCGCTCGGGCTGATCTACTTCGCGCGCGCCGAGATCCGCGAACGCCGCCGCTCCCGCGCGCCGGAGCCCGCGGCGACCCCCGCCGCCACGGCGCCTGCCACCGAACCCACCGCGGCCACCGACGACATCACGCTGCCGCGGCGCCGATTCAGCCGTTCACCGCAGCCGGAGCCCGCGGCGATGACCGCGACGGAGGCGAAGCTCGCCGATCGCTACGGCAAGCGCCGCTGACCCGAGCGCGGCCCCGATCTGCACCGCGGACGAGAGTCGCACCACCCTCCGCAGGTCCGCGGTCGCGGGCGGCGGACCGTCGCCGAGCGTGGGCCGCTCCTCGATGCCGTGCGGATACTCGGTGCGGCCGCCCAGCCGGACCCCGAGCGCGCCCGCCATCGACGCCTCGGCGACACCGGCGTTCGGGCTGGGATGCGCCGCCGCGTCCCGACGCCACGCCGTCGCCGCGGCGGCAGGCGAACCGCCGACGACAGGCGCGGTGAGCACGGCTAGCAGGCCGGTCACGCGGGCAGGCGCGAGATTCACCAGGTCGTCGAGCCGGGCCGCGGCCCAGCCGAAGCTCAGGTACCGCTCCGAGCGGTAGCCGATCATCGCGTCGAGGGTGTTGATCGCCCGGTAGCCGAGTGCGCCGGGGGCGCCCGCGACGGCCGCCCAGAACAGCGGCCCGACGGTGGCGTCTGAGGTGTTCTCGGCGACCGATTCGACCGTCGCCCTGGTCAGACCCTCGGCGTCGAGGGAGTCCGGATCGCGCCCGCACAGCGACGGGATGAGCGCGCGGGCCCCGGCGAGGTCGCCGCCCTCGACACGCGCGGCCATGTCCGAGCCGACGCGGACAAGGGAGGTGCCGCCGAGCGCGGTCCAGGTCGCGGCGGCGGTGATCGCGGTCTCCCCCGCCCAGCCCAGCCTGCGCCCGAACCGCACGGCGACCAGGGTCACGCCCGCGACCGCGCCGACCAGGACCGCGGTGTGCACGGCGCCCGCCGGGCGGTGATCGGAGTAGGTGCGCCGTTCGAGGAGCGCCGCGGCCTGACCGAAGCCGGCCACCGGGTGCCACCGCACGGGGTCGGCCAGTGCCCGATCCGCCGCGTACCCGAGCAGGATCCCGGCCGCCCTCGCCGTCGCGCGGCCGTTGAAGTTCACGCCGGTATTTCTATCAACCGCACCGACCGCCGACTACCGTCGACCCATGACCGGTGACGTCGACGAGTACGCCGCGGGCCTCGACGACGCCGCGGTGGAGTTGCTGTACCTGTTCCGGGACCGGGTGCTCGCGCTCGGTGACGTCGACGAGCGAGTGCACCCGAGCGAGGTCGCCTGGGCCCGCTCCCGGGTGTTCGCCGCCGCATTCATCGTCTCGTCGAGGCTGGAGGTGGCGATCGACCTGTTGCGACGCGTCGAGCATCCGCGGCTTCGCGAGTCGTTCGCGACGACCAAGAAGGTCTGGACCCATCGCATGTTCTTCACCGCCGCCGACCAGATCGACGACGTGATCGGCGAGTTGCTCGCAGAGGCCTTCGACACCGTGGGTCCCGGCACCCGCTGACCTTGCGTCGTCAGGGTGATCTCCGGGTCGGGTCATACCTGGGAATGACCCGACGGTACCGAGAATCGGGCCGCGGGCCGATGCCAGGGACCCCGCTCGTCGACGACGGTGGAGACATGACCATCCCGACCCCGCCACCCGTACTGTCCGTGCACGCCCTAGGCAAGTCCTTCGGGCCGACCCCCGTGCTCCGCGATGTCAGCCTGGAGCTGCAGGCCGGCACCGCGACCGCGATCATGGGCCCGTCGGGGTCGGGCAAGTCGACGCTGCTGCACTGCATGTCGGGGATCGTCAAGCCGGACTCGGGCGCGGTGTTGCTCGCCGGGCAGCACATCCAGAACCTCGGCGAGAACGACCGCAGCCGCCTCCGGCGCGAGGCCTTCGGCTTCGTCTTCCAGTCCGGTCAACTGCTCCCGGAACTGCCCGCGATCGAGAACGTCGCGTTGCCGCTGATCCTCAACGGCGCCTCCATCCGCGACGCCAAGGCCACCGCGAACACCTTCTTCGCGCCGCTCGGGCTGGACGGTCTGCAGGACCGTCGGCCGGGCCAGATGTCCGGCGGACAGTCGCAGCGGGTGGCGATCGCCCGGGCCCTGGCGACCAAACCCTCTGTGCTGTTCGCGGACGAGCCGACCGGCGCGCTGGACGCGCAGACCAGCTGGGAGGTGATGCGCCTGCTACGGGAGTCGGCACAGCAGATCGGGTCCGCCCTCGTGGTGGTCACCCACGACCTCGAGGTGGCCCGCTGGTGTGATCGCACGCTGGTGATGCAGGCCGGTTCCCTCGCCGCGCAGCAGGTGGCGGCATGAGCGCCACCGCTCGCGTCGCCCTGCTGACGGTGCGCGGCGAGGGCCGAAAGGCGATCAGTACCTACGCCCTTCCGGTCACCGCCTTCGCCGCCTCCACCGCGCTGCTGCTCACGGTCCTCGGCGGGTACGGCGCCTTCGACGGCCGCTCCGGCGAGCCGGAGGCGCAGACGTACCTCACCCTCGCGGGCGTGGCCTCGGTCCTCATGGTGGTACCCGCCGTGACGCTCGGCCTCGCCGCGGCACGACTCGGCGCGCGCCGTCGGGACGAGCGGCTCGCCGCGCTGCGGCTGATCGGGGCCACCCCGCGCCAGATTGTCGCCCTCTGCTCGGCCGAATCCGGTGCGCAGGGTCTGGTCGGCGCACTGATCGGCGTGGTCGGCTACCTCGCCGCGATGCCGCTGGTCGCGCAGCTGCGGTTCCAGGGGCGCACCTTCGACGTCGCCGAGCTCTGGGTCGGCACCCTGCCGTTGCTCGGGGTCGTGCTCGGGATGACGGCGCTGGCCGCACTCACCTCGATGCTCGGCATGCGCCAGGTGTTCGTCAGCCCGCTCGGCGTGGCGCAGGGCAATCCCCGACCCGCCCCCAAGGCGCTCATCGCCGCGCTCGCCGTCGCGGTTCTGTTCGGGTGGACCGCCGTCGGCGGCGGCATGCCCGGCATCGCGGCGCTACTGATCGGGCTCGCGGTCTGCTTCGGCATCGTCGCCCTGATCGGACCGTTCGTGATTTCGCTGCTGGGCCGCGTCATGCTCGCCCGCTCGACGGACGCCGCCTCGCTGATCGCCGCACGCCGGGTGCTCGACAACCCGAAATCCGTGTGGCGCACCGTCAGCGGCGTCACGATGGCCAGCTTCGTCGCCGCAGGCACCTCTCTGCTGGCCGCGATCGGCAACGGCGAGGGCCACGAACCGGCGCCGGGTCAGGAGTTCATCTTCGCGGACCTGCGGACCGGCGTGCTGTTCACCCTCGGCGCGACCTTCGCGCTCGCCGCGATCTCCTCGGCGCTCACGCAGGTGTCCACCATCCTGGACAACCGGCAGCTCTACCGCAGCCTGGCCCTGGCGGGCACCCCGCCCGAGGTGATGGACCGGGCCCGCATGCGGCAGGTCCGCACCCCGGTGGTGGTGATGGCGCTGGCAGGCGCGGCCTGCGCGTTGCTGTTCCTGTTCCCTCTCGTCGGCGCCGTCATCGTGACCACCCCGATGTCCCTGGTGCAGCTCGGCGTCACGCTGGCGGCGGGCATCGCCCTGGTGCTGGCCAGCGCGCTCGTGGCGCGACCGGTGATGCGCCGGGTGCTCGCCGATTAGGCTCGGACCGATGAACGCCCCTGCGCCCCGGCGAAAGTGGGTCCTCGCCCTGGGCGCGGGGGCCGTCCTCGCGGTGGGGGTGGCGCTGGCGGCGGCGGACCGCTGGACGGCCACCGAGCCCGTCGCTCGGGCCGACCCGCGCGCGATGACGATCGAGTACGTCTACGACGGCGACACGGTCCGGGTGCGCGACGTCGACGGGGAGCTGACCGTCCGGGTGCTGGGCATCGACACCCCCGAGACGGTGAAGGCGGGATACACCGTCGGATGCTGGGGACCCGAGTCCACCGCTTACGCCCGCTCCACGCTCGACGGCGCCGCGGTGCAGGTCACGATCGATCCCCGTGCGGACGCCGTCGACGACTACGGCCGTACCCTCGCCCACCTGACACTGCCCGACGGCTCCGACTACGGGACCGCCGCCGTCCGGGCTGGGATGGCCAAGGCGTATGTCCACGGTCGCAGCACCGGTCTGCTGACCGAGGACATCGCGCGGGCCGAGGGCGAGGCACGAGCCGCGGGCGCGGGACTGTGGGGGCCGCCCTGCGAAGGGCGCACGGATTCGGTCCCGCTGGAAGGTAATTGACCGGTCAGCCGCTGCGACGGATCCGGGCGAGGGCGCCCGCGGCGATGACGAGCCACAGCAGTCCGAGCGCGATGGTCCAGCCGACGCTCTCCAGCCGGGCCGCGGCAAGCCCGAGGCCGAAGGCCAGCACCGCGAGCCCGACCAGCGTCAGCACCGCACCCATCTTCATCGGTCAAGCGTACGTCGGCGAACGGTCACGGGCCGGGGGAATGTCGATGCCGCCCACCCCGTCTGATACTCATTGCGGGCACACATCCCAAAAGGAGTATCACCACCCATGACGAACCCCGGCGGACCCCCTCCCGGCTGGTACCCCGATCCCGAGCCGAGCGGAGCCGCGGAATTCCAGCGGTACTGGAACGGCGACGAGTGGACCTTGACAACGCGCCCCGTACCGCCGGATTCGACCGCCACCACCCTCATCCCGGTCATCCCGGCCGAGCCGGAGCCCGAACCGGAGCCGGAGCCCGCGGCGAAAAAGAAGTCGAAGACCGTCCCGCTCCTTGCGGCCGGTGCCGTCGCGGTGGCGGTGCTCGCCGTCACGGCAGGCGTCATGGGCTCGGCGACGAGCGAACCCGCCTCCTCCCCCACCATCTCGAGGACCGTGCCCACGACGACGGCACGCCCGTCCACGCCCGCACCCACGCCCGCCCGCTCTTCGGCGGTGCCCGCGCCCGTGAAGCCGGCGCCGCTGGTCGAGATGCCGAAGCCGACGACCTACGTCGCGCCCGCCCCCCTCACCACCCGTCCGCCCGGCGCCGCACCCGCGCCCGCCTACGTTCCGGATACCTCGGAACGGAGGCCCACTCCGCCGCCGGTGATCACGAAGCCGCAGCCGCTCGTCGAGGCACCCTCGGCGGCTCCGTACTACAAGAACTGCAAACAAGCCCGGCAAGCCGGTGCTGCACCCATCTCGATCGGCGAGCCGGGATATCGGTCCGAACTCGACGGTGACAGCGACGGCGTCGCCTGCGACAAGTAGAGAGGGGCGGGGCGGCGTGAGCGCGCCGCCCCTCGGTTTCGCGGACCGCGGGGCGCACGAAACGCAAAGCCGCGTGCGGGAATCCGCGATCAGGCGGGCAGGTCCCGCACCCGCCGCGCCGGATTCCCCGCGTACAGTCCGTTCGGCTCGCAGTCCTTGGTCACCACCGCGCCCGCGCCGATCATGCAGCCGGGCCCGATGGAGACGCCGGGCAGGATCGTCGCCCGCGCACCGATCCAGCAGCCGTCGCCGACGACAATCGGCAGGTCGTAGACGCGACCACCACGCCCATCCGCAGGGCCCATCTCGTGGGTACTGGTGATGAACGCGACCTGGTGCCCCACCGCGACCTGCCTGCCGAGCGTGATCGGCGCGGTGCCGTCGAAGAACACCCCCCGATTCACGAAGGTGCCCACCCCCATCCGGATGTCCTTGCCGCCGAAATGGCATCCCGCGTAGATCCCGGCGCCCCACACCTTGGCGCCACCGGCGAGCAACAGCAGGATGCGCAGCCACACAGGGACGAGCCGCCAGGACTGGATGATGTTGATCAGACGCACACCGTGACCCTAGTCCGCGCGATAAACGCGGCATTTCGAACGTCGGATCCAGAATTTTGGGAGTGTCCGGGGCATAGAAATGCGTTCAACCCCACCACGTGGTGGCAGGATTCACGAGTCAGATCCGTCGGGAATGGAGATGCGCTGTGGCCGCAATGAAGGTGAAGACCGCGAGGAAGCGACTGAAGAAGTTGATCCGGAGGGCAAACGATGAGTCCGCCGCGATCGAGATCGGCGGCAAGCACGGCAGCGCCGTCCTGATCTCACGGTCCCACTACGAAGCCCTCCGTGAGACCTCGTACCTGCTGCGGTCGCCGGATCTGCTCGAGAGCCTGCGCCGCGCGGGTGCCCGCGAGCGGCTCCTCGACGACCTCTACGGCGCGCCCGCCGAACGCACCGATCAGATCGCCTGACTGGCCGGCGACGACGTCACACCTCGGATGCACCCACGGCAAGCCGCATCGCCGCATAGGCACCGTCCGCCTCGGTGTCCGGCGGGACGACCAGCAACGCCAGCCGTGACCCATCGGTCCCGAACAGGTACATGACGTTCTGTGGCTGACCGTCCACTGGGCCGCAGACGAGCACTCCATCGTGTCGATCGAGGCCGCGTTGCGTGACACTGCGCGGATTCCAAGCGAAGGCAACCCGGGCTGTGCGACCGAGATGTGTTGCGACAGCGCTGATCACGTCATGCAATTCCAACGTCAGGTTCGTCGTCCGCGGCCACCACGCGCCGTCGACCAGGCCGGCAGGCGCGCCTCGAGCCCGAAGGAGGATGCGCGATGTGCGGGTTGCCGGCTCAAAGGGCTGGAGGCCATCGGTCTCGTGCAGTCGCGAACCCATGTCGAAGTGATTCCCGACGCTTCGGACCCCGTCGCGCATCATGGTCGACGCACCTTCCCAGCCCCACCTTCCGAATCCCAGCGATTCTGGGCGGCAAGCTGGGACGCCTCGCGTACCCCGACCATCAACAGGTCGTCCGCCGTGGTCGCACTGTTCGGCTTGGCGGCGGTCATCATGGTCGCGTGCGCGTAGTCGGGCTCTGTGTAGGGCGGGACCACCAGCAGCGCCATCCTCTTCCTGTTCGCGCCGACGACGTACAGGGTGTTGACCGGCTGAAATGGGTAGCCGTCCAATCGAACTTCGTGTCCCCCACTGCGGATCCATGCGGGCGCCTTCGCCCACCCGTTTATGTTGTAGACCACTCGGTCGATCCGGCCGAGGCGAATGGCGAGCACCGCCAGTAGCCCGGGGACTTCGGTGGCCAAGTCGGGTGACCTGGGCCACCACGCTCCATCGACGAACCCCCGGGCTGCACGCCGTGGCTTCAACCGCAGCCGCAGCGTTGGTATCCGCCGCGCATGGGGTTGACGGGCATCGCGATGACCCAGGGACGGGCTCGTGTGATTCAGCGTCACGACTGACGCTCCTGCCTTGGCCGCGAACCGGCCAGGTTCATTCCAATCGGAGACGACGCGATCGAAAATGCCGCGTTCGAGGTGCATCCGATACACCCGATGCTACGCCCGCGCTCGCCTCGGCCCCTCAGCACGGAACCAGCAGAAGCTCACAATTGACAACCTGATTGTTTCGGTAACCTTTAGGTGTGTTCACGAGATACGCGCGGTGCGCCGCTGAGGGCCATGTCGAAGGCGAGCAGCGTGCGGCCCTCAGGGTGCCTGCGGACCGAAGCTTCGTCCAGCACGGGTTGACCGTCACGGACGGGAACTGAGGCGCGTTCACGCCCTCCACGCACCATGAACAAACGACTCGGCGACAGCCGGAACCGTCCGATTCCCCGACCCCAGCCTCGGTACAGTGCCGCGACATCGCGGCGGCCGTGGCCGGCACTCCCGCGTGATACCCCGCGGCCGGACAACCTTGCGCCGTACGGGCCACCTCCCCAGTCGAGTTGGAAGTACCAACGAGCGAAGCCGCAGGCTCCGATCTGGCCGCCGCCTCCGCTGCCTCCGACTCCGACGCCTCCGCTCCCGCCTACGCCGGAACTCCCCGACGGCACGGCACCCCCGTCCAGGAAGCCCGCCTGGCGCCGGTGGACGAAGTGGATGGTGATCGGATTCGTCGTATGGCTCGTGGTGACGCCCGTGATCTACCGCGTGTGGACGCCGCCGCGCACGATGTTCATGCTGACCGACAGCGCGCCGGGCGACACGGTCTTCCAGGAAGTCTCGCTCGACCACATCAGCAGGCACTACATCGCGTCCGTGCTCGCCCACGAGGACGCCGAGCTCGGCACGCGCATGGGCCCGTTCCACATGAGCGACTTCATCGATCGGACCGAGACTTATCTCGAGTCCGGTGAGGATCTCTCCGGCTCGACCATCCCCCAGCAGCTGGTGAAGAACATGTTCCTCATCCGAGGCGAGTGGGTCGGAACCAGGGTCTTCCGCAAGGGCGTGGAGGCCGTGCTGTCCTGGCCCTTCAACCTGATGGGCGATCAGCGGCAGCTCGAGCTGTACCTGAACTACGCCCAGTTCGGGCCGAACCTGTACGGCGTCTGCTCCGCCAGCTGGTACTACTTCAACCGCCCGCCATGGGACAGCAACTCTTGGGACGCAGCAACATTGGCCGGCCTCCTGCCGCTCGGCGAGGACGCCCGACGGGCGCCGGGTGGTGGCGTCGACGTCGAGAGCGACGGGACGTGGCTGGTGGCCAGCACCGTCGCCAATGCCAGGAACAAGGTGCCGCAGCGGATCAGCGAGATGGGCGGCTGGGAGGGCGCGGTCGCGACGGTGGGCATCACCGACTCGGCTGGCGACCATCCGCCGCTCGGCGCCCCGAAGAGCTGCTCCGTGATGCCCCAGAGCGTCGCCGATCGACTCGCGGCCGAGGACGCCTGGTGGAGTCCGCAGTACGGCGGCTGACCGCTATCCGAAAGCAGGAGAACTGCCGGCTTTCATGACCGGATCATCACGAAGCCTTTAACGTGTCCTGGTTCACTCCAAAAACCCACGAGGAGAACCACAGTGCGTAGATCCGCAGGAGTCGTCGGCGCCGCCATCGCCGCCGCCGGCCTCACCATCGGCACCGCAGGCGTCGCCAGCGCGCTCCCGGTGAGCATTCCCGGCACCACCGACCACGCCTACGTGGCCGGTGTCGACGTGGAGCCGGGGTCGTACTACTCCCGCTTCACCGGCACCGCCTGCCAATTCGCCCTCACCCAGTCCGGCGAAACCGAGCCGAGCCTCGAAGGCATCAGTGCCAGCACCGAGTACCGGATCGTCGACCTGGACGCCGGCGACCGGCTCGACTCTGTCGGCTGCACAACCTGGCACCGACAGGGGAACCCCCTCGGCTCGGCCGGGTCGACGGACTTCGGTCTCCTCAGTGTGCTCGGCGTGGACGACTTCATCTTCGACAACCTCCCGCTGGGATCCTGACCGACCGGATCCGGTCCACGCTCCACCAGACGGAACAAGCCCCCCGCCTCGTCGAGGCGGGGGGCTTCTTCGGTGTCCGACAGCGAGATTGACGACTCGCCTGTCAGCACTGCGGTGGGCGCGGAGGGTTTCGAACCCCCGACCGCTGGTGTGTAAAACCAGAGCTCTACCACTGAGCTACACGCCCGGAATCCGACGGTTTCCCGCCGAATTGCACTCAGGAATCTAGCGCGGCGAGCGCGTTCTCCCAAGCTGCCTGGTCACGGGCCTCTCCGGGGCCGTTCATCTCGGCGAACCGGATGTAGCCCTCCTTGTCCACGACGAAGGTTCCGCGGTTCGCGAACCCGGCCTTGTCGTTGAACACGTCGTAGGCCTGAGCCACCGCACCGTGCGGCCAGAAGTCCGACAGCAACGGGAAGGTGTACCCCTGCTCCGCCGCCCAGATCTTGTGCGTGGGCGGCGGACCGACGGAGACCGCGAGCACCGCGGCGTCGTCGTTCTCGAACTTCGGCAGACCGTCCCGGACCTTGCAGAGTTCACCCTGACAGGTACCGGTGAAGGCGAGCGGATAGAACACGATCAGGACGTTCTTCTTGCCCCGGTAGTCCGAGAGCGAGACTTCCTGGTTGTTCTGGTCCTTGAGGGTGAAATCGGGAGCGATCGCACCGACGTCGAGAGGCATGGGGGTTCCTTCTGCAGTAGTGCGATCAGCGCTTGGCCGGGCGGGCCTTCGGCTGCACCAGCCGACTGCCGCTCCACAGGCCGAGGTTCGCCGCCGAGGTCTGGGTCAGACCCGCCGTCGGTGCCGATTCGGCGATCTCGCTTGGCTCGACATGGCCAGGTTGTCCGGTCTTGGGGCTGAGGACCCACACGAAACCCTCGTCGGCCAGGGGGCCGATCGCGTCCATGAGTGCGTCGACGAGGTCTCCGTCGCCGTCCCGCCACCACAGCAGGACCACGTCGATCACCTCATCCGAATCCTCGTCGAGGAGCTCCCCACCGATGGTCTCCTCCACGGATGCGCGCAGCGCATCGTCGGTGTCCTCGTCCCAACCCAGTTCCTGAACAACCATGTCATTGGTGATGCCGAGTTTCTGGGCATAGTTCTGGGCGTCCGCCGCGGCGACCACGGTGGTGTCCTCCTTTTGTTGTCGGGGCTGAACCTCCAGCACCCGGTCCGTGTGGATCAGTAGTGAAAGCGAACAGGTTGAACGGCTCTTGCGCAAGCCGACGCCACCGAAAAACCGAACAAAGATTTTGTGACGTAGCAGATTGTGACTCGCCGTCGACCCTCGCCGGGCGATACGGCAGGATTGAGCCAGATCACCATCACGCGTAAAGCGGACCGCCGTCACACAGGCGATTCGCATGGATTGGGCGCCGCACCGAGCGTCCTCCCCGATGAAGGAGAGTCATACGTTGTCCGAGCCCACCCAGGACCAATTCTCGCCAGCGCAGCAGCCCGCACCCAGCGGCGACGGCCGCGTCCGCGTGATTCGTGAGGGGGTGGCCTCATATCTCCCCGACATCGATCCCGACGAGACAACCGAGTGGTTGGACAGCTTCGACGGCCTGTTGCAGAACTCGGGACCGGCGCGCGCCCGCTATCTGATGCTGCGCCTGCTCGAGCGTGCGGGCGAGAATCGGGTATCCATCCCCGCGCTGACCTCCACCGATTACGTGAACACCATTCCGACCGAGAACGAGCCGTGGTTCCCCGGCGACGAGGAGGTCGAGCGTCGCTACCGCGCCTGGATCCGCTGGAACGCCGCGGTCATGGTGCACCGCGCGCAGCGCCCCGGTGTCGGCGTCGGCGGCCACATCTCCACCTACGCGTCCTCCGCTGCCCTCTACGAGGTCGGGTTCAACCACTTCTTCCGCGGCAAGGACCACCCCGGCGGCGGCGACCAGATCTTCATCCAGGGTCACGCCTCCCCCGGCATCTACGCCCGCGCCTTCCTCGAGGGCCGGATCCCGGCCGAGCAGATGGATGGCTTCCGCCAGGAGCACAGCCACGCGGACGCAGGCGGCGGGCTGCCGTCGTACCCGCACCCGCGGCTGCTGCCCGACTTCTGGGAGTTCCCCACGGTGTCGATGGGCCTCGGCCCGATGAACGCCATCTATCAGGCCCGGTTCAACCACTACCTGCACGATCGCGGCATCAAGGACACCGCCGACCAGCACGTCTGGGCCTTCCTCGGCGACGGCGAGATGGACGAACCGGAGTCGCGTGGCCTGGCGCACGTGGCCGCCACCGAGGGCCTCGACAACCTCACGTTCGTGGTCAACTGCAACCTGCAGCGCCTCGACGGCCCGGTCCGCGGCAACGGCAAGATCATCCAGGAGTTGGAGTCGTTCTTCCGCGGCGCCGGCTGGAACGTCATCAAGGTCGTCTGGGGCCGCGAGTGGGACGCGCTGCTGCACGCCGACAAGGACGGCGCGCTGGTCAACCTGATGAACACCACCCCCGACGGCGACTACCAGACCTACAAGGCCAACGACGGCGGATACGTCCGCGAGCACTTCTTCGGTCGCGACCCCCGCACCAAGGAACTGGTCAAGGACCTGTCCGACCAGGACATCTGGAACCTCAAGCGCGGCGGGCACGACTACCGCAAGATCCACGCGGCCTACGCGGCCGCGCTGCAGCACAAGGGCCAGCCGACGGTCATCCTGGCGCACACCATCAAGGGCTACACCCTCGGCAAGCACTTCGAGGGCCGCAACGCGACCCACCAGATGAAGAAGCTGACCCTCGACGACCTCAAGGCGTTCCGCGACCTGCAGCGGATCCCGATCTCCGACGCCGAGCTGGAGAAGGACCCGTACCTGCCGCCGTACTACCACCCCGGCGCGGACGCCCCCGAGATCCAGTACATGCTCGACCGTCGCAAGCAGCTGGGCGGGTTCCTGCCCTCGCGCCGCACGGACGTCGCGCCGCTGGCACTGCCCGAGGACAAGACATACGACTCGCTGCGGAAGGGCTCCGGCAAGCAGGAGATCGCCACCACCATGGCGCTCGTGCGGGTCCTCAAGGAGCTGCTCCGCGACAAGGAGATCGGCAAGCGGATCGTGCCGATCATCCCCGACGAGGCCCGCACGTTCGGCATGGACTCGTGGTTCCCGTCGCTGAAGATCTACAACCGCAACGGCCAGCTGTACACCTCGGTCGACGCCGACCTGATGCTCGCCTACAAGGAGAGCTCGATCGGCCAGATCCTGCACGAGGGCATCAACGAGGCCGGCTCCACCGCCTCGTTCACCGCGGTCGGCACCTCCTACGCCACCCACGGCGAGCCGATGATCCCGCTCTACATCTTCTACTCGATGTTCGGCTTCCAGCGGACCGGTGACGGACTCTGGGCGGCCGCCGACCAGATGGCCCGCGGTTTCGTGCTCGGCGCCACGGCGGGCCGGACCACGCTCACGGGCGAGGGCCTCCAGCACGCCGACGGGCACTCGCTGCTGCTGGCGTCGACGAACCCCGCCGCGGTGACCTACGACCCGGCGTTCTCGTACGAGATCGCGCACATCGTCAAGGACGGCCTGCGCCGGATGTACGGCGGCACGCCCGGCGAGGACGGGTTCGGCGGCGAGAACATCTTCTACTACCTGACCATCTACAACGAGCCGTACGTGCAGCCCGCCGAGCCGGAGGACCTCGACGTCGAGGGCCTGCTCAAGGGCATCTACCTGTACAGCAAGAGCACGGGCACCGGACCCCGCGCGCAGATCCTGGTCTCCGGCGTCGCGATGCCGGAGGGCATGCGCGCCCAGCAGCTGCTCGCCGAGGACTGGGGCGTCGCGGCGGACGTGTGGTCGGTGACGTCGTGGGGCGAGCTGCGCCGCGACGGCGTCGAGTGCGAGCGACAGGCGCTGCGGAACCCGCAGGCCACCGCCGCCGTGCCGTACGTGTCCACCGCGCTGGCAGGCGCCGAGGGCCCGTTCGTGGCGGCCTCGGACTGGATGCGGGCGGTCCCGGACCAGATCCGGCAGTGGGTGCCCGGCGCGTACACCACGCTCGGCACCGACGGGTTCGGCTTCTCCGACACCCGGACCGCGGCAAGGCGCTACTTCAACGTCGACGCCGAGTCGATCGTGGTCGCGGCGCTGGCCGGCCTCGCCAAGGAGGGCAAGCTCGAACACAACACCCCGGCGGCGGCCGCCCGGCACTACCGGATCGACGACGTCCTGGCGGCGCCGAAGTCGCTGAAGGACCCCGGCAGCGCCTGACGACTATCTGTGCACGAGCGTTTATAGACACCTGACAAATCAGGCGCCCGGGAAGCGCGCAATTCGCGCCCCCGGGCGCCTGAGGTCACGGTGGGCGTAAGTTTCGAGACTATGGGCGAGCAGAAACCCCCACTGGACGGCTCCGCCGACGACGGGACACAGGCGGCGGCCGTGCCGGTTTTCGGCAGGCAGCGTCAGCCCCGCGACCCCCTGCCCGACGCACTGCTGCGGCGGGTCAAGCAGTTCTCCGGCCGGCTCTCCACCGAGGCGATCACCTCGATGCAGGACCAGCTCCCGTTCGTCGGCGACCTCGACGCCGACCAGCGCGCGAGCGTGCAGCTGCTCGTGCAGACCGCGGTGGTCAACTTCCTCGAGTGGCTCAAGGACCCCGAGGGCGACATCCGTTTCAGCATGGAGGCCTTCCAGGTCATCCCCCAGGACCTGGCCCGCAGGCTGACCCTGCGCCAGACCGTCGACATGGTGCGCGTGGCGATGGAGTTCTTCGAGCAGTGGCTGCCCGCACTGGCCAGGAACGAGCAACAGCTCATCGCCCTGACCGAGGCAGTGCTGCGCTACGGCCGCGAGCTCGGGTTCGCCGCCGCCTCCGTCTATGCCAGCGCCGCCGAGTCCCGCGGCGCGTGGGACACCCGCCTGGAGGCCCTCGTGGTGGACGCGGTGGTCCGCGGCGACACCGGCTCCGACATGCTTTCCCGCGCAGCGACACTCAACTGGGACGCGACCGCGCCCGCGACCGTCCTCGTCGGCACCCCGCCGCCCGAACAGGGCGTGTCGGTGGTCAGCACTGTTCACTCGATCGCGCAGAAGCACGGGCGGGCCGCGCTCGCCGTCGTGCAGGGCTCCCGGCTGGTGATGGTGGTCAGCGGCGACATGCAGGACCCGTACGACGATCAGTTCATGACGGACCTCCTCACCAACTTCTCCGACGGCCCGGTGGTGATCGGGCCGACCACCCGCACCCTCAGCGCCGCGCACTTCAGCGCGGTGGAGGCCCTGGCCGGCATGGAGGCGGTGGCCGGCTGGCGGGGCGCCCCGCGGCCGGTCCACGCCGGTGAACTGCTGCCCGAGCGGGCCCTGCTCGGTGACCGGGCGGCCCTCGATTCGCTCATCGATCTGCTCGTGCGACCGCTGGCCGCCGCGGGGTCGGCGCTGACCGACACCCTCGAGACCTATCTCGACTGTGGCGCCGCCGTTGAGACCTGTGCCCGCAAACTGTTCGTGCACCCCAACACTGTCCGGTATCGACTTAAAAGGATCAGCGAGATCACCGGCCGAGACCCCATGAACCCGCGCGACGCGTACGTGCTCAGGGTCGCGTCAACGGTGGGTCGTTTGGCTCAGGCCAGTCACGAAACAACGCATCCAGTCACACCAATCACATTCTTCACAAACCGTGCGATCGACTTGTAACGTTCCGCCGTCCACTTCCGATGCGAGTTCCCCACATGCGATTTTGTGGGAACCCTACAAAACACTTGTCCAAGGTTGATGGTCAAAAACATCACCCACATGCCGCTGGACAGTGTTCCCTTATCTTGTGATTTCGTTGCTTGCCCCGGGTCAGGGCTCCCAAACCCCCGGCATGCTCAGCCCTTGGCTGGAGCTGCCGGGCACTGCAGACCGCATTTCCATCTGGTCGAAGGCCTCCGGCCTCGACCTCGAACGCCTGGGCACCACCGCCACGGCCGACGAGATCACCGACACCTCGGTCACCCAGCCGCTCGTGGTCGCCGCCGCGCTGCTCGCCTTCGAGGAGCTCGAGCGCCGCGGACTCGTCCCCACGGACCTGATCGCCGCGGGACACTCGGTCGGTGAGCTGGCCGCGGCCGCCATCGCAGGCGTGATCTCCTCGGACGACGCCGTCGCGCTCGCCGCGCTCCGCGGCTCCGAGATGGCCAAGGCCTGCGCGCTGGAGCCGACCGGCATGTCCGCGGTGCTCGGCGGCGACGAAGAGGTCGTCCTGGCACGGCTGGCCGAGCTCGGCCTCGAGCCGGCGAACCGGAATGCGGCCGGCCAGATCGTGGCGGCCGGCCTGCTCAGCGCCCTGGAGGAGCTCGCGGCAGCGCCGCCGGAGAAGGCCCGCGTCCGGGCCCTGCCGGTGGCGGGCGCGTTCCACACCGCGTTCATGGCGCCGGCCCAGGAAGCCGTCACCGAGGCGGCCTCCCGAATCAGCCCCTCGGATCCGACGCGCACGCTACTGTCCAATGCCGACGGTCAGCCGGTCACCTCCGGCGCCGACGCGCTGGCCAAGCTGGCTGCCCAGGTGACCAGGCCCGTGCGCTGGGACCTGTGCACCGCGTCGCTGCGCGCGGCCCAGGTCACGGCGATCGCCGAACTCCCCCCGGCCGGCACCCTGGTCGGTATCGCCAAGCGGGAGATGAAGGGGACCCCCACGCTGGCGCTCAAGACGCCGGACGACATCCCCGCGCTGTCCGAGCTCACCGGGCTCGGATGAGGCCCGCCGCAATCCTGCGGCCCTAGGCCCCTCGCAGCAGGACCACACACCACAATGGCCGGTCTGCCGACCGGCCAACGCCAGACCCAAGTAACACCAAACAAGAAGGGAGCCACGAAGTGGCCACCACCCAGGAAGACATCATTGCCGGACTCGCGGAGATCATCGAGGAGGTCACCGGCATCGAGCCGTCCGAGGTGACCATCGAGAAGTCCTTCGTCGACGACCTCGACATCGACTCGCTGTCCATGGTGGAGATCGCCGTGCAGACCGAGGACAAGTACGGCGTGAAGATCCCCGACGAGGATCTCGCCAGCCTGCGCACCGTCGGCGACGCCGTCAGCTACATCCAGAAGCTCGAGGCCGAGGGCGGCGACGCCGCTGACGCCGTCAAGGCGAAGCTCGACTCCGCGAACGAGGAGTGAGCTCGCCCGTGACTTCCACCAGGAACTTCCCCAACGTCGTCGTCACCAGCCTCGCGGCCTCGACGTCGATCGCTGGTGACGTGGATGCCACGTGGAAGGGCCTGCTCGCAGGCGAGAGCGGGATCGACGTCCTCGAAGATCCGTTCGTCGCGGAGTACGACCTTCCCGTCCGCATCGGCGGGCACCTGAAGGTGAACCCCGACGATGCACTCTCCCGCGTCGAGATCCGGCGGATGAGCTTCGTGGAGCGACTCGCTCTCGTGCTCGGACGCCAGGTGTGGCAGAACGCGGGCAGCCCCGAGGTGGACAAGGACCGGCTCGGCGTGGTCCTCGGTACCGGACTCGGGGGCGGCGAGGCATTGATCGACGCCGTCGACAAGATCAAGACCCAGGGATACCGGAAGGTGTCGCCGTTCTCTGTGCAGATGGTGATGCCGAACGGTCCCGCCGCGGTCGTCGGGCTCGAGCTCGGCGCCCGCGCAGGCGTGATCACTCCCGTCTCGGCGTGTTCGTCGGGCTCGGAAGCGATCGCGCACGCATACCGGATGCTCATCATGGGTGACGCCGACATCGTCGTCACCGGTGGCGTCGAGGGCCAGATCGATCCCGTGCCGATCGCGAGCTTCGCGATGATGCGGGCATTGAGCTCACGCAACGACGATCCGAAGGCCGCCTCGCGTCCCTTCGACAAGGATCGCGACGGCTTCGTCTTCGGCGAGGCCGGGGCACTGATGGTCCTCGAGACCGAGGAGCACGCCAAGGCGCGCGGGGCAACCATCCACGCACGCCTGATGGGCGCGGGCATCACCTCGGACGGCTACCACATCGTGGCGCCGCACCCCGAGGGCACGGGCGCGGCCCGCGCGATGGCACGGGCGATCCAGACCGCGGGTCTGGCGAAGTCCGACATCACCCACGTGAACGCGCACGCCACGGCGACGCCGATCGGGGACACGGCCGAGGCACTGGCCATCAAGTCCGCGGTCGGTGGCCACGCTGCGGTGTACGCACCGAAGTCAGCTCTCGGGCACTCCATCGGCGCCGTCGGTGCGCTCGAAGCCGTGCTCACGGTCCTGGCTGTGCGTGACGGAGTCATTCCGCCCACGCTCAATCTCGATAACCAGGATCCAGAGATCGATCTCGATGTCGTGAAGGGTGAACCCCGTTACGGCCAGATCGACTTCGCGCTCAACAATTCATTTGGATTCGGTGGGCACAATGTCGCGCTCGCCTTCGGCCGAGTCTGACCGGTCGGACTAGCTCGATGGTGGGGGCCTCGCAGCCAGGGGCCCCCACCCCGACTACCGCCCGCAGGCGGCCAGTACAAGGAGGACAAGCGATGACCATCTTGGCCCCGATCACCCGATCCGATGCCCAGCTCGATCCCCGCGACCCGATGGCGCGACTCGAGAACCTCTTCGACGCCGGGACCACCGTCCCGCTGCACGATCGTGACAAGTCCGGTGTGCTCGCCGCTGCCGGCGAGATCGACGGAGTTCGCACGATCGCCTACTGCTCCGACGCGACCGTCATGGGCGGCGCGATGGGCGTCGAGGGCTGCAAGCACATCGTGAACGCGATCAACACCGCGATCGACGAGAAGTCCCCGATCGTCGGCATCTGGCATTCCGGCGGTGCGCGGCTCGCGGAGGGCGTGGAGGCCCTGCACGCGGTCGGCCTCGTGTTCGAGGCAATGGTGCGCGCGTCCGGCCTGGTCCCCCAGATCTCCGTCGTCCTCGGCTTCGCCGCCGGCGGCGCCGCATACGGACCCGCGCTGACCGACGTCGTGATCATGGCGCCCGAGGGACGGGTCTTCGTGACCGGCCCGGACGTGGTCCGCTCGGTCACCGGCGAGCAGGTCGACATGGAATCGCTCGGCGGCCCGGACACCCACACCAAGAAGTCGGGCGTCGCGCACATCGCGGCCACCGACGAGCTGGATGCACTCAATCGAGCGCGCCGCCTGGTGTCGATGTTCTGCGACCAGGGCACCTTCGACCAGGCCGCAGCCGAGCACGGCGACACCGACCTGCGTGCGCTGATGCCGGCGTCGGCCAAGCGCGCCTACGACGTGCGCCCGATCGTGCACGAACTGCTCGACAACGTCGAGGGCGAGTCGACCCTCGAGGAGCTGCAGGGCAACTACGCCCGCAGCATCGTCACCGGCCTCGGACGCCTCGGCGGTCGCACCGTCGGCGTGATCGCCAACAACCCGCTGCGCCTCGGCGGCTGCCTCAACTCGGAGAGCGCCGAGAAGGCCGCGCGTTTCGTCCGGCTCTGCGACGCGTTCGGCATCCCGCTGGTCGTGATCGTCGACGTCCCCGGCTACCTGCCCGGGGTGAGCATGGAGTGGGAGGGTGTCGTCCGTCGCGGCGCCAAGCTGCTGCACGCGTTCGCAGAGGCCACCGTCCCCCGCGTCACCGTGGTCACCAGGAAGATCTACGGCGGCGCGTACATCGCGATGAACTCGCGGGCCCTCGGCGCCACCGCCGTCTACGCCTGGCCGGACGCCGAGGTCGCCGTGATGGGCGCCAAGGCAGCCGTCGGCATCCTGCACAAGCGGGCTCTCGCCGCCGCCCCGGAGGACGAGCGTGAGGCACTGCACGATCGCCTCGCCGCCGAACACGAGGCGATCGCGGGCGGCGTCAGCCGCGCCATCTCGATCGGCGTCGTCGACGAGATGATCGACCCCGCAAAGACCCGCAGCCGGGTCACCGCCGCGCTGGCGGCCGCGCCGGCCGGACGCGGTCAGCACAAGAACATCCCGCTCTGATCCGCACCAGAGCCGAGAAGGGCCCCCGACCTCAGGTCGGGGGCCCTTCTCGCTGAACGGGTGGCTCAGAGCACGTGAACCGCGGTGGCCTGCGGGCCCTTCGGGCCCTCGGTCACCTCGAACTCGACCTGCTGGTTCTCCTCGAGGCTCCGGAAACCGGAACCCTGGATCTCGGAGAAGTGCACGAAGAGATCCGGTCCGTCGGTGCGCGAGATGAAGCCGAAGCCCTTCTCCGCGTTGAACCACTTGACTGTTCCCTGACTCATATTTGCTCCTCACAGGGCTGGGATGACGGGACCCACACCGTGTGGTGCCCCGGGCCGGTTCGAGACTCGGCGTCTCCAGATTCCTGAAGGCAAACAGAGCGCACGCAACTTGAGTTCTTGCGAGCGTGCGGTAAACACAAACACACAAAACTGACGACCGCCTGGTTCAACGCCGACTGCGGCGGATCCATTCCCGAGGGGGTGGTTCCCTCGTCGAGGGGGCGGTTCTCGGACAGCCATGACGTCGAAAAGCCCGAGAACTTCCCCCTCGCCGGCTCACACCGGCGCCCCGGCCACGCGCAACTTCGCGCGCACCCGCTCCAGCACCACGCCGGGCCGATCACGGAGCAGTTCTGCGCTCACGCGAACCACCGCCCAGCCCAGCGCCTCGAGGACGGCGGCCCTGTCGATGTCGCGGAACGCTGCCGCTCGTCCAGCCAGTGGTGCTCGCCGTCGTACTCGACCAGGACCCGCCAGCGCTCCCGACCGAGATCCGACCTCGCGATGACCCGCCCCGACTCGTCGCGGACCCTGATCTGGGTCGCCGGGCGCGGCAGCCCGTCGCGCACGATCAACAACCGGGTTCGGGTCTCGGCCGGCGATTCCGCTCCGCCGTCGACCATGTCGAGCACCCGTCGTAGCCGGACCAGGCCGCGTACGCCGGGGTGCCGCTCCGCGATCGCCGACACCTCGGCGGGGTCGAGACCTGTGGCGTTGCACAGCGCGTCGAGGACCTCGACCGCCCGGTCGAACCCGAGTCCACGCCCGAGGTCGAACGCGGTTCGCGCCGGGGTGGTGGCGGCCATCCCGTCGATCCGACAGGTCTCACCGTCGAGCAGCTCCGCCTTCCTGACCACGATTCCCTTCGGCGCCCGCACGTGACCGGCGCGGATCAGCTCGGCGGGCTCGCTCGCATCGATCCACTTGCTGCCGTGCAGGGCAGCGGCGGAGAACCCGGCGAGCACACCGCGGTCCCCCGCCCACAGCTGCGCCGCGCGGGCACGGGCAATCGCGGTCGGCGTAGTCCCCTTGCGCACGTAGACGTCTCGGTGCAGCCGCACGAAGTCCCGCCTGAGCTGATGCGCCGTCACGGTGCCCCGACGTACGGCCAGGGTTCCGCGGAACGGCATCGGGTGCACTCCCCAACCCTCGACGTGTCGCAAGCCGACCGGGCCGGGAATTCGCGATCTGTGGATGACCGAACCGCTCATCCACAGGCGGCCGAGGGGGTGGTTCTCGGGTCTGTCGCGCCGAGAGCCCGAGAACCTCCCCCTCGCCGGGCCACCCTCAGCCGACCGCGACCAGTTCTCGGCTGTGCTTCGGACGCTCGGCCTCGTCGATCAGCGCGACGGCGAGGTCCGCGTACGAGAACGGCCGCGCCCCGGCTGCGTCGGCAATCACGGTGCTACCGCCGATCCGGTACTCCCCCGTGCGCTCGGCGACCTCGTCGAGGACGACCGGCGGCGGCGCCAGCATCAGCCAGTCGACATCGGTGTCGGCGCCGCGCAGCACCTCGAGCTCGGCCGCGTGACCGAGCGAGAACTCCCTTGCCTCCACGGGGAAGCCGGGCGCATCGAGCACGCGGACGCCCGGCTCGGTCTCGAGCAGCGTGCCGATCCCGACGACCAGCATCCGACCCACCAGAGCCCGGCCGAGGCCGTCGAGCAGCGCCTCGGTGGTCGCGACATAGAACTCCGACGACGGCAGATCCATCCGGGCGACGGCGCTGATCGCCACATCGTGGCCGGCCGAGAGAGCGGCGATGCTGTCGGCGTCGGTGGCGTCCCCGGTCACCAGGTCCGCGCCGAGCGTGGCGAGTTCCGGGTACCGCGCGGGGTCGCGGACCACCGCGGTGACCCGGTGACCGCGGGCGACGGCCTCGGCGACCGTGCGGCGTCCGGCACGGCCACCGGCTCCGAAGACGATGATCCTGCTCATGGGTGGCTCCGTTCGACGGGGCCGGCGCACGATCGCCGGCCGACGACGCGAAGGTAGCGAGCGGGGTGCCGGTTACCGCAACGATAGTTACGCTGACCAGGTGACGAAGCCTCTGGAGCCCGACATGTTCGAGGGCTGCTCGACCGGTCCCGCACCGATTCGGATCGGCGACAAATGGACGGCGCGGATCATGACCTGCCTTCGCGAGGGCCCGCGCCGGTTCTCGGAGCTCCAGGTCCCGCTGCGCACGGTCACCCCGAAGGTGCTCACCGAGTCGTTGCGGGCCATGGAGCGCGACGGGCTGGTCACCCGCACCGCCTACGCCGAGATCCCGCCCAGGGTGGAGTACGAGCTCACCGCGCTCGGCCGCTCGCTCTTCGAGCCGATGGCGGCGGCCTGCGCTTGGTCCCGCGAGCATCTGGACGAGCTGCTCGACGCCAGGAACAGGGTTGGGGACGCGCCCTAGCCGACGTGCCTGCGCAGCCAGGTGACCTCGGCACCCTCGCCGCCACTGCGGTACGGCTCGAGCGCCTCGTCCCAGGCCGTGCCGAGCGCGGTGTCGAGCTCGGAGGCGAGTTCGCCCGTGCTGCCGTGCGCCTGCATCAGCGCGCGCAGCCGCATCTCCCCGAGGATCACGTCGCCGTTCGCGCTCATCGCGCCGCGCCACAGTCCGAGCCCGGGGACGTGACTGAACCGCTCGCCATCGACGCCGTCGCTGGGATCCTCGGTGATCTCGAACCGCAGCATCGGCCAGGACCGCAGCGCGGTGACCAGTCGCGCGCCGGTGCCCACCGGCCCGACCCAGTTGCTGGTCGCGCGCAGCAGCCCGTCTCCGGCGGACTGTGAGGTCCACTTGAGGTTGGCTGGGCTCTCGAGGGTGGCGGTGAGCGCCCATTCGACGTGGGGGCACACCGCGGCGGGCGACGAATGCACGTAGAGCACACCAGTCGTCGCATCGGCGAACTGATTCAACGCGCGCACAAGCACCTCCGGCTCAGACGAGGGACGTCTTCCCCAACGACCTCATTTGTGCCTGTCGCGCGATTTGCGTCACCAGTGTGCCCTGTGCGCCCCCTGTTGCGCCAGTTATAGAAGGGATTGGTGTGATCAAATGTCCGCGAGCTCGGCCAGCACGGCCTCGCTCAGCGGCGGCCAGGCGGCCTTGGCCCAGTCGCCGAAGGCCCGGTCGGCCAGCGCGACGCACGCGATCGAGCAGTCCGGGTCGACCCACAGGAAAGTCCCGGACTGACCGAAATGGCCGTAAGTCGACGGCGAGTTCGTGGCACCCGTCCAGTGCGGCGCCTTGTGGGACTTGATCTCGAAGCCGAGCCCCCAGTCGTTGGGCCGTTGGACGCCATAGCCGGGCAACAGGCCGTCCAGGCCGGGGAACTGGACCCTGGTGGCCTCCCCCGCCGTCTCCGCCGAGATCAGGGTCGGAGCCAGCAGCTCCTGGGCAAACCGGGCCAGGTCGGCCGCGCTGGACCGGGCGCCGTGCCCCGCAGGACCGTCGAGCGTCGATGCCGCCATGCCGAGCGGGGCGAACACCGCCTCGCGCAGGTAGTCCGGGAATGCGATGTCGGTCTCCGCCGCGATGAGGTCGGCCAGCACCTCGAATCCCGCGCTGGAGTAGATCCGCTTGGCCCCTGGCGCGCTCTGCACGGTCGGCTCGCCGAACGCCAGCCCTGAGGTGTGTGCGAGCAGGTGCCGCACGGTGGCGCCGGGTGGCCCCGCGGGCTGGTCGAGCTCGATCGCACCCTCCTCGACGGCCACCAGAGCGGCGTACGCCACGAGCGGCTTGGTCACCGAGGCGAGCGCGAACACCCGGTCCTGGTCCCCGGCCGCGCCGATCCTGCCGTCCGGGCCGATCACGGCTACCGCGGCATGGTCGACGGGCCAGTGTTCGATCGCATCGAGGCTGTGCACCCGTGCAGCCTACGAGACCGCCCTCAGCCCTCCGCCAGCCCGGCCAGCCCGGCCGCCACCGCGGGATCCGCACCAGAGACGGATTGCAGTGCGGACAGGAACGTCCCGGCCAGCACCTGCTCGAGCACTGCCCGCTCGACGTCCGCGCTCGCCAGCCAACGCAGGCACGCGGCCTTCTCGAATGCCAGGCAGCCCTCGATCACCATGACCGCGACCTCGCTCGGCGCATCGATGCCGAGCGCGTCGAGGATCAGCTCGAACGAGGCCGCGTCCACTCGGCGACCGAGTTCGGCGAGGCCCGAGCTCCCGCCGGCCCGCATCAAGGCCTGCCAGCCGACGCTGTGCAGCTGCACGTGATCGAGGTAGGCCCCGAGCCCGGCCATCAGCCTGCCGAGCAGGGGTCCCTCGCCGGTGGCCGCGGTCAGGTCCGCGATCATCCTGTCCGCCGCGGACTCCATCGCCGCGAAGACGAGCGCGTCCTTACCGCCGAAGTAGTGGTACAGCAGCCCGACGGACACCCCGGCCTCGGCCGAGATCTCCTGCACGGACAGCCGTTCCGGTTCCCGGGTGGACAGCGCACGCAGGGTCGCCTCGATCAGCTCGGCACGACGCTGCTCGGTCGTCAGCCGGGTGCGTTGCTCGGGCATCGGCACCCCTCCCCTCGGTCGCGCTCACTCTAGGGTCTCGAAGGCTATTGAAATGACGTTCAACAGAGGCTACCGTCGAAGTCACTATTGAATGCATTTTCAATACAGGAGTCCGACATGACGCAGAGCGGCACCAACCTGGAAACGGAACGCTGGATCGAGACCACCGCGGGCCCGGTACATCTGCGCGAGCGCGGCGCCCCGACGGGCACTCCGCTGCTGTTCGTGCACGGCGCGCTCGTCGACAGTCACCTCTGGGACGGCGTCGCCGATCGGGCCGCGGCGCTCGGATACCGGTGCCTGCTGCCGACGCTCCCCCTCGGCTCGCACACCCGGCCGATGAACCCCGGCGCCGATCTGAACCCGCCCGCGCTGGCCGACCTGGCCGCCGAGGTGGTCGGGCAGCTCGGGCTGAGCCGGGTCACGGTGGTGGGCAACGACACCGGCGGCGGCCTGAGCCAGATCCTGACCGCCCGCCATCCCGATCTGGTGCGGACGCTGGTCCTCACCGCCTGCGATGCCTACGAGCAGTTTCCGCCCCGATCGCTGCGCGCCTTCTTCGCGCTCGGCAGGGCGCCCGGGGTCCTCGCCCTCGGCGGGCAGCTCATGCGGCTGCGGGCGGCACGACGGTTCGCGATTCCCCGCCCGCTCAGCCATCGGGGGCCCGGTGACGGGGTGATCGCAGGCTGGACCCGGCCGTTGCGGGACCCCATCCTGCGCCGGGACACCGTCAAGTTCTTCGCGGGCATCGACGCCTCACACACCCTGGCCGCCGCGCAGCAGCTGCGCACCTACACGGGCGGCGCGCTGCTCATCTGGGGCGCCGACGACCGCGTCTTCGGCCTTGACCTGGGCCGCAGGCTGGCAAGCGACATCCCGGACGCTCGGCTCGAGATCCTCGACGACTGCGGCGCATTCGTCCCGCTGGACGCGCCGGACCGGGTCGCCGGTCTCATCGACGAGTGGCTGACCGGATAGACAGCGGCGCCGGGCAGCTCGACTGAGCTGCCCGGCGCCGTTGAGGTGTAGCTCTAGCGGTCCGCGTCGGTGTACTTGATGACGCCGCGCAGGTTCTTGCCGTCCAGCATGTCCTGGTAGCCCTCGTTGATCTGCTCGAGGCTGTAGGTGTTGGAGATCATGTCCTGCAGATTGAGCTGACCCGACTTGTACAGGTCGAGCAGCATCGGGATCTCGTGACGCGGGTTGGCGCCGCCGAAGACGTTGCCCTTGAGCGTCTTCTGCAGCATCGCGAAGAGGAAGAGGTTCATCTTCACGTCCATGTCGGACATGTTGCCCATCGAGGTCACGACGCAGGTGCCGGCCTTGGCGGTCAGGGTCAGCGCCGGGTCCACCAGCGTGCCGTCCATCTCGCCCATGGTCAGGATGACCTTCTGGCACATCTTGCCCCAGGTCAGCTCCATGACCGGGACGATGGCCTCCTCGAGGCTCGCGAACGCATGCGTGGCACCGAACTTGAGGGCCTGCTCGCGCTTGAACGGGACCGGATCGATGGCGATCACGTGGCGTGCACCCGAGACCACCGCGCCCTGCAGCGCGGCCATGCCGACGCCGCCGACGCCGACGATCGCGACGGAATCACCGGGGCGGACCTGCGCGACGTTGGTCGCCGAGCCCCAGCCCGTCGTCGTGCCGCAGCCGACGAGCGCGGCGACGTCGAACGGGATGTGCTCGTCGATCTTGACCGCGGAGTACTCGTGCACGGTCATGTACGGCGAGAACGTGCCGAGAAGGGACATCGGGATGACGTTCTGGCCGCGGGCCTGGATGCGGAACGAGCCGTCCGAGATGGACTGGCCGGTCAGCAGGTTCATGCCCAGGTCGCAGAGGTTCTGGTGTCCCTGCGTACAGGGGTCACAGGCGCCACAGGCCGGAATGAAGGACAGCACGACATGGTCGCCCTCCTTCAGCCGCTTCACGTTCGGGCCGACCTTGGTGACGACACCCGCACCCTCGTGCCCACCCAGCGCCGGGAACGACGGCATCGGGGTGGCACCGGTGACGATGTGATAGTCGGAGTGGCACATACCGGCCGCCTCCATGCGGATCTGGACTTCGCCCTCGCGGGGATCACCCAGCTCGATCTCCTCGACCGACCACGGCTCGTTGAGACCCCACAACAGCGCGCCTTTTGTCTTCATTTCGTTCCGGCCTTTCGTCCGCGTCCGCTATATGTGATCGAGGTGACGGTGATCACAGCGGACACGATATCCTGAAAGTCGGCAAATTGGAACACGTTCTAGAAGGATTTCGTGCCATGGTCTAACGAAGTTAGAAAAGACCAGCACAAAGGGGGTTCCGGCGCCGACACCGCGGGGACTCCCACTCTGCCCCTGGCGCCGATCCGAGCCCCGAACTGGACGTGCGTCCGTCAGCCGCGGACGTCGTGCAGGTGATGGATCGGGTCGTGCACGAAATAGCGCGCGAGCGAGTCCACCGTGAACGCGGATCCGTCGCTGCGCAGCCCCCGTCGACCCCGGTCCGCGGGCGCGACCGTGGCGAACGCGTCCGCCACGGCGGCCGCGGCGGCACCGAGCTCGGCCGCGACCGTCGCCGGGTCCTGTTCGCCGTAGCGCTCGGCGACGGCCGTCTCGTCCTGATCCCAGTTCGCGAACTGCGGGTCGTCCTGCGCGAGCATCAGCTCCAGGCGTTGCAGGAAGATCCGGAACACGTCCCGCACGTGCGCGGAGTACTCCAATGCCGACCAGGTCTGCTCGTCCGGCCGCACGGCCACCTCGGGCCGCGCCAGCACCGCGGGCCAGGCCGCCGCGTTCGCGCGGACCAGGCCGGGTATGTCCTCGTACTCGACCGCACCGGCATCGAATCCGCAGTCGGCGCAGGGTCGCTCGAGAACCCAGGTCCAGTTCTTGGTGTCGGGCGGGATCGTCATGGGTTCAGGCTAGTGATCGCGCCCCTGGTCCGCGCGACCGAGACTGATGTCGAGAGCGCGCGCCTCGTGCGCATGTCCGACCCACTCGTAGCCGACGACCGTCACCACCGGCGCCAGCATCACCACGATCAGGCACCACGCCATCGAGACCCCCTGTGCGGCAATGACGACCGCGAGAAGCAGGGTCGCGCCGGTGCCAACGAGGAGGATCAGGTGGAACGGATCGGGCACCCGCACGAGGTAGGCGTAGAGCAGATAAATGGCGCCGATGAACACGGCGACGGGTATCGCCACGGCGAGCACCGCGGCCACCGCACCGACGTGCGCGAGATGCTCGATGTAGTAGGCCGCGACATGCAGCCCCGCCCCAACCGCCGCGAGCGACGCGAAGATCACGATGTGGCCGTAACCCCAGACGAAGCAACGGTTTCGGTACACCTCGAGTACCTCGGCCGACGGGAGCATGTAGTAGACCCACCACAGCCCGAAGGTGAGCCCGATCCCGGCCATCGCGACCAGAACCGCATCGAGCGTCCACCCCTGCCTCCCCACGACGGCCGAGAGCGACGCCACCGTGCCGATCACGCCTTCTCCCAGCGTGATGATGACCAAGAGCCCGTGGCGCTCGACGATGTGATGCACGTGCCACGGCGTCCCGCCCTTGTTCCGCTCGGCGATGACGGGTCCGCTGAGCTCGAGCAGCATGAGCACCGCGGCGACCGCGAACACCTCCTCGACGGTGAGCGGGGCGATGACCACCGCCACCCAGCCGACCTGGGCGATGACGAGCGTCACGGCGTAGGTCAGCGCCGCGGGGCGGTGCGTCGGATCGTGCTTCGCGGCCCGCAGCCACTGGAAGACCATGGCCACGCGCATCACGATGTACCCGGAGACCATCACGGAGTTGTCGAGCTCGACCCCGCGGTCGATCGAGGCGAACATCTGCGGCAGACCGAGCGCGAGGATCACCACCCCGACCATCTGCACCATCGTGGTGACCCGGTAGATCCAGTCATCGGTGTCGTAGGCGGACGCGAACCACGAGAAGTTGATCCAGGCCCAGATGATCGCGAACATCGCGAACCCGAACCCGGCCAGGCCGCTCCCGAGGTGACCCTCCGCGACGAGGTGCGCGAACTCCTCCCCGGCGACGCCGAACGCGACGACGAACGTCAGGTCGAAGAGCAGTTCCAGCGGGGTCGCGGACCGGTGCGCCTCGTCCGGGTCGCGACCGACCATCCGCTGCACGCGGTGGGCGTAGTAGCGGGCAGTCCCCGCCGGCTGTTCGGCTGCGCTCATGGTCGGGCTCCCCTGCAAGGGTCCGCGAACGATCGATGCGGTGAAACCTACCGGCACTGCGGGCGCGAGGGGTGGCATCTCGAGTGGGGCGGGCGGGGCTCGAACCCGCGACCAATGGATTATGAGTCCACGGCTCTAACCGACTGAGCTACCGCCCCATGGGCCACATCAAGAACATCAGCGGCCCGCCGAAATGCTACCGGCCCCACTCCCCCCATTGTCCGCCGAGGGTGTCGAACCGAGGCGCCCGCAGCTGCATGCACCGCCGAACGCAAGAGGACCCCGCCACACGATGTGTGACGGGGTCCTCCCGGATGCTCCCCCGGCTGGACTCGAACCAGCAACCGTCCGATTGTTCGCTCACGGTGCTGCGGCCTGCGTTTGCGGATCGGCGGGTCGCGGCCGCGGCGTGAGACCCGGATGCGGGTCCGGCGACGACGGATGGTTGGGTGTCCCCCGACATGCAGGTGTCGCCTAATTGAATGACGCCATTTCTTGCATTCTTTCGCGGTATTTAGCCGGGCCGGAATTATGCCCAAACTAATTAACGTCGGGAATGTGGCAACCATTGTTACGTGTCGTCCCGGACACGCCCAAACTAGACCGGTACAGCCCCTGACCTGCGCTCATCTACTCGTCGGTATGACCGATTTGAGAGGAAGCTTCCGAGCTGTGATGAATACCAAACGGTTTGTAGTTAATGAGTCCCGCCGTCACAAACAGATGTATGGGCTACCGATCGCCTGGGAATCGGCCGTCTCGGATTGGGTCGACTGGCTCGTGACCGGCGGCGCCCCGAGCACCACGATCCGGACCCGGCGCGGACACGTTCGCGGGACCGCGCGGCGGCTCTGCTCGCAGTCGCCGGCGGGCGTCACTACGGATGACCTGGTCGCACTCTTCGGCAGACAGCAGTGGTCGAACGAGCACCGGCGCGGGCTGCGCGCATCGCTGCTGGCGTTCTTCGACTGGGCGGTCGAGCATGGGCTCGCCGCATCGAACCCGGCACGCGGGCTGCCGAGCGTGCCGGAATCGAAGCCGCGCCCGCGCCCGGCGACGGACCGGATCTGGAAATCGGTTCTCCTGGCGGCGGATCCGCGCGAGACGCTCATGGCCCGGCTCGCGTGTGAGGTCGGCCTGCGGCGCGGCGAGGTGGCGCGGGTCCACACCCGCGACCTGATCGAGGACATCTATGGATGGGCGCTTGTCGTACTGGGGAAGGGCGACAAGCAGCGGATCATCCCGATTGCCGACGATCTGGCGGAGCTGATCCAGCGCGGGCCCGGCGGGCACACGCTCGGCCGCGGCACCGAGGGCTGGCTGTTCCCGGGCGCCATCGATGGGCACATCTCGGCCGGATACGTCGGGAAGCTGATCGGCGACCTCATGCCCGAGGGCTGGTCGATGCACAAGCTGCGGCACCGGTTCGCCACCAAGGCCTACGCCGGGACCGGGAACCTGCGCGCCGTGCAGGAAGCCCTCGGACACGCGAGCGTCGCGACCACCGAGCGGTATACCGCGGTGGCGCGCACCGAGGTTCGCGCCGCCGTGCTCGCCGCGGCGTCCCGGACAGGACTCGCCGCGTGATGACGGGAGCTGCTCGTCGAGGGTGCAGCTCCACAATCATGTCCGGTCCGCCCGGTCCGTCTGATTGAATCCGGGCATGAAACGGACACTCATTGCGGTCGGCGCCGCCTCGCTGCTCCTGCTTGTTGGCTGCTCGTCGGAATCCGATCCGGAGCCTGCCGCCGCCCCCGCATCGAGCGCGACGGCGGCCCCGGCGAAGCCCCGCGCCGCTGCGCCTGCGGCACAGGTCGCCGATCCGCGATGCGCACCGGCAGGCGAGGACGTCGTCATTGCGGTCGCGAACGGACTCAAGGATGACTCACTCACGCTCAAGAATGCGCAGGTGATCGTCGATGGCGACCTGACATTCCTCGGTGCATCCGCCGTTCGCCCGGATGGGAAGTTCGAGAACAGGTCTGATGTTTGGGTGCTCTCGGGCATGCTTCCGACGGCCGCGACCGGCGGGGCGCGGAGCATGACCGAGTGGCCGAAGACGAGCGAGGCCCTCAAGATCACCCCGGCCGATGAGCGGGTGCAGGCGGTCGATTCGTGCGTGGTCAAGTCGACGTTGAACTAGCGCCACATGAACGATGAACGCCCCGACTCCCAGTCGGGGCGTTTCTCGTTGCGGCACATGGAAACCCGTTCCGAACTTATCCGTCCGAAACGGTTGCACTTACCCGTTTGAAACGGTATAGTTCTTCATGTCAGGCCAACCGGCCAGGCAACAACTAAAGAGAGGAATCGGATGCAACGATCCGATGTCGCGCTCGTACTGGCGGCCCTGGGAGTGATCCTCCAGACCATCCAGGTCTGGCAGGCCCGCAGAAAGGGGAAACATCGGAAGTAGCGTGAGGGACCGGGGTGCATCAATCACCCCGGTCCCGCCTACATCGTTTCACCGATTCGATCAGAGAGGCAATGATGACCCACTACATCACCGACCGGGGCGTGCAAGCCAGCGCGGCGACCGCCGTCGTTCTGGGCGTGCTCACTGTCACGAACTACAGCCCGCCGATGCTCGCCGCCTGGGCCGTCTGGGCGGGTGTGAGCATCTGGGCGCTCAGCATCGCAAGGAGCCAACATGGCGCGAAGTAGGACGCGACACTTCCTGTCCCTGCGGCAGTTCGCGCAGCGCATCGGCGCCAGTGACCCGACCCTGAGCGGATACAAGCTGCCCGAGCCGGACGCCATCGTCGGCCCGGTCAACGAGGACGGCAGCCTTCCGCGCGGCACGACACGCGGATGGCTCCCCGAGACCATCGACGGCTGGAATGCGAAGCGGCCGGGCCGCGGCGCGCGGACCGATCTGAAGGAAGCGTGAAACCTCAAGGGCGTTCGCACGATCTGTGGTTGGACGACGACGGCCCTGTCCGGTTCCCGGGCTCGCTCTAGTCGGTCGCCCACCGGTCCCCCGCATCAACGACGAATAGCCCCGCCCTCGGAATGAGGGCGGGGCTATTTCGTGCCGAGCTGGCGCCGGGCCGCCGGTGTTCCGGCTAGGCGGGGATCGCGGTCAGGTAGGTGGCCCCCGGATCGGAGAGAACCGTCCGGGTGGCCGAGGGGTACTGGATCTTCATCGTGAGAATGTCGCCATCGGCGAAGACCACATTGGATGCCGTTCCGTCGAGGAACGTCACTGACGAACCTCCCGAGGTGGCGGTGCCGACCTGCGACCCATTCCGGAAGACCTTGATCACGACGGCCGCGCTGGAGCCGGTCTGCTGCCGGAACGCCAGGTTGTAGGTACCGGCGCGCATCACGATGCCGTCGGAGCCCTGGATGGTGCCGGGGAAGGTCTCGCGGGGGAACCAGCCGGTTACCAGGGTGTCGACCCCTGGGTTGATGGTCTGGTCCCCGTACTTGTCGAGACCCATCCGCTTCGGACCGGGCTCTGACGGGTTCGCCACTAGGTAGGTCCCCGCGCCGCCGAGGATGCTGTTGCTGGTCGCGGTCATCGACTGGAAGGTCAGCAGGGTGTCGGGGTCGGTGACCTCGTAATCTGGCAGGGCCACAGTGAATGCGGTCACCGACTTCCCGGAGTTGGACTCGGCCACCATCGTCGACCCGAGGTAGAGACGCTGGCTGATCACGCGGTTTGATCCGCGCGTCACCTTGCCCTCGATGTCGTACCGGCCTGGCTGCATCCGTATGCCGTTGCTCTCCTGGACGGTCTCTGTGTATCCGGACTTGGTGCCCCAGCCGGTGACCAGCACCCAGGCGCCGGAGCTCGAACTCTGGTCCCCGATCTTCTCCAGGCCCATCGCGATTGCGTTGGCCCAGATCTGCACGCAGGCCGAGCCGGTGCCGACCATGATTTTCCGAACGGCCGCGACCGCCGAGCCGGTGCCGACCATAACCCGCTTCAGCGGGTTCGATGCCGACCCGCTTCCGATCCTGATCCCGGCCATCAGTAGATGTGCCCGATGAAGCCGAGCGCGTTCTTAACCCCGGACGAGAGCGCATCGAACGCGGCCTGAGTGCCGACCCATATCGTGTTCGTCTGGCCGGATGCGTTGGCGGCGCGGCCACCGATCGCGGTGGCGTTGGCTGCCTGAGCGCGGGCATCGGTGTAGTACTTGTTCGTGGTGCCTTCAGGCACCGCGTCGGTACTCCCGGGCGACGGACTGATCTCGATGTATGCCGACCCGGACCAGCGGTAGGTGCGGTTCGTGTCGAGCGCGGTGTAGATCTTCCCCGACTCGCCGGTTGCAGGGAACGCGGCGAGGTTGGCGAACTCAAGGACGTCGTCGACGAAGGACGGCAGGAACGCGGCCGGCGCCTTGCCGCTTGAGTCGAGCGGCATGTAGCCGTCGGGCTGCCCCTTCGCGCCCTTGTCCTCCTTGGCCGCCAGGGCGCTGCCAACTTCGTCGGCGAGCCCGTTGATTTCGCTCATCTCGTGCGTGTGGCCGGGCTGGGACGCGGTGTTGCCCTTGGCCAGCTTCACCTTCGCCGCGGCGGTGAGGTCGTACGTGCGGTTGGCGGAGAGGTCGCCACCGCCCTCGATGTCTCCGGTGCCGGTGACGGTGCGAGAGGTGGGCACGCCGCCGACGTTCTGCGCTTCCTCAGCGGCCAGCTCGGCGGCAATACGCGCGACGTCTGCAGCGTCGGCGGACGCGTCGGCATTCGTGGCCGAGGTCCCGGCCGCGGTCGAGAAGCCCTGCGCGGCGTTGCGCGCGGCGACCGCGGCGTCCTTGGCTCCGATGGTGTCGCCGTATGCGGCATCGACGAGCGCCTTGGTGGCGTCGATCTGGCCCTTGATCGTGTCGACTTGCCCCTTGGTGGTCGCGGCCGCTGCGGCAGATGCGCCTGCCGCGGTGGCTGACTGCGTCGAGGCCTGAGCCTGGGCGAGCGCGTCGTCAGCCTCAGCCGCCGCCTCGATCGCCCTGGCTTCCGCGGCGCTCTTCGCGGCGATCGCGGCGTCGCGCGCGGTGTCGGTCTGACCCTTTGCGGTTTCCGCTCCGCCGCGGGCCGTCTCGGCCGCAAGGCGGTCCGCGTGAGCTGCCGCGGCGTCTGTCGCGGCCTGCGCCAGTGCCGGGACTGTGACCGTACCGAGTGCTGTCGAGTCGTCCAGTCCGAACAGGAGCTTGTTCCCCTGAATCGCGACCGACGCGAGCGACTTGCCCTGAAGCCCACGGAACGCGGCGCCGTCCCCGGAGGCCGGCCACGCGCTGCCGGACCAGACGTAGAGCAGGCCGTCGCCGTTGTTGACGTACGCCGTGCCCGCGTCGGCCGGACCGAGGATGATTCCCGCGAGCTCGGCGTAGTTCGCCACGGTGCCAGCGAGGTTCACGCCCGCGCCGACGTCGCCCTTGTCGCCCTTCACGATCACCTTGTGCTCGGCGATGATGATCTCTTCGAGCTCGAAGAGGCGATGCGTGCCGGTCTCGGGGATCATCACGTCGTAGGTCTGGTACCAGCCCTCGGCGTCGATCTCGACGCGCATCGGACCGGGGTCCAGCTCCGGCGAGGTGATCGTCCCGCCGACCGAGTGCACGACGACGGGCGTCGGGGTGATGACGCCCTCGCCGTCAGATTGGACGCGGAGCGGAACGCCATAGAATGACGCCCTGACCTCGTCGGCGGTCAGCGCCGCGTCGGCGAAGTCCTCGGTGATGATGGTCATGGCGCCTCCCAGGTCTCTTCGCGGTACTCGGCCGCTTCCTTGTTCGTCAGGTCTCGCCAGTACGGGTCTTCGAGCGCCCGCGCGCGGGCCGCGGCGTTGCGTAGTGCGGCGATCAGCGGCTCTGGGTCGGCGTCGGGCACGCGCGCCTCTGCGATGAGTTCGTGCGCGTGAGCGACGATCTCGGCGTCGGTCATGGTCGAGACGTCGATGTTCCTGATCGGGGATTCTTCGGTCATGACGTCTCCGAGCTCCTTTTCTCGACGGACATGCCGTTCCAGACGCTGCCGCCCCGGCTGCCGCGACCGAACGCTGCGTTGCACCACAGCTCGGCGTAATACCCCGCGGACGGGATCGTGAACGGCACGTGGACTACCAAGGACTCTCGGCTGCTGGTGTCGGCTTCTGCGATCCGATGCGCATGCAGCGTCCCGTTCGGGGCGTAGACGCGGATCTGGATGTTGATGTAGGTCGAGCCGAGGGCGGTGTACCCCTCGGCCGTCAGCTGCAGATCTGCAACCCAGAGGCCTTTGCTGGCCAGGTAGATCGCACCGTTCGCGATCGTGGCGCCGACGATCGGGCCAATCTGGTTGTCGATCGGAATCCGGATATCGCCAGCGATCGCGTTCGAGCTGCCACCGCTCGAGTACGTGTGGCAATACCCAACGACGCCCTCGAGCTTCTGCGTCTTGTCCTGCAGGGTGGCGATGTCGGCCTGCTTCGCCTGCGCCCACTGCCCGATACCGGCGAAGTGGCCGGTGGGGTTGAAAATGCCGAGCAGCGCGTTCGTGATGTTGCCGACGAACGCGGCGATCGGGTTGGCCTTCAACTCGATGCGTCCGCGCTGCTCGGCCTTGTACTGCGCCTCGGTCTTCGACGCCCAGGCCGCGATGCCGCCGAGGCCGTTGAGGGTGCCGTCAGGTGTTCGTTCGGGAAGTGAGGACGCCATTTACAACCCCCTAGCGAATGTGAACTCATCGCCCTCGAGTGCCGCTTTGAGCTCGGGCGGTGTCGGGGGCGGGCTCTGGCCTGGTGCGTGGTTCTCGATCCACGCGAGCAGTTGGTCGATGAAGTCGATCGCGATGCGCAGGATTCCGGTGACGTAACGGAGGGCCGAGGTTGCCTGCGTCAGCTCGCCTTCGAGGGTGGTAGTTCGGTCCTCGACATCTTTCAGACGGGAGAGAATTCGGGTGTTCTCCTCGCGCATCAGCACGACGACGGACAGTGCGGTCGCCACGCTGACAGCCTCGCTCTCGGCCTCGATCTTGCCGCTCTCGGCCCGAGCCTTGTCGCCCTCGTCGTCGAGCTTGTCAGCCTCGGCCCGGGTCTTTCGTCGCATGAACAGGCCGGTTACCGCGGCGCCGAGCGCGGTGCTCGGGACCGTCGCGAGGGCGATCTCGGCGAGCCCCACGGTCTACCAGCGCCGAGCGCGGATATCGGCGCGGCGATCGGTGCCGAGCGCCACGCCTCGCATTCCCGCGAAGTTCGCGGAGACGGTGTAGACCTGGCCGTCCGAGGCCCGGACGGGAGCAATCGAGGGCAGCCCCTTCGCCCCCACGTTGCGGGCCGTCAGAGAGGTGATCACCGAGAGCAGCGCGGCGGTCGCAGCCAGCGATGCGGCCTGACCCCACTGGATCTCGGCCAGGCTGCTGCCGGTGGCCGGCAGCGCCCCGACGAAGCTGCCCGCGAACGTGCGCGCGGCCCGATCGGCCGTGTCGATGAGGAAGTTCCCGGACGTGAGTGCGGTCGCCGTCGAGATGGCCAGCAGCAGCGACACCAGCGCGGCGAGGGCAGCGGATCCGAGCACCGTTGCCCACGACACGGTGGTGATGGTGACGCCCGCGACGAAGAACAGCGCGACGTTCTGCAGGAAGGTCTTGCTGGTGCGGTCGGCCACATCGAGCCAGAACGCGCGAGTCGAGATGTTCACGAATGCTCCTTCAACGACGAGACCCCCAGCGTGTGCCAGGGGTCGGTATGAAATCTGGTATGAATTCGCGCCTTTCGGCGCGGGTGGTCAGTGCGGGTCGGGAACGACCTGGTCCGGGCCACCGACCGGGGTCAGCGCAGTGGTGCCCTCGGGCGACCAGGCGATCCGGCCGTGCTCGAACTCCTGCACCCGACCACCGCCGTCGACCTCGACCTCGTCCGAGAGCGGCCAGCCGAGAGGGCCGTTTTCGAAACCGCTGCGGTTCCAGCGCTCCCGGATCCGGCCGGTGACGACGGCGCCGGGCTGGCCGTAGCGGCGGTAGATCGCACCGCCCTCGAAGCCCTGGACGTCGCCGACCGGGCGGCCGTCGGCTCCGGTGAGCACGGCGTGTCGGCCGATCGGGTAGCCGAGTGCCCCGGCCTCCCAGAGGCGCTCGGCCCACGTTGTGAGCACGGTGCTCGGCACAGCCCACGCGCCCGTCGACGGCGACCAGTAGATCGCGCCGTTCTCGAACCGCGCGTACCGGCCGCGACCGTCCGGCGTCGACTCCTCCCCCGCGGTGATCCGCGCGCCGATCCACGCCTTCGCGATCAGGGCCTCGGCATCGATGGCGGTCGGCGCCGGGACGACGACCGGCGGGACGTAGCCCTCGACGTACTTCTCGACCGCGTCCTCGAACACGTCCCATGGGAAGTTCGGTCCGACGTCGGTGTGGTCGCCGATCCCGAGACCGTAGGTGATGCCCGAGTGGTCGATGCCGCCGGAGCGGCCGGCGCCGATCGCGTCATAGTCCTGGCCGAGCACGACCGGGTCGAGCGGGTCGTACTTCTTGGCGTCCCGGACGAACACCCATGCGGCGTGGTCGATGTCGTCGGCGAACTCGTCGAGCCACTGCTGACGGCTCATCGCTGCGCGCGACCCGACGAACACGAGGTTGATGGTCCGCGGGTTCGCGTCGCCCGCAGACCACGAGCCGTAGTCGGTGTCGACGATCCCGAGCAGGCGCCCGGCCCCGGCGAGGTAGTGGTACGAGACGCTGTTGCGCTTCATCCAGTCGTGCAGCCGTTCGGGGTCGTGGTTGCTGCCACCCTCCTCGGTGTGGAGCGCGAACCACACGATCCGCGCACCCCATCGGCTGCTGTAGTTCTGGGTCTCGCCGGTCCTGTCGATCTCTTGCACGGTCATCGGGCCTCCTCGTTTGTGGTGTGCTGCATGGCCTCCTCGGCGCGGACGGCGTCGAGGGCCTGGTCGAGTTCCGCGCGCAGCTCCTGCGGCATCTTGCGTACGAGGTCTTTCGCTTCCATGCGCGGCGGATCGGGCTCGTCGATCGGCACCCACTTGCCGGCGCCGGTCATCCAGTGCGCTTCGGTCTCCGGCAGGCGGAGCTTCTGCGTCGGCTCGGCCATGTGGCCGCAGTTGTCGCACTTGAGTCGGGCGCCGCAGTCGTGCATGTGCTTGGACACGAGCCGGTAGTAGACGAACGGCAGCATCGCCAACGCGCCCTTGAGCTCGGGCAGGCTGACGAACATCCACCAGAACATCTCTTCCGGGTCGTCGAGGTCGCAGTTCTCGCGCTGCGGAATGTCGTCGGGCTGCATCAGAACACCCCCGCTTCCTTGAGGTCAGATCGGTTCTTGTCGATGTGGCGCATGAGCCGCGCGAGCGGATCCTCTTGCAGCCGTTCGCCACCGAGCACGATCTCGTACTCGGGGAACTTGTCGGGGTCCCACTCGAGGACGGTCTTCGACACTCGCTCGACGTGGACGCGCCGGGTCAGATCGCCCGGGATCCGCGTCGCGACGCGGTCGCCCTTGTCGAAGTGCCCGACGCCGGACGCACCGATGACGTACGGCGCGGCGTTGGTGATCTCCATCGCGCCGGAGAAGATCGTCCGCGTCTCGAACGCACCGGCGCGCAGCACCATCAGCGAGTCGAGCGTGTACGCCTTCCCTGCGCTGGCGATGAAGTACTCGAAGTACCGGAAGTCGCCCGAGACCTGCGCTCGCTGGAACAGCTTTACCGCGATCCACGCGAGGACGGTGTCCTCGTAGAACGGCTTGAGCAGCGCGTCGATCGAGCCGCCGATCGAGCCGATCTGCAGGGCGTTGCCGACGATGTCGAAGATGCCCTGCGTGAGCGAGCTCATGGTCTCGTTCACGCCGGGCATCGAGTGCCCGCCCGTGACGAGCTGCACCGCGCGTGCCGGGCGCTGCTTGAAGCTCGACCGGCGGACACCCGGGCTGTCCGGCGGGTAGTAGACGTACGGCACTCGCGGGTCGGTCAGCCGCTTGCCGGGCACCCGGTAGTCGGCGACCACCGGCATGTCGGTGATCTGCTCCTCGAGGTTCTCGACGAAGTCCTCGGTGTACTGCCGCACCGTGCGGAGCAGTCCGTCGAAGAGCGTGCCGCCGTTCGAGGTTCCCGCCTCGACGCCGGACTTGTCCTCGATCCACACGACGAGCGCGCCATGCCGGACCTTCGCACCAGGCCACGGCAGCGGGTCGCCGGTGAACCAGCGCCGCCACCGCAGAGACAGCTCGGCGTCATCGAGGATCGACTGCGCTGCCTCGTGCCAGTACTTGAACCGGGAGGTGAGGATCGCCCACGGGACGCCCTTGGCCATCCACTCCATGAAGCTGGTCGGCTTCACGACGACGGTCCAGTTCGCCATGTCGTAGCCGGACCACCACGCGGAGGGATTCAGCGGGTCATCGGGGAAGGTCAGCAGCGAGGAGTTCTCGCGAACGAGGTTGATGTGCAGCGCGGTCAGGCACACCCACGGCGCCGGACCCGCCAGCCCGAACACCTTGATCGGCTGGAACGCGGCCGGCATCGGCGGCGTGGCCCACAGCAACTTCGTCTTAAGCTGCTCAAAATCGGAGAGGAACGTCGCGGTCAGCTCCGAGTATCCGAGCTCGTCGGTGTCGACCGAGACCTCTTCGAGCAAGCCGGACCATCGGTTGCCCATGTGGTCCATCGAGACGAGCACGTTGCGCTTCTCGCCGCGCTTGATGCGGCCGTACATGTCGTTGAGCCACTGGGCCTGCGGAAGCGAGAAGTCCATCTTCAGCACGCCCGGCCCGGTGTCGTTGTCCGGGTCTTCCCACCGCGCCTTGTTCTCGCATTCGACGAGGTGCGCGAGGTCGGCATTGCCGCCCGTCCACATTCGGACGAGCGGCGGGACGCGGCGCAGACGCTCGAGCTCCCGATGCGCCCGGTCGGTGGCCTCCATGATCGCCGCGCACTGCTCGGCGAGGCTCAGGTCGAAGTCGACGGCGGCGCTCAAATCAGCTCACCTCCCCACGGTTTCGGCCAGAGCCGCGGCTGATACAGCTCGGCCCGGGCGCCGCCGGACGGCGCGCTGGTGTAGCTGATCGGCAGCAGGGTCTTCGGGGTGTAGGGCGGGATCTTGTGCATGAAGAAGTTCCGGCCGCCGTTTTCGCCGAGAAGGTTCACGCCCGACCAGGATTCGAGCATCAGCCGCATCGGGTCGTAGTTGATGCGGGCACCGGCGTGCACGGACTGGATCGGGAGGAGCTCGACGACGCGGTTGCCGAACTCGCCGCCCGGCACGCGCCTGCCCTTCGGGCCGATCCACGACGGATCCGGAATGTTCCACTGCGCACGGGTCAGCGACCAGGCCTGGAACATCACCAGCGGCGACGGATTCGAGACCTCGATGAACCCAGACTCCGACGTTCCGGAGCCCTGGAAGGGCTTCATCCTGGTCCGGCCCTCCCAGAAGGGCATCCCGGCCCGGACCTTGTAGATCGGGTTCTCGTACTGCTCGTCCTCCATCGTCGGGTCGAACTCGGGATCGAAATCCGTGTCGTCGTACCGCTGGATGAACAGCCGCCGCGTGTCCCGCTTCGACTTGACCACGAGCCGAGCGAGCTGCTCATCCGGATCCCATTCGTCCGGGGTGTCTGTGATCATCTGGTCGAGCAGGCTGTCGAGCCACTCGATCCCGTTCGGGTTGTCGTCGCCGAACAGGTGCATGCCGAGCGCGAGGTCGCGCCATGCGAAGTTGCGGCCCTTGAATGTGCCGCCGCGCTGCCTCGCGGCCCGCCGCCAGTCGCCCAGGATCGGTGCGCCGTAGATGCCCTTGAGCTGACCGGCCGCCAGGATCACACCCTGGCGGCCGGCGTAGCGTCCGGAGAGGTCGAGCCTCTTCCCGTTGGCTCCGATAAGCGCGATGTCAACCATTGCCACCCCCGTACCGCAGAATGGCGATGCTCTGCCGCTCCGCCTGATCTCGTTGCCACGACGCCTGATCGGCGATCGTCTGGTTGTTGTAGTTGTTCACCACCACGCGGGGGCCGCCGCCGACACCGGCGCCGACGAGCTCGTCGACCTTGTCGATGTTCGCCTCGGCCGTCCGCCAGTGCGCGTCCTTGAGGACATGCTCGGGCTCGTTCAGGCCGTTGAAGCCGAAGGTGCCGGGCTCCCATGTGCCGCCGGTGTCGAACAGGCCGACAGACCCAAGGAAGTCCTGGGCCTGCCTGATCAGCGGGTGGATGTTGGGGTCACCCTCGACGCCGTTGCGCGGGTCAGCCGGGGCCGCCGGTGCGGTCTGCGTGGCCATCGCGGCCGACGACTGGTCGGACTTGATCGCGTAGCGGTCCGCGAGTGCGAACGCGTCTCCGAGTCCAAAGATCTCGACGAACGAGTCCGCCCAGATCCCGCCGATGTCCGAGCCCATCTGCTTCCACCGCTCGCGAGCAGAGAAGCTCTGCTGTGGCGTCGCAGGTGTGGCGGGTGAGCCCGGGGTGGCGCCGGTACTCGGTGCGGCCGATGACATTGGGTCGTCGCCCCATGTCATCGGTGGCGTGGCGTACTCGGTGACGGACGGCTGTAGTGCAGCAGCGTTGATCATCGGCAGGTACGCGTGATCGGTGAACTGTGGATCATTCGCCCCGGACGCGGGCCCGCCGTACTGGCCGTCGCCACGGCCGCCGCCCATCTCGAAGTTCACGCCGTTCGGCAGCGTGGCGGCGGTATGCCCGCCATATGGTCCACCGTTGAACCAACCGACATTCAGGCTGCCCGCGGGGCCGAGACCCGACTTGAATCCTCGGTCCGCCAGCTCGGCGCCCTCAGTGCCTGTCGCGAAACGGGATCCGAAAGGCGATCGACCCGTCGCAAAGTTCGCCACCGCAGACACTGCGCCGGAGCAGTCGCCCCAGTTGACGCCACCCCAGACGTACGGCTTCCCCTCGACACCCTTCGCGAAGTTCACCAGCTGATCCGGCGAGACGACCGCGCCACCCTCCGCGAACCGCGGCACGAGACCGGCGTCGAGACCGGCACGCATCGCGTACACGCCCCTCTGACCACCGAGCGCGGCGACATCCCCGGTGTCGAGGACATGCTCGCCGGGCATCAGCATTGCCAGGACCGAGTCCTTCCCGGGCGTGCCGCCGGTGATTGGGCCACCAGTAGCGAGCATCGGGATGTCCGGGGTGTTCAGGGTGACGGTCGGGACGTCGATATCGAGTCCAGCGATCGAGATCTTCTGCCCACCGATCACGAGCTGGAAGTTGTTCCACTTGCTGATGATCCAGTTGATCGCGCCCCGGAAGGCATCCTTGATGCCGTCCCACATTCCCGATGCGGCCGAGCTGATCCGGCCCGGCAGTCCGGTGACGAACCCGACGAGCTCGTCCCACTTGCCGACGACCCAGTCCTTGACCTCGCCTGCCTTGTCACTGATCCAGCCGAGCGCCGCGACGAAGGCATCGATCCCAGCGGACACGCCGGACCACATCGCGTCCCATCCGGCCTTGATCGCATTCCACGCGGCCGTGACGATCTGCTGCCCGAGCTCGGTCTGGGTGAAGAACCAGACGAGTCCGGCGACGAGCGCCGCGACGGCCGCGATGATCAGCCCGATCGGGTTGGCGGACAGCGCCGCATTGAACAGCCACTGCGCCGCCGTAGCTGCCGTGGTGGCCACGGTGCCCGCGACGAGCACGGCCCGCGAAGCGATGAATGCTGCACCCTGTAGGGCGAGCGCACCGACTGTGCGTGCCGATGAGGCAACCCAGGCACCTGCGGCGATTGCCGCCTGTGCGGTGGCGGTGGCCCCAGCGGCGATCCACTGGCCGACCATGATTGCCCCGTTGGCGACCGCAGCCGCGCCGGCAGCAACCCATCCGGCGACGGTGCGATACTGCGCCACCACCTGCGCGGCCGCCGATGCGACGGCCGAAGCCTGCGTCGAGATCCACACCGCGGTGAGCGTCGCACCGCTCGCGACGGCGCTCGCCGCCGATGTCACGAACCCGACCGTCATCGAGGTCAGGGCCGGGAGTAGTCCGACCGTGATGACACTGGCGACAATGCCCGCCACGACCTCATGCTCACGGAACCAATTCACTACCGAGGCAATGGCATCCGCGACCCCGCCGAGGATGCCGATGCCGGTCTGCAGGGCGGACCAGATCGCGGGCAGGACCGCAGACGCGAGGCCGCCAACGACCGCGCCGATCTGCCCCCAGAGGTCGGCGTGCTCGATGAGGAACTGTGCAGCCATGCCGATGCCGTCGGTGATCGTGCCCTGGATGGTGTTCGTCAGCACGGTGAGCGCGTGATTCGGCCCCGAGTTGATGGTGTCGCTCATCTGCTGTGACGACCCGGCGAACCCGCCCATGCGGTCCTCGGCGCCCGTGAGGGTCTCGAGGAACGCTGGGATCTGGTCGACAGACAGATCCTCGAGAGGGGTGCCGAACAGTGCGATCGCCGTGTTCGCGCGCTCGGCCGGATCCTGGATGGCGAGCAGCCCTCGCGCTGTCATCTGCAGTGCCGCCTGCGCGCCGTCACCGCCCGCTGCGACCTTGCGCGACATCTCCTCCGCGTCGAGGCCGATGGTCGCGTAGGCCTCGGTCGACGACTTCGACATGTCAGAGCCGAGGATCGTGAACTCCTTCAGGGCGTCCCCGGTCTTGTCGAGCGCGAACTTCCCCTTGTCGGCCGCGGCGACAAGGACGTTGAACGCTTCCTTGCCGTCGAACCCGAGCCCGCGGAAGTTCGTTCCGTACTCGTGGAGGATCTCCGGCAGCTCGTCGCGCATCGCGGCGGGGACCGACTGGAAACTCGACGTCATCAGGTCGAATGCCTCAGTCGAGTCCTTCGCTAGGCCGTTCGTCACCAGCAGTGACGCGGTGTTCACAGCCTCCGTCATGTCCGTCCCGAAGACGTTCGAGAACGTCAGCGCAGAGGCGGCGATCTCGTCGACGGCCTTCTCGCCCTCGAACCCCGCTGTGACGAACGAGGTTGCGACGACGCCGACCGCGTCCGCGGCCTCGTCCATTGAGCCCGCGATACCCTGCTTCCACAGCTTCCCGGCGTCGTCGCCATACTTGGCCGCCAGGTCACCCGTGGCGCCGAGCTGCGCAGCCAGCCGGGACTCGACGTCCATGTTGTCGAGTGCCTGCATGCCGATGGCGACTGCGCCGCCGATGCCGGCGGCCGCGACGGCGAAGTCCTTCAGCTCCACGCCGCCGTTCTTGACGCGGTCGCCGAAGCCGTCGAAGGCGCCCGCGAACCGCGAGACCTTGCCTCCTCCGCCGTCTGCCGCATCCGTGGCGCGCTTCTCTGCGTCGGCGAGCTTGCTCGTTGCCTGCTCGGCATCCCGCGAGGCTGCGGCCTCCTTGCGCTTCGCCGCCTCCAGGGCCTCGGTCGCGCGGGTGAACCTGGCACCCGAGGTGATGTTCTTCTCGCGCAGCTCAAGCAGCGCGGCCTCCGCGACGCGGACTCTGCCCGTGGCGTCCTTGACCTTGTCCTGAGACTTCGCGAGGTCGGTCGTCGCCTTGTCGACGGACGCCTTCGCCGAGGCAAGACCTGCGGCGATTGCGTCGCCCGCATCCTTGCCTGCTCGCTGGCCCGCCACCTTCATCGGCCCGGCGAGCTGCCCGGCCATCTGACCTTCGACGCCGCGCATCGCGGGGATGATCTGCAGCGCCGCCCAGCCGATAGTTTCCACAGACCAGCCCTCCTATGTGGTTGTGCCGAGCTCCTGGGCCCGCCGTGCTTTCGAGCGCTCGAAGGCGCCGCGCTTGGCCTCGCGGCTGCGCGCGTTCTGGCGCTTGGACATCTCCATGCGCCTGGGGTTCTTGATGCGCGGTTTGCCGCGACCGCGGCCCGCGTTGGCCTTCTGCTCCCAGAGGTCAGCAAGAAGGTGGTCGGTGATCGACCAGGGATGACGCCCGCCGTTGTCGTCGATCGCGAGGGCGGAGTCGGCCGGCAGGTGCCGGATCAGGACGTACAGCAGGCGCAGAGTCAGTTGCGATGGCCCGCCGCCGGGACGCCACAGATCACGAAGGTCGACCCGATGGAAGCGGCGCAGGTCCGCCTCGATCGGGTCACCCTTCGTCTGTAGCAGCTCGAGCAGGCCGACTATTTTCCCGCGGAGCCGAGGCCCGTCGCCTTACTGAAGAGCTCCATCACCTCGGATGCCGCTTCGATCGGGGTCTTCCCATCTGCCTGCGCGCGGGTGGTGAACCACAGGAACCGGCGGTCACCGAGCAGGCCCTTGACCATCATCAGCAGGTTCTTCTGGATCGCGCCGACCTGCCAGTCCCACGAGTTGAGGAGTTCCGACTGCTCGATCCGGATCTCCTCATCCCACAGAGTCAGGACGATGGTCGCGGTTCCGGGCGCCTCCGCGACGCGCGCGGCCTGTTTCGCGAGATGGTCCTGCGGCTCAGGGGCGTTCGTGGGGATCACGGCCTTGCCCTTGCGGCCCTTCTTGCGGCGCGCGGCTCGGTTCGGCTCGACCTCGGGAGCGGTCTCGGGGGAATCCGTGTCGGTGTCGTCGAACGAGTCGAAGTCGTCATCGGCGGGCATGTGCAGCTCCTTGGGTCTTGCGCCAGACATCGGGCGCGATTGCTGCCGCCACGAGCGCGGCGGCATGTTCGGGGAGGCCCGCGTCGAGCAGGCCGGTGTGCGCGGCGGCGATCGATGCGGCGAAGTCGGCGGTCGAGACTTCGGACGCCCGCTCCGCGTCGTCGATTTGCGGTGCGAGCTGGCACGCCTTCGCGACCTTGGCGCGCTCTCGCGGCGTGACCGCGGGCATGCCGAGTCGCTCGGCCGTGGCGTTGATCTCGGCGTCGCTGGGTACGCGCATGGGTTACTCCTTGTGCAGCTGGTGCAGCGATGGAACCGGCCGCCCGCGGGCTGCACTCCGCGGGCGGCCGGGGTCTTACGCCGGGGCGACCGAGAAGGTGCCGCCGGTCAGGCCGGTGCCGGAACCGGTCAGGGCGCCGTTGCCGGTGAGCAGGACCGTGTACGGGCCACCGGCCGAGCCGGTGACGGTCGCGGTCTCGACCGTGGACAGCGCCTCGAGCGCCGACTTCACCGCAGAGGTCGCGGCGTTGTAGACGATGTTGGCGGTCGTCTGCCCGCCGACGGTGAGGGTAAAGTTGCCCGCCGTCGGAGCCCCGAGGGTGACGGTCCACTCGGTCGGTCCGTCCACGGACTCGACGCGAATGAACACGTCGCCGTTCGGGTCGTTGGCGTGGTGGCAGGTCATCTCGTACGACTCCTGCCCGGCCTCGGTCTTGCCGCTGTGCGAGGACAGCTCGAACAGCGCGGGGCGCGGCGTGACGAGAATGTCGACGTAGCCCTCGTCCTCGAATCGGTAGAGCACGAAGAACCGCAGGCCCTTTGGCGCACCGATGCGGTTCGGTCCCGAGCCGGGCAGCACGAACTTGCGGGTGACCGCGTTGTCCTCGAACGCGGTGAACCCGGTCGTGACGGAGCCGCGGCGTGCCTTGGACCGGTAGCGCGGGTGACCGAATCCGTCGAAGTGGACGATCTCGAGCTCCGGCGTGATCGGCACGCCTGCGTCGGCGTCCTGCAGGCCGACGAAGAGCCACTTGGGGTCGATCGGGTCGTCGACGGAGTCGGGGACGAAGGGCGTGATGTCGCCGTTGGGGACGTCGGCCGCGGGGATGACGTAGGTCTCGGCCCCGTCCCAGATCCGCGTGGCGTCAGCATTGACTGTAGCCATGAAAAAGCACCCCTCTCAAAGGGTTTGGGGTCACAACGTGACCGCTCAGAAGTTGGTTGTTCGGACGGTGGCGTTGACGGTGAAGCTCGCCATGGTGCCGCCGTTATTGGGGTCTCTCGCGTCGATCAGTGCCGTCCCGGGAGAGACCTTCACCCCGGGCACCCGCAGCGCGAGCAGCCAGCCCATGCACATGCCCGCGAGATCCCGCGCGTGCGTCCGGCCGTCGGCCCACACCGTGACGCGGATTTGCGGCTTCGTCGCCACCGGCCACCGCTGCGGACCGCCGTCGTCGAACACGACTACCGCGGGCCGACTCTTCGGCGTCCAGTCCGGCGGCAGGCTGAGCCCGGCCGTCGCACTGGGCGCGGGCAGTGTGGCGATGCGCCCGATCAGGAAGTCCTTGATCGGCACCGCGGCGTCCCTTGGCTTCCGGGGCGCCTTCACTTCGACGTCACCGTGAGCCCGACCGCGGCCGCGGCCTTCGTCAGCGCGCCATCGCTGGCCTGCATCGCGATGCCGTGCCGATCCGCGATGACCACCGCGGCGGCGCCGCGGTCGGTCGTGTACGGATCGACCCGGACCACGACGTCCGAGCCGACCTGAACCCGAACCGCGGCGCCGACCTGCTCGGCGACTCCGGTCACCTTGCTCGCGACCTCGTCCGACTTGAGGATCTTGCCGACGCCTGCGCGGTTGAGCCGGAATGGTTTCTGCGCCATGCCTACCCCCTCCCCAGGGACGCCAGGGCGACGAGACCGCCGCGCCGAGTTCTCGGCGACTTCCAGTCGAGAACGCGCACCGCAAATCGGTCGCCGCGCACTTTCAGCTCGTCCCCGTTGCGGACGTCAGCGCCGCGGCGCAGGTAGACCGTGAACTCGATCTGCTCGCCGTCGCGGCCGAGGCCGGCCAGCTCCTCAGAGAGGCCCGGCTCGATGCCGAGCGTGCGGATCTCCACCGAGGACTCGGTGGACGGCAGCGGGTCGTTGTTCGAGTCCCAGCCTCCGGGCATGGTGCGGATCCGGATCACCTTCTCCGCCATCACGCCCCCCAGCCGAGCCGGTAGCGATTCAGGATCGCGAGCTGGTGCGGCTGCAGTTGCGCAACGGAGAACTCGAACGGGCCAACCTTCTCGGCTGACCCGGCCGCGCCATCGTCAATCTGTGCCGCGGCGCTCGCGAGGATGAGCCGCTTGATCTCGGCAGGCGCTGCGTCGTAGCCATGTGCGAGCGTGACCTCGACGCCGCGCCATCGGTCGGTCCAGCCGGACCGCTTGCGCAGCATGCCCTTCTCGGACCACTCGTACGCCGCGGCGTCGAGCGCGACACCGGACTCGGTGACGCCAGCGATACTGGCGACCTGCATCGTGGGCAACAGCAACACCGAGAGCCCTGATCCGTCGAGGGTCAGGGTCTCGGTGCGCTGTGGCGCGATGTGCCATCCGCAGTAGCCGCGGACCTCTGAGATTGCCGCCGCGAGGCTGAGCTCGTCGATTCCGTCCTCAGCCTGGAACGCGGCCAGCTCCTCGGGGGTGACGATCTCAGGCTCGGGCGGCGCGGTCACTTCGGCGCCGCCTTGTTCGCAGGCGTCTTCGCCTTGTTCGCGGCCGCGGCAGCCTTCTCGGCCTCAGCCTGGGCGGCAGCCTTCTCGGCCTCAGCCTGGGCGGCAGCCTTCTCGGCCTCAGCCTGGGCGGCAGCCTTCTCGGCCTCAGCCTGGGCGGCAGCCTTCTCGGCCTCAGCCTGGGCGGCAGCCTTCTCGGCCTCAGCCTGGGCGGCAGCCTTCTCGGCCTCAGCCTGGGCGGCAGCCTTCTCGGCCTCAGCCTGGGCGGCCGCCGCTCGCGCCGCTTCGGCCTGCTCGGCGGCCAGACGCTCGGCCTCGGCCTCGGCCGCCGCTCGCTCGCGAGCCTCGACCGTGTCCGCCGCAGTGAGGCCGCGTGCCTTCGCGTCCTCGGCGCTGAGCTGGATCGTGGCCGGCCAGCCATTGATCTCGGTTGCGTAGATCTTGAGTCCCACTGGTGATCTCCTCCGTGAACGACCGCGACCCGGTGCACCGCGCACCGGGTCGCGGTCAATCGGTCAGCTCAGGTCAGGCCGCGATGTCGACCTTGACAAAGGCGGTCGGGCGGGTGACGGCCATCGCGAGGCGCTCCTCGGCGAGGATCGCGACCATGTTCCGGATGAAGAAGTCCGCGTGCGAGTCGGTCACGGTGACCGTGGTCTGCTCGCGGTCCCAGATGACGGCCTTCGAGAAGTCCCCGAGCAGCGCCTCGCCTGCGGCCTGGTTCTCGGACTCGATGACCGGCAGGCTCCAGACGGTGCGCTGACCGAGGGTCTGCGGGCCGCCGTAGCGGTAGGCGCCGTTCAGATCCTTCGCGAGGTCGATCGCCTCGGCATCGGTCGGGTTGACCACGATCGCGGTCGGGTTCACCCGGCCGACGGTGCGCGCCTTGGTGATGCCCTTGCGCACCGACTCGAAGAGGTCGGTCGAGAACGCCTGCGTCTGCACGCCGGACCACTGGTTGATACCGGTGAAGTTCTCGCCGGTGCCGTTGCCGTTGAGGATCTGCGCCTCCTCGGCCTCGGCGATGTCGAGGCGGAGCTCGTCGTTGATCAGTCCCTCGAGCGCGGCGACGTCGGCCAGGGCCCGCTTGGTGGCTGGCACCCACTCGGCGATCGTCTTGACGTTGGCGACCTTGCGCTCGTACGCCCAGGCGCCCTCGGGCTTGTAGCCGCCGTTGGCGTTGAGCACGAGCGGGTTCGGCCCGGTCGCGGGAGCGGTCGGGGCGGCGGAGCTGGTCGCCTCGGCGACGACCGCAGCGGCATTGGTGTGCGAGGTCTGCGCCACGTACTCGACGGCATCGGAGCCGGTGCGCCGCACCGAGACGAGATCGCGGATCGTCAGCGCCTTGCGGCCGATCGATTCCACGATGCCGGACTGCTCGTTGACGACGAACGCACCGGCGCTGGTGTCGGTGCCGCCGACGAAAAGGCCCTTCACTGCGACCGGGTCGGTGTGGATGCGGGCGCCCTCGGAGACGCGGCCGCCCTTGAACGGCGCCATCGCGTCCTTGAACGCCTGCGAGTCGACGACCTGCAGGCCGAGGGACTTCACGCGCTCGCGGATCGGCTGGTTGCCCTGGGCATCGAGGTCATCGACGGCGGGGGTGCCGATCTCCGCGGCGAGGCTCTTCGCCTCGTCGAGGATCTCGAGGTCCCGCTTGCCGACCTTGATCTGTTCGAGCAGATCGCGGGCCTTCTGCATCTCGGCGTTGTAGTCGGCGAGCACCTGCTCGGCCCATTCGCTCGGGCTGCCGTCCTGCTTCTCGGCGATCGCGCGGGCGTCGGTGGTGGCCTTCAGTGCAGCGGTCTGCAGGTCGGCCAGCTTCGTCTTGGTCATCATGATGATGAGTTCCTTTCTCGGAGGGGTGGTTTACGCGCTCAGCTCGATTTCCAGGGCGAGCGCATCCAGCACTGCCGAGGGATCGACGGACGGGATGGGGCTGGCCTCGTCGACGGCGGGATCAGCGCCGTCCTTCCGAGACGGACCCGTACCGCTGGCCTTCTCCTCGTCGCTGTCGAGGACGGATAGCACGCGACCGAGCGCTTCGTGCGCGGTGCGGAGCTCGCCCTCGTTCTTGGCCGAGATCACTCGGCCGGCCTTGAGGTCCGTGGCGACTCGTTCCGCCACGGTGGGAATCGACTTCACGTCGAGGATCGAGGTCTCCTGGTTGGCACCGATCGGCACCACGGACACCTCGTACAGCTTGAGTTCGCGGAGTGCGTAGAACTCCTCGGACTCGTCGCTGCCGTCCTTCTTGCGCTTCTCGTACCCGCCTTCGAGGACGTCGTACGCGAAGGACATCTGATTGACCCGGCGGCCCTTGAGCAGTCGGTAGACCTGGGCGGCCTTCGGTGATTCGAGGTCGAGTCGGACGTGGACCTTGAGTCCGGTCTCGTCCTCCTCGGCCGCGAGCACTTCGCCGATGTTGTAGTCGGGGTCAGTCATGTTGTGCCCGAACAGGGCGGGGATCGGGTCACCCTTGGCTGCCCAGCGCTCGAGGTCGGCGGCGAAGGCGCCCGGCATGACCACGTCGCCGTAGCTGTCGACGTTGCCGAACACGCTGGCGTAGCCGATGAATTCGCCCTCAGCGAGGCCGTCGTCAGGCCCGGCCTTGATCTTGGCGAATGCGTTCTTGGTGAGCATCAGCCCTCCTCGGAAGCGGGGTCGTCTCCCGGTGCCGCCGGGATCGGTTTGTCGTCACCGTTTTGGGTGACGTTCAGCGGGCGAATCAGGACGTCGCCGCGCTCGATCGGCGGGCGGTTGTCCATCGCACGGGCCTCGTTGACAGTCAGGAACGGGCCGCCGACGGCGCGCTGCATCGAGTCGGACCGGGTCTCGAACGAGCCGGTGAGCTTCTCGGCGAGGTTGAACTCGACGTATACGCGGTCGCTGTCCGGCAGGTCTGGGATCAGCTGCAGCGCGAGCTCGTCGGCGATCATCGTCAGCCAGGGCCCGAGCGTGTCCTGGTACAGCATCTTGTGCTGTTCGGTGATGTTCGAGAACGTCGCGTTGTCGAGCAGGCCGACCATCGGCGGCGGGATGAAGTACGCCGCCGCGACCTCTTCGCGGGTGAGCTTGCGGGCCTCGATGTACTGCAGCTGCTCCGAGGTCTGCGAGACACCGGTGAACGTCATTCCATCCTCGAGGATCGGCGTGCCGCCGGTCGCCGGACCGTCGCCGGTGTACTGCGCCCGCCAGTGCTCGCGGAACCGATCACGCGCCTCGGGCTCCCACTTGCCCGCTTCCTTCGGTCGCTGCAGGTAGCCGGACATCCGGGCGCCGTTGCGCAGCGTCTGCTCGCGCGAGCGGCTCGAATGCCACTCCTCGGCGAGGATCTGGCGCAGCGACTCGATCGGCGAGGTGCCGAAATCGTTGGCCGGCGCGTAGCCGCGGAAGTACACCATGCTCTCCGCGAGCACCTCGCGGGTTCCCTTACTGCCCTTGACCTCGAACACCGACGGAGTCAGCCAGTCATCGCCCTTCGGCGTGACCATCGACGGCGGCAGCCGGACGAGTCCGAGGCCACTGGACGTCTTGACCTTCTGCCAGTGGGCGCGGTCGTAGATCCCGAGATCATGCACGAGGCTGTCCATCAGCCTGTACCGCGTCGTCCACGGGTTCGGCTTGCCGATGAGCAACGGCAGCGCGTGGTCGATCAGCCGCTGCCGGTCGGTGTCGCCGACGCGCCGGAACGCGTGCAGGCCGAGCTGCGCGATGTTCCGAGCGAGGAAGGTGACCGAGGTGCGCACCGCGGGCTGCTTGCGCCAGATCTCCTCGTGCGCCATCGACAGTGAGTCGCTGATCTGCAGGCGCGGCATTCCGGGGAGGTCGGGCCGAGACAGTCCGCGGACCGCGCCGTCGGAGATGACGAAGCTCATCGCTCACCCCCAGCGGCCTGGACATAGTCGACATTCACGCGCTCGATCCAGATCTCGCCGTCGGCGGGCGTCGGGCGCGAAGCGTCGCGGTCGTGCACCGCTGCGTCGGCGACCACAATCCACGCACCGGCAGACCGGATGATCACGCCCGACACCGCGTTGCCCGTCTTTAGCGAGACGAGTACGCGGGATCGGACCCGGAGGCGGCGCGAGTGTATGCACACCCCCGCCGCAGCGGCCGCGACGAGCAGCACGACGACAGCAATCGCGACAGCGATCATGGGAACCCTCCGTCAGACGACCATCAGGTCGTGGTCGTTGTAGGCGCTCTCGGTCTGACCTTCGCCGCCAGTGGCTCGGCCGAGCGCGTTGATCAGCGCAGCGACGCCGTCGATCTTGTCGGCGGCGTTCGCCTTGTCTGGCTTGACGTTCTCGGCCGCGTCCATCGCGATCGCGAGGTTGTCGACCATCCAGCGCAGCACCGGGTGCCCGCCGTGCCGCATCATCGGCGCTTCCTCGGTGCCGAGCAGCACGAGCCGCTGCAGCTCCTTGGTCGGCGCCGACAGCGACGCGAAGCCCTGGCCCATCTGAACCATCGGGACCTCTTCGGCGACGAGGTTGTTCACGAGCTGCGACGCATTCCAGCGGTCGTATGCCACTTCCTGGACGGCGAACTTCTTCTTGTCGGCCAGCACCACGGACTCGATGTAGTCGTAGTCCATGACGTTGCCGGGGGTCGCGGTCAGGAATCCCTTCCGCACCCAGACGCTCGCCTCGCCCGCGGTCCGCTTGTCCAGTGCCTCGACGTTCTCCTCCGGCGTCCACAGCCGCCACAGCGCGTCATACCCGCCGCGCTCGGTGTCCGGGAACAGCCAGCACAACGCCGTGATGTCCGAGACCGACGCGAGGTCGAGGCCGCCGAAGCATGCCCGGCCCGCGAGCCGCGCCTCGTCGATGATCGACGCATTGCGATCCCATGCCACAAGGTCGATGTACTTCTCGGACTGCTTCGTTCGCTGGCCCAGGTGCAGGCGCAGGTACGAGGCGAGATCTGCGGGCGAGTTCCGCGCCTTCGTCGCCGCGTCGCGTAGGTACGAGCGCGTCGGCGAGACGCCGTATCCCGGGTTCGCTGCGCGCTGCGCCTCCTCGCTGAACGGGTCCACGTCGGCCGGAGCCGCGAACACGACGCCGTAGGTCGAAGGGTCGGCCAGCGCGCCGCGTGCCAGCTGCTCGACCATCGTGCGTTTGCGGTCGTACGGCGTGTGCCGCTTGCCGGCGTCGGCAGTGGTGATGAACACGAGCAGCGGCTGAGACCGCGAGCCGGTGCCGGTCTCGATCGCCTCGACGAGGTCGTAGGTCTTGTGCAGGTGCAGCTCGTCGACGATCCCGCCGTGCAGGTCGGCGCCGTGCTGCGCATCGCCCGCGGAGGCGACGGCCTGGAAGTAGCTGCCCGACTTCGGGTGCACGATCTTCGACGCGAGCGTCTTGACGTACGGCCGCAGCGCGGGCGACTTCTCGCAGATGAGCTTGATCGGGTCGAAGACGAACCCGGCCTGTTCCTTCCGCGTCGCCGCGGCGATCACCTGCGCGCCGGCCTCTCCGTCGGCGCAGGTGAGGTACACGCCGATGCCACCGGCGAGCGTGCTCTTGCCGTTCTTGCGCGGCAGGTCAACGTACGCGGTGCGGATGATCCGCACGTACGCCTGCACGTCCTCGTCGAACCGGACCCACCCGAACACCGGCGCGAGGATGTACGCGATCTGCCACGGATCCGGATTCAGCGGCTTGCCCGCGAGGCGGCCCTTCGTGTGCCGCAGCAGCTTGAACACCTTCAGCACCGCGTCGACCCGGCTCGGATCGAACCGGGCGCCGGGCTCCTCGCGTGGCTCGGGCGTCTTGATCAGCGGCGGGCAGTCCGGCAGCGGAATGCCGCGCGTCGCGAGGTAGTACCCAACCTCGGGCGAGATCTTCAGCCGATCGAGCTCGGCCGCGTCGTACAGCTCGAGCTCAGGCGAACGGGTTGCCTTCGTCATCGGGTGTCCCCTCGACGGCGCCGAACGCCGCCGAGAGCTTGCCCTCGGAGGACGGCGTCAGGCCGAACTCGGCGGCCCACGCGCGGAGCTGCTGGGATGCGCGCTCGGCGACCGCCATGGCGGGATTCTTTGTCTTCCATATCGACTCGGTCCCGTCCTTCCGAATCGAACGGTTCTCGACGACGATCCCGTCGCGCCGAACCTGGCGGATCGCGTCGACGTAGGTCGCCCAGGTCTCGCAGTACGCGGACAGTGACGCGCGGTCCTCTTCCTTCGTCAGGTCCAGCCGGGACAGGCCCGGGACGACGCGCTTCCACTCGGCCTTCGCTTCACGGCAGAGCCAGGTCGGCGGCTTCGGAGGGATGCGGCGGAAGTCCGGCGGCGGGGTGACCTTCCGGCCTCCTGAGTCGCGGCCCTCACTGCGACCGCCGAGCAGCTTGAGCGCGGGCGGAGCGGCTGCGGGACCGGGCATGATGCCCCCCTTCGTGGGGATACCCCCCATGAGCGCGAACCTGAGCGCGAAAAAGTCGAGTTACCGCGCCGGTGTCCCGGCCTGGGGCGCCAGCGATTTCGACCCCCCTACCCCGGGGATGGACTAGAACGGGCAGTCGTCGGCGGAATCTGGCCCACCGCGCGCCTCGGCCTGCGTCTTGCCCTCGTGGTGCGGCCTGCACAGGCTCTGCAGGTTGGTCGGGTCGTACCTCTCGCCGCCGTCCGCCAGGTTCACGACGTGGTCGACCTCGACGGCCGCGCGTCGGCACCCGGGCCACTGGCAGAACGGATGGGCCGCGAGCTGGTCCCCTCGCAGCGTCCGCCATCGCCGCGTGCTGCCACCGGTCCAGCTCGATCCCTGCCAGGCCGGGCGGCACTGCGGGCACCCTCGGGGGTTGCTGTGCGCCCGGCGACACTTCGGACATGCCCGAGGCGGGGCGCTGGGCATCAGTGTGACCGGCCGATGAACATGCGGGCGATAGCGACGAACAGCCAGATCACTTCGAGCATGACCAGGCCATCCGTAGCTCGATGCCGTCCTGCATCGCCTGCAGCTCGCGCACCTTGCGGTCATCGCCTGCCGCCCGGGCTCGACCGATCTGCACGCGCAGGTCGTACAGCTGGTCCTCGTGGCTCATCACGGCGGCCTCCCAACACTCGGTGCGTGAAGCCCGGACGCGCCCGGCGCACAGCGTCAGCCCGTGATGGCGGCGTGCAGCGACGAGGGATCCGGGGCGCGTCCGGACATCTGGGTGGGTCGACTCGCTCGCGCAGCGCGCCGCCTGCCGCGTCACGGTCAGACGATGGTGGGTGCTTCGCTCCCCTGCTCGGCCCAACGGTCAGGGCACAGAGGGGTGACGTTCACGCGAACGAGGATTGTGGGCGGGAAACCGTGGAGCAGACACACTGGCTCCCACTGCATGAGAGTGTTGCATCCAGGTCAGAGCGTTTCAAGTCGACGCGGCCAACTCGCGTGTCGGGCATAATGTCGCAGTGATTCTCGCCCAAGCAGCCGCCGCGCCCAGTCAGCCCAATTGGACGGCCATCGCGGGCCCGATAGCCATCATCTTCGCGGCAGCCATTGCCGGTTGGGTTGCGACCCGGAACAGCCGCAAGTCACCGCACGAGAACCTCAAGATGCTGGTCGAAATCCGCGCCGAACTCGTTGCGATTGAGGGTGACGGCGCACCACTTGACGCTGGGCAGGTGGTCGATCGCTCGATCCAGGCCGAGCTCAACAAGCTGCATAAGCTCAACTCCGCCCATGACCGAGGGCGGTTTGCGTACTTGCAAGAGAAGGCATCGCAGGCCGACTTCGACGACATCCTGAGGGTGATCGTGCAGGGCCTATCCATCCTGCTGTTCGTGGCGGGCGTCTTGAACCTGATCAGAACGTTCTGACTTCACTCCGCGCGGAGCCCACGCACGTCGCCCACCCGAAACAGAGGAGGGTCGCTGCGCCTCACCCAGTACCCCGACTCGGTGCCGTCGGCCTGGCGCCACGCCCGAGGACGTAGCTGTCCGCGACTGAGCCATGAGCGCATCGTCCCGGCCGGCACCGGCTCGCCGAGCTCGCGCAGCACGCGCTCGAGCTCGGCGATGGTGAAGAGCCGGTTCTCGATGGCGCCGAGCGCATCTCGCGTCAGCGTCCGCACGTCGTGGCTCGTGCCGCATGAGTGGCACGTGAGGTACCCGTCGCCACCCTCGACGTAGAGGTCGGCGCCACACAGGCCGCTCGTGCTGTCGGGCTGGGCGACGATCGCGCTGCACTGCCCTCGGTAGGCAAGCTCAGGCCGTCGGTCGACAACGCGGCGCGCGGAGGCGAGCGCGTCGGTGATCTCGTCGTGCATGGCGCCAGCGTCCGGGACGGCACGCAAATCGCCGCCGCAGTACGCGAGCCAGAGGGCCGCCAACTCGACGTCGTACGCGCCCTCGGTCGCCAGGGCGGCGCGGTCGAACCTACCGTCACGGCGGTTGTGCACGAGCTGCCGCAGGCCGCGGCTGTCGAGCGCGGCGTCGAGGTCATCGGCCTGGCCGGTGTGGTCGGCGGCGAGTCGGGCCCAGGTGCCGACGATGAGCGTCAGGTGGTTGAGGGATCGCTGCGTCGGGCGCTCGTCGAACCGGTCGAGGCGCACGGGCAACGCAGCCTCGGAGCTCTTGCCGCCCACCCGGCCCCGGCTCATGCGGTCGAGCCGAGCCCGGGTGATGGTCATGTCGGAGACGAGGCCCGGCACGGTGAGCAGCTCACGATGAAGCGCGTCGGCGCACAGCGTGCACAGCTCGTACCCGTCGGCGACGACGCGGCCGCAGTTCGTGCAGTCGATGGCGGTCATCGGCGCACCCCCGCCGGCCAGTTCACGCGCGGCTCGAGATGGTGCGGCAGCTCCGGCTCGTACCACCCGAGCCGCTGCGCGCCGATCGTCGCGAGCGCCAGCGCATCCGACTTGTTGTCGTTGTCGCCGATCTCCGCATGCGGCCAGAGCGTCTGCATCGCCTCGAGCACCGCGGTCTTCTCAGCCCGCCCGTTGCCGGTGGCCCAGAGCTTGAGCGTGGCCACGTTGACGTCCACGACCGGGATGCGGCGTTTCGTCAGGTACTCGACGACTCGCAGCACCAGCGCGGCGCGCTCCTGGAACAGGCTCGCGGCGTTCGGGTTCGGCGGTACGAGCGGCAGTGCCTCGATCATCACGAGGCAGACCGTCGCGGGCATCGCTCGCAGGATCCGCTCGGCCTGCTCGCCGACTCGGATGCTGCGCTCGGGCAGGGTGGCCCCGCGGTGGCCCTGTGCGCCCACTGCAGCGAGCCGGGGACGGTTCGGGGTGTCAGCGTGCCGCGGGTGCTTGACGACGGCGATTCCGGCGGCTGTGAGGCTCGGGTCCAGCCCGACGATGGTGCTCACTGCTCGGCCTCGGTGGCTGCGTCGGTGCCTGTACCGGCCTTGGCCAGTGCATCCCGGACGAGCTTGCTGCCTCGGCGGTTACGCTCCGGGGTCTCCGGGTCGTGGTCGCAGACAACGGTTCCCACATACCCGTCGTCGTCGCAGAGGTTGCATGCGGCGACCGTAGCAGCGATTGCCTCGGCACGTCTACGCGCCTCGACCCGACGCTCGGCGACCTCGGCCACCAGGCGCCGCCGGTCCCACGCCTCCCGAGCCTGCCGGGCGTCGCCGCAGGCGCGGCACGGGGCGGTCGTGCCATCCGGATGCTGAAGGCAGTTGGGGGCGGGTTCGGCCTCGTCGCCCTGGTGACCTTCCGGACTTACGTAACCACTCATGGTGGCTGGTGAATGGTGCATGGTGCTGTTGCTGGGAATCCGGACCGAATCCGATTGGTGTTCCGATTGGTGATCGGCACCCGGGTCCACATCACCAATCCGATTGGTAATCCGATTGGTAATCGAGATCGGATCGCTATCACCAATCCCGTTGGTAATCCGGACCGAATCAGGATTGGTGATCTGGTTGGTGTAACCGACCGAATCGAGACCGGGACGGGATACCAATCGGGACAGGTCTTCTCGGGTGTCCTTGTGGCCCCAGGATGAGTACTCGGGGTGCTCCTGCTGCTCCCGTGAGACCTCTGTCACTACCGCAGCGCGCAGGGTGCGGGAAGCGATGGAGCGGCACGCCTTGATCACGCTGGCGGCCATCTTCGGGTTCCGCAGCAGCTCGTCGCTGCGGATGTAGCTGCGCACCAGCACCTCCTCGGTTTCGAGGTCGAACAGGAGATAGTTGCGCTGTTCGAGCTCGGCAGCGGCGGCCAGGAGTCGACCGATCGTCATGTCCTGCGCCTTGCGGATGAGCCGGTTCGGCCGCCAGTCGGCCACGCCTGCGTAGTTCAGCGTCGGCTCCGGGATCAGCACCCGGAAGTACAGCCATTGAGCGTCAGCGCTCAGGCTCTCTATGTCCTCGTCGTCCGCGATGCTGATCCGCGTCCGGGCGTACTCACGCGCCATGGTGGGGCTCCTCTCGTTGTTCGCTGTCCGCAGCGCGGTTGAATGCCGCCCATCCGGCACACACGAGCGCTGGCCGGCCGTCGGCTCGCCAGGTGCGGCCGTTGTGAGTGATGGGCTGGTAGTCGCCGTCGCGGCCCGGGATGGTCTGGTCCGTCTCGGGGTGGGTGTAGTGGTCCGCATGCGGGAATCCGGTGTGGCAGTAGAACGGGTGATCGGGTCGGTACGGCATCGGGTCGCCGCCCATCTCCTCGCGCTCGGGTGATCCGGCCCGGAACGCGCAGTCGTGGCAGCACTTCGCGTTCGCCTCGTTCGGACCTTCCTCGACCGCGGTGCTCGGCTCGATGTCGAGCACCGCGGTCCAGCAGGTGCAGCGGTCGCCGTACACCGCGGCGCCGTAGCAGCACAGCGAGTCGGGATCGGGCGGCAGGAACGCGCCGGACGCGCAGCTGGTCGCGCTCACGGCAAGGCCTCCCCAGCGTCGGCGCACCCAGCGTGGTGCAGGGCGAGCCCGTTGGGCTGCCCCCAGTAGTCGCCGATGATGCGATCGCCCGCGACGACCGGCTCGTCGCAGCCGAGGCACGACGGCTCGTCGTTGTACATCGGCGCGCCGTCGAGGCCGTAGCCGACGAGAACGTGGACGTCCTCGACTTTCGCGATCCGGGCCCGCCTCGCGGGGTAGGTGCGCGCCATCAGCGATCACCCCCGGTCGCGAGCTCAACCACCACTCCCCCGTGGCAGTCGCACCACGTGTCGCCACAGAACTCGCACTCGCCCGGGGTGGGCCAGGTGCTCAGCACGAGGCCGGACAGGCTCACCTCGGCGCACTCGTCGCCACCGTGCCCCCGCGCGAGGTTGCACGTCGGGTTGGCCAGTCCGTAGCTGCGCTGGCACTGGTCATCGGATCGCACTGGTACGTCTACGGTCTCGAAGAGCTCTGGCACGGCCGGCCTCCTTTCCGCGCATCAGGCAGTCGGCACACACACGTCCGTGCGCGTTGATCGGGCGCCCGCAGCGGACGCAGGTGGGTATCGGCATCACCAGTCACCGCCCAAGTAGGTCCTCACTGGACGGCCTCCCATTCGTCAATCCGGCACCGTTCAAGGCGGACTTCGCAGCCCCACTCTCGGAGTCCCGCAACGACGCCGCGAGCAGTGGAGGCTGACAACCAGTGGCGACGCCGGCAGACGGGAATCTTGAGTAGCGGCGCGTCACCGCCGAAGATGGTCCGGCCGATCTTCTCGGGCTCGCCGGGCCACTCGTCGGCGTAGAGCCATTCGCCGAAGCTGTTAGGCAGCCACTCGGCGAATCCGCCAGCCTCAGGGTTGGAATGTGCGTACACCTGGTCTTCCCAGAATCCGTCGTCGAGGTCGGTGAATGGCTGCCCGCCTGGGGTGGGGTACCTGTCGACGGTGATGCGGTAGACGTAGCGGCTCATCGCTCACCCGCCTCGGCGGCGGCCTCGCGGAGGATGCCGCATTCGTCGCACCACTCTTCGCCGGTGGCGTAGCCAGACCACGACATGTGCGGGCACCACGCCTGCACCTTCTCGTTCAGTCGCTCCACCTGAGGCTCCAGCGCTTTCGCCTTCAAGGCCCACGCGTCGTTGCTCTCGCGCCAGCGCGTCGCCTCCGCCTCCGCACTTTCGGCCCGCGCGCGGAGCTCGGCAACCTCGTCGGCCTTGCGCCCGAGCCCGGCCCGGAGGCGCTGCTGGTCAGCTCGCAGTCGGTCGATCTCGTCGCACAGGGCGTGGACGGTGCGAGATCGCATCTCAGTCCACTCGGGGCCACCATGCGCGACGCGCAGCGCGGCGGTGTCGATCTCGCTCATCGCACGCTCCTCATGATGTTGTAGGCGAGCTGGTCGAGGTAGGTCAGGTGCGACCCGGGCGCGCGCCGGACGCCGTAGCCGGTGTGGTCGCCTCGACGGAGGTACCCGTCGACGTCATGGAGCGCCTGGCGATAGATCGCCTTGACCTGCTCGCGGTTGCCCCAGTCGATGGCGACCTGCTGCCACTGCTGGAACTCCAGGCGCCAGCGGAGGTTCGCGGCCCACGCGACGAGGTTGGAAAGGCTCGCGGCCGACGTCTGGTCGGCCAAGGTCCGCACGGGCGACCCTGCCGGGCAGCAGCAGATGACATCCGCCGGATCGGAGACCCACCAGACCGGGAACCGTGAGGGGATGGAGCGCGGCCCGGCGATCCCCCATCGTCCGGGCGCCGGAGAGGCGTGGCCCGGCGTGAACGGGTCGGACACGAGTCCGGCGCCGACGACCTCGAGGCCCGGGTGCCAGCCCTTCGCGATCTCCGCGGCGACGTGGCCGGCCAGCGCCGCGCCGCCCGAGTACCCGAGCAGCAGCACCGGATTCGGGTCCTCGGCGATCAGCCGCAGCAGCAGCGCCCGGCCGTCGGCGAGCGACTGGTCGAAGGCGGGTCCGAGCGGCAGCGGGACCGGGCCGTACGAGGCGGCCCACGGCACCTCGACGACCTGGAACCGAGTCGGGTCGAGGCGGCGCGTAACCCCGGCGAGCATGTTGTCGCGCAGCGGCTCGCCGATGCCGCGGCAGCACAGGACGGTGATCACAGCGGCACGCCGAGCCGGGCGAACGGACCACGGAAGTGGAAAAGGCCCAAAGCTCCGACGCAGCAGACGGACAGATCCTTGCGGCGCAAGTGGGTGACCTGGATGCCGTCCCGCTGGTACAGGTGGCCGCTCCTGGCTGCCACGATCACGCCGTCCGGCACCTTGTCGAAGGTGGGCCACGGCCCGGCATCAGTCGGCGCGGGCGCCTCCGCGGGCACCTCGGTCAGCGGGCCATAGCGGTCGAGGATCCACGCCCACGACATGCGGCTACGGTCTTGGCCGGACTCTTGGGTCCACTGGTCGCCGACACGGATCCACACGACGCCGTGGAGGGTGCGAACCTTCTCGACGCCGGGAGGGCTGGTCAGTGGCGCCCACGTACGCGGGCCGGGCTGCGTTGCGGTGGTGCTGTTCTCGCTCATGGCTTCCTCTTTCCGAGGTAGTGCTCGATGGTCTCGACGACCCAGGACGTGAAGATGAAGTTCGCGAACGCCACCCCCGCGCTGGCCGTAGCCAGCGCGAGGGCGAGCGTTGCGATTGCCGAGCGACTCACTCGTCGCCAGCGGAGAAGGTCGGACCCTGGAATGCCTCGGCCCCGCCGAGGATGGAGCCGATCGACTCGGGCTCGGCGTCGACTGAGCTGGTGTCGTCCGAGTCGAACAGGCTTGGCTCGGGCTCCGGCTCGTCGTCGATCTCATTGGCGACGCCCGAGAGGACGCGGGTCACCTTCATGTTCACCGACTTCCGAGTGCCCTCGTTGGCCATCTCGCGTTCGGTGTGCGACTGGCAGCGGGCCCGGATGGTGTAGACCCGCTCTTCGCCGATCTCCGGGACGTCTTCGAAGTCCTCGGCGGACAGGCCAGAGAACTGCAGTCGGGCCGAATCGATAAGGGGCTGTGACACGGTGGATCTCCTTCTGTTGGTGGGGGTTACCGGTTGTCGGAGGGCGCCGAGACGGGGTCGCCCTCGAATGCGTGCCAGACGAGGCCTGACGGCGTCACGACCGTGCCGATGAATCGGCCAGGCGGCCTGGGGTGGCCGGTCCCGGCGATGTAGATCCAGCGCTGGTCCCCGCGGTCCTCGGATGGGTAGGTGGTGAACCACAGGTCGATGTGGGCACTGCGCCCGTCGCGCGTCGGCGCGACGGACAGGACTTGCCCGCCCGCATGGATCGCGATGAGCTGCTCGTCCTCGACCGGGATCGTGACGCGGTGGATCACCGGCACGACGTCGGCGCCCCTCACTGCTCGGCCGCCTGCGCCTCGGCCGGCCCCTCGTTCGACTCGACGGCCGGCTCCTCCTCGGCCGCGGCAGCCTTCTCGGCGTCGGCGGCCTGCTCCTGCTCGAGCCAGCCGATGAACTGATCGGCGACCTCGGCATCGAGCTGGCGCTCGTCGGTGATCTGGTCACCGAACTGCGACTGCAGGTACTCCAGGCGCGCGGCGGGGGTCGTGTACTTCCACGCGGCGAGCAGGGTGCGCAGCTTCTTGAGCTGTGCCGGGCTCACCTTCGGCGCATCGGGCTCTGCCTCGGCGTCCGACTCGCTGACCTGCGCCATGTCCTGTTCTTCGACCGGATTTGAGGCCTCTCCGGCGATCTCGGCCGCGGTGACCCGGCTCGGATCGGGGTCGACCTCGCCGTCGATCCAGTCCGGCTTGACGTCGTCGAGTTGCACGCCGACGTCCGTGCGCACCGTGCCGTCGCGCTGGACCGCATTGGCGAACTCGCTCGACAGCGGCAGCCACTTCGCGAGGCGCTTGAGCACGGTCTTTCGGGCCATCTCGTTCCAGTCGGTGACCCACGGCCCGCTGCCGCTCGCCTTCGACCGCTTCCGGATCGCCTCGATGTCCTCGATCGACATGATCTCGAACGCGTTGCCGCCGTGCTTGAACGTCGCGACCGCGTAAGCCGCCACGACCTTGCCGCGGTTCGTCAGCGCAGGCTTGTGCGTCAGTGAGGGGTCCAGGCCGTACGAGTAGTCGAACGCGTCGCCCTCGTAGACCACGTGCGCCGCAATCGAGTTGAGCTGGCCCGACTGCCACGCGAGCTTCACGAGGCCGCGGTAGCCCGGGACGAACGTCACCTCGCGGCCGTACGGCACGAGGTAGGCCTCGCCGAGCGGGCCCGGCTCGAGGCCGACCTGCGCGCAGGTCATCAGCGCGCCGAGGAAGCTCTCCGGCTTGCACTCGCCGAGCTTCGGCGTCTGGCGCAGCGTCGTGAGCGCGATCCGCGCCATTCGGTCGGGGTCCATGTGCTTCGGGAGTGCGCGCTGCATCTCCGGTCGCATCTTCTGGATCATCGCGGCGAGCGACGGCTTCCCCTCGCGCTGCGCTACCTGACGGTTGCCGGTCGCGACGGGCTGAAACTTGCTGTTCGACATAGGGTTTCCTCTCGGTCAGTCGTTGAATGCCCAGGCGGGCAGGGTGATCTGGTGGACCTCGTGGCCGATGCCGGGCCAGTGGTCGTCCGCGACGCACTTCGCGTAGAGGTCGATCGCCTCACGGTTGCGGCGCCGGCCGAGCTCGACCGCGTCCTCGTCGAGCTGGCAGACCGACACGAGGTAGGGCGCGTCCTTCTCTTGGACGATGAACAGGAACGCCGGGTCGTCGTCGACGCCGAGCTCCGTGATGCCGTCGACGTACCACGCGTGCTGCTGGTGGTAGCCAAATTTCAGGGCGGATTTCGTGAACCCCTCCGGGGAGGCGCTGGTCGCGGTGGTCTTGTAGTCGGCCACGATCAACCGGCCGGGCCGCGTCGGCAGCCAGTCGGGGCGCGACCGCAGCCACACCCCGGTCGCCGGGTCGCGCCAGTACATCGACCGCTCGGGCTCGCCCTCGCCGAACAACGTCCCGGCGAGCTGGTGCTCGCGCAGCGCCTCGGCCATTGCGTGCACGCGCTTGACGTCGGCCGTGAGGAGCGGCGTCTTGCCATCCGCTCGCGCTTCGTCGCGCGCCTGCTGCGCCGCCTTCGTGCGCCAGCTGTCCGCTTCGATCTCGGCGATCTCCGCGCCATATCCGAGGACCAGCGTGTGCGCGGCGTGGCCAAGGTCGAAGTAGTCCGTGGACTCGCGGGGGTTGTCCTGGTCGTGGCGGAAGTGCGCCGGGGTCTTGTTCAGCAGGGTCCGCGCGCCCGACGAGGACAGCGAGGCCTTGTCTGAGTGGTAGACGTGGTCCGGGATGTCGGCGTAGACGCCCTCGGTGTCGACGACGTTGCTCAATTCGATGCTCCGATCAGGTCGAGGTTTGCGGGGTGGGTGGGGTGGATCGCTCCGGCGCCGTAGTCGACGAGGACCAGGCCGCGCTCGGCGGGGCCGACGATGACGCCACGCTCGGCGGCCATGCCGGTGACGACGCTGCGGTAGACGACGGCGCGGCCGGGACGGGCCTGCGCGAGGGTGATTGCCATCAGGCCACCGCCAGGGACTCGGCGACCGCGGCCACGAGGTCGCGGGCGTTGGGCGGGCAGACCGCGTTTCCGGCCTGCCGGACCTGCTCGCGCTTGTTGCCGAGGATCGTGTAACCCGGGGTGAACGCCATGCCTGCGGCGATCTCGTGGGGCTCGAGCATGCGGAACATGCAGTCGTCGACCTTCGGCTGTTCCCAGGTGGTGAGGGACTGGCCGCTGGTCGTGGTGAGGGTGCGCAGCTCCTCGCCGATCGGTGTCGACATTTCGGCGCCGTCGCCGCGGCTGCCGTTGTGGCGCGTGACCATCGCGTGGTGCAGCCCGGCGGCCGCGAAGGTGTCGAACGGGTCCGTGACCGCCTTCGGGGTGTTGTTCGCGCGCAGCGGCACCACGAACGCGGTCTCGTTCCGGGTGGTCATGGTGCGCAGCGGCTCGCCCGCGGCGCGGGCCTCCTTGCCGTCGCGCCCCTCGACCGGGACCAGCAGTCCGTGATGCCCACCGCCCGCCGACACGGTCGTGAGCGGATCCGCGGCGCGGTGGCACTTCGACTGGCCGCGCATCGTCGCGATGAACGGATCGGGCCCCGCGAACTTCGCGAGCCCCGCCTCGATCCGCGCGATGGTCTTCGGCGCGAGGGGCTTCGATCGGTCGCCGATCCGCTCGCCGCGCAGAGACCAGTCGATCGCGGCGGCCGCGGGCAGCCAGCCAGGCTCGACGATCCCGTTGCGGCACGCCACCTTCGGGCACCGCCACACGTACTGCGCGCGGTACCGGCCCCACGGGGTGGACTTCTTCCAGCCCTGCAGCGCGGTCACGACCTCGTCGCACGACGGGCAGTAGGCGCGCGGGCGGGTCCAGCGCTCGAGGTCCGGGCGCCGGTTGCCCTTGCGCCAGAACACCACGTACATGCGGTCGCGGGACTGCGGCGCCGGGTCACCGCCAGCCTGGGCGTGCATCGAGTTCATGTAGACGATGTGGTGCTCGTAGCCGAGCAGCTCCATCGCCTGCAGCCACGCCGGGAACATGACCCACTTCGCGGCGTCGACGACGTTCTCGGTGATGACCGCCTGGTACCGGTGGTGCTCGGCGAACCGCGGGATGTCCCACATCGTCGCCCGGGAGCGCTCGGCCGCTGCGTCGGGCAGCGCCTCGTCGAACAGGTCCGGCGTGCTGTCGATGTTCCGCTTCCGGCCCTTGGCCTGGCTGTGGTTGGTGCACTCCGGTGAGCCCCACAGGATGTCGGTGCGCGGGAACAGGCGCGGGTCGACCTGCGATATGTCGGCGCACGAGTGGTCGGTGTCCGGGTGGTTGGTGTTGTGGGTCTCGATCGCGAGGTCCCAGTGATTCGCGGCCATGCGCACTGCGACGCCGGGCACCTGCGTTGCGCCGGTGCTGGATCCGCCGGCGCCACAGAACAGATCGGTCATGGTCAGCATGTGTCTTCCCTTCTGGTCTCGTAGGTCGAGCGCACCGCGGCGTCGCGCTCTTCGATCTGTTCGTCGGTCAGTGGCTCGCCGCCGGGGCGCAGGTACTTGCCGAACGCGGTCTTGCACTGGCCGCACGGCTCGGTCGCCCGGGATACGGGGTTGCTGCATCCGGGGATGACGCAGCTCGGGAACAAGGTGTCGCGCATCAGGCCACACCCGTCAGCACGCCGTCGCGCGGCACCCGGGCCGTGAGGCGCCGGGCCCGCAGCTCCGAGAGCACGACCACCCGGGTCTGCGCGTCGCTCTCGATCACCCGCACCGCCAGGCCGCGGGCGAAGGTGCCCCACTGCGTCGGCACGTCGGCCGTCAGCAGGCCCCACATCAGAGCGCCCCCAGTTCGTCGGCCACCGCGGCGTCGTGCGCTCGGTCGGCAGCGGTGCCGTCGTCGAACCTGGGCGGCTCGACGGGGAGTCGGCTGGCGTAGAGGTAGACCTGCCCTGTCTCGCCGGTGACGTTGTCTACGACCTCGATGTAGACGCTGGCCCGGCCCAGTGCCTCGGCCTTGGAGTGCCGCTCAGCACTGCATGGCCGCCAACCCTCGTGCCCGTCGAGCTGGTCGAGGTTCTCGGCCGCGGTGAGCGCGATCTCGTTGGCATCCATCACGCGACCGCCTGCCTGCGCCGGGATGCGTTGTAGCAACGCATGCACAGGCCCTTGCCCATGTACCGGGCGTGCCCCTCGGGGATCTCTTTCGTCCCGGTCGGCACCAGAGTCAGTTCGCACGTCGTGCAGCACTCCGGCATCCGGCTTCGGTGCGTGCTGACAACCTCAGGCCTCAGGCCGAGCCGGGCTCGGAGCGACTTCCGCGCGTGGTCGGTGTTGTTATGGCCGTCCGGGAAGGCGACGGCAGCCGCGACCATCCCGTTGAAACCATCCATGTCCAGGACGTGGAGGGCGCAGTCGCGCCAGACCGGGCAGCCATCACACCGCTCGATCGCGGCGTGGGCCCGGGCCCGGCCGGCGGGCAGATTGGCCGTGACCCACCGCTCGGGATCCTGGTCGCGGCACTTCGCGCGCTCCTGCCACTCGGCGGCCATCACTGACCACCACCAGCGAAGTACCAGGCGGCGCCGATCATGCCGCCGATCGGGGCACCGGTGGCCAGTGACCAGAGGGTGTCCGCGGTGAGCACGCGGGCGCGGAGCCAGGCCCAGTACTCGCGGGCGTTCATTCCTCACCTCGGATGATCGCGAGGACGTTCTGACCAGCGATCCGCATGTTCAGGTTTGGTGCGGTCGCGCACACCGCGGCGTACTGGCGGACCCGCTCAAGCGCAGCAGCGGCGGGGGCGGTTGCTGCGCCCTGCTCGTCGATCTGCGCCTGCCGCTCAGCCAGCGCGACCGCGGTCTCGGCTGAGAGCTTCGCCAGCGCGAGGGACTCGCTCCGGAACATGTAGTCCTCGCTGCCGTCGACCCCCGCCTCGGCGAGGCTGGCAGCCTGCTCGTCGAGTGCGGCCGCGAATCCTGCGAGGGAGATTTCGGGGGCGCTCATGCCGCCACCGACTCGGACTGGGCGGCGAGCAGGAAGATTCGGACCGGGATGCCCGCGCGGTGCTGGGCGCGTCCCCGTGCTGGCAGCTCGCGCCGCTCGCGCTCATAGAGACCCTGGACGGTGGTGCCGCACTGAATGGTGCTCATGGATTTCTCCTGGATTTGGGTACAACGGGGCGCACGGACAAGCAGCCCGCGTTGATGGATTGGTGGTTGGTGACCGGTGGCGGCGGTCCGGCCATCTGGGCCGGGTCAGGACTCCACATCTCTGTCCGCCGCCACCGGGGCTAGGTGGCCCCGCGCGCCGTGGCTTCCGTGCCGTCGCGCGGGGCCAGCGACCCTGCGCTCTGCGGGGCGAGACCGCGAGCGTCAGGGAGTTCGAGTTCGATGGGCGGGACGCCGAGCAGGTCGCAGGCGAGGCGCACGGTCCGCTCTACGAGGATCGGCAGCGTCACCCCGAGCACGATCGCGTCGAGGTCGCACTCGGCGTACGGCGCGCTCACGGGGTCACCAGCTGGATTAGCCAGGCACCGGCGGTCAGGCCCAGCGTCAGCACGGCGGCCGCGGCGACGAACAGCGCACCGACGCCCAGCCGCTCAGCGCTTTCGGGCTGCTCAGGCTGCAGCTCGCAGACCCAATGGCCCGGGCAGCACTCGTACATGCGATGCCCGGCGCGGAAGGTGTCGAGCTCGACGCTGTCGATGTGCGGACCGTCGGCCGTCTCGACGTACGGCAAGACGCCGCGCAGCATTGCGATGGCAAGGACCGGCGCCGGGACGCCAAGCTCGTCGGCAACGTCTTCGGCATGGATCAGCCGGCCGCTCACCCCTGCACCGCCAACGCGCTCGATCCGGGCAGCGCCATCAGCTGCGGCTCGATCAGGCCCCGCTCGATCGCGAGGAGCCGGATCTGCTCGGCGCCGTACGGCGTGGCGTAGGTCGTGTGGGAGGCGTGCCCGTTCGTCTTGCTCTGGTCGTGCGTCTTGACCGAGAACCAGCCCGCGAGCTTCGGCTTCGCGTACGGCTGACGGCGACGGGGCCCGGACTCGATCAGGACCTTCTCGTCGTACAGCAGGCGCCACAGCGGCTTGTGCCTCGCGCCGATCAGGTTGGCGACCGTGTCGATCAGGTAGCAGCCCTTGCCGTTGAGGAACGCGTCGAACGCGTCGGCCTTCGTCTGGTTGCGCTCGGCGGACTCGAGGGCGAGCTGCAGGCCCTGGCTCATCTGGGTGAGGTAGGCGCGTTCGGTCGGGCCGAGGGCCGTGAGGTTGAGCGCCGGGACGCCGTAGGCGCCGGTGCGGCGGATGGAGGGAAGAACCTCGGTGGTGATCCAGCGGCGGAAGGCGAGCGCCTCCGGCTTGTCGGAGCGGATCACGACCTCGTACATGCCGGGCTCGTTGACGATGGTCGCCTGCTGGGTGCGACCCAGGCTGTCCGCGATGGGGTGCGTCTGGCGCACCCCATCGTCAAGGCGCGAGGCGAGGCGGCTCACGTCCTTGATGTCGAGGACTCGGGCGAGGTCGGCGAGGACGAACCACGGTTCGTCGCCGAGAGTGAGGACGCGCACACTCGCGCTCTCGTACTGGAAGGGAACGAGCTCTGCCGTAGAATTCGGCATCAGATTCCTTTCGTGGGGGTCGGTGCCCGTCCGGTCTGTCCACCGGGCGGGCTTTTTCGTGGGGTCAGGCAGGAACGCGTCGCTTGGCGATGGGGTGCGGGGCCGGCTTGAGCTGGCGGCGAGGCGGGGCGTCCGGGAACCAGCGCCTGAGCGTCTGGTGCGAAACGAAAACCCCTGTGGCTTCGAGTACCTCGTCGGCCATGAGTCGCCATCCAGCCCCGGACCGGCGCCGCTGGGCGACGAACCCGGAGAGGTTCATCCCTGCAGGCAGTCGGAGCTCGATCAGCTCCCGTGTCGGTGTGGGCATGACCGAAAAGTTGTCAGCTACACGTTTGAATGTCAATCATGTGATTACACGTCGGCGTGTCGCATACCTGGTCAGCGCGTAACAATCTGTTGCAGATTGATCTTGTTCGTGTCAGAATCTTGGACATGACTACAGCGACCGAGAAGCGAAGCGGATGGGTCCCTTCGGACTCCCTGACGAACCGTCTTGTGTTGGTGCGCCTCGAGCGCAAGCTGTCTCAGCGCAAGGCGGCCGAGGTGTGCGGAATCTCGTATGGCGAGTGGCAGGGCATGGAGCTCGGTCGCGGCACGCGCCGACTCGACCTGAAGGTGTCGCAGATCGCGCTAGCGCTCGGCGTAGATCGCGACTGGCTGATGTGGGGCGGACCCCTGAACGACGAAACCCCCCCGCCCGAAGGCGAGGGGGTTCCGAAGGAAAGGCTCCCCCGGCTGGACTCGAACCAGCAACCGTCCGATTAACAGTCGGAAGCTCTGCCAATTGAGCTACAGGGGATTATTCCGTCAGCCGTTCGTTTCCGTTTGGCTGCGGACAGACTTTAACCCATCCCCCCACCCAGGTACCAAATCGCCTGCCCGGAGGCCCATCAGGCAGACTGTTGAGAGGCTGGTCGGAGGAGGAAAGCAGGGATGATGCGCTTGTTGATCGCTGTCGGCGTCGGGTACGTGCTGGGGACCAAGGCGGGCAGGTCGCGCTACGAACAGATCAGTAAGGCCGCCAAGGCCGTGGCGGCAAGCCCCGCCACCAAGAAGGTCATCGACGTGGGCAGGCAGAAGCTCTCCGACAGCCTGAACACGCAGCCCCGCCTCGAGCCGCTCGAGGCCATCGACGCGGACACCACGATCTACGTCCCGCGCGACCGCAAGTAGGGGCGGACCCGCTACAGGTCGTCGGAGCTGTCCCCGACGGCCTGCTCGAGCAGGCTGCGCCGGTACTGCTCGAGCGCGACCAGGTCGCCGAACAGGGACATGTACTCGTCGGGCTGGTCGGCCTGCGACATCCGCTGCAGCTTCGACTTGAGGTCGGCCACCTGATTGCCCACCCACACCTCTTGCAGCCGGGCCAGCACCCGCGGGATGTACGCGGGCACGTCCGAGGCCCGCATCGGGTCCACGGCCAGCTCGGTGACCAGCGATTGCAGCGGCTCGGCCCGCTTGCCGACCGCATCCATCCACTCGGCCCCGCCGAGACCGGCGCCGGTCCCGCCCGCCGCCGCGATCGCGTCGCGCACCAGCGCGTACGCGGGATGGGTGAACGATTCGGACGGCAGCGAGTCGAACACCGAGCCGGCGATCGACGGGTACTGCAGGGCCGACTTGAGCGCCTCCCGCTGCGGCCACAGCGTCGGGTCCGTGGGGTTCGGCCGGGCCGGACCAGCGGGCGCCTCCCCGGCGCCCTGCTCCGGAACCCGGCTCCGCTCCTGCCGCTGCGGCCCGCGACCAGACCTCGGCGAGTTCCTGCGGGCCTCCTCGCGGACCCGCTTGATCACCGTCGGGATGTCGTCCCAGCCGATCCAGCCGGCGAGCTGACGGGCGTAGTCCTCGCGCAGCGCCTCGTCCTTGATCCGGGCGACCACCGGCACTGTCCGGCGCAGCGCCTCGACCCGGCCCTCGCCGGTGTCGAGGTCGTGCTCGGCGAGCAGGGATCGGATCACGAACTTGAACATCGGGATGCGCCGGGCGACCAGGTCGCGCACCGCCGCGTCCCCCGCCGACTGGCGCAGTTCGCACGGGTCCATCCCGTCCGGCGCCACCGCGACGTAGGTCTGCCCCGCCACCTTCTGATCGCCCTCGAACGCCTTGAGGGCCGCCGCCTGGCCCGCGGCGTCGCCGTCGAAGGTGTAGATCACCTCGCCGCGGAAGTAGCTGTCGTCCATCAGGAGTCGGCGCAGCATCGCCAGGTGGTCCTCGCCGAACGCGGTGCCGCAGGCGGCGACCGCGGTCTTGACCCCGGCCAGGTGCATGGCCATCACGTCGGTGTATCCCTCGACGACCACCGCCTGGTGACCCTTCGCGATGTCCCGCTTGGCCAGGTCCAGACCGAACAGCACCTGAGACTTCTTGTACAGCATGGTCTCCGGCGTGTTGATGTACTTGCCCGGCATCGTGTCGTCGTCGAACAACTTGCGGGCGCCGAAGCCGATGACGTCGCCGCCGAGGTTGCGGATCGGCCAGACCAGGCGACGCCGGAACCGGTCGATCGGGGTGCCGCGCTTACCGGGCGTGGCCAGGCCGGCGTCGATGATCTCGTTCGCCTCGAAGCCCTTGACCATCAGGTGCTTGGTCAGGGTGTCCCAGCCGTCCGGCGCGTAGCCGCAGCCGAAGGTGATCGCGGCCTGGCCGTCGAAGTTGCGCTCGGTGAGGTAGTCGCGGGCGGTCTGGGCGTCCGGTTCCCGCAACCGCGCCGCGTAGAACTCCTGGGCGGCCGCGTTGGCCGCCACCAGTCGCGCCCTTGTGCCGCGGTCGCGCTGCACGGAGGGGCCGCCGCCCTCGTAGGAGATCGTGTAGTTGAGCCGGTCGGCGAGCTGCTCGACGGCCTCGACGAAGGAGATGTGCTCGATCTTCTGCATGAACGAGTACACGTCGCCGCCCTCGCCACAGCCGAAGCAGTGGTAGGTCCCGTGGTTGGGGCGGGCATGGAAGGAGGGCGACTTCTCGTCGTGGAACGGGCACAGGCCCTTCATGGAGTCGCCGCCGCTGCGCTTGAGCGCGACGTACTCCCCCACGATGTCTTCGATGTGAGTCCGGTCGCGGATGGCCGCGATGTCTCGTTCAGGAATTCGGCCGGCCACTCGAGCAGTGTAGGCGCTATCCCCAGCTCGCCTGAGCGCCGAGGCTCTGCTTGTCGACGCGTTCGAGCCGGCTCTCGGTGTACGAGGCGATCTGGTCGACGATCACCCTGGTCCTGGCCGCGTCGTCCGCCGCGCGCTCCCAGGCGGAGAGCAGCAGCGGGTCCAGCCCGGACGGCGCCGTGCGGTGCAGCCATTCCGAGACCCGATGGATGCGGTCGCGCTGCCGGTCCTGCTTGGTGCGGTGCCCGGCGTCGGACATCACGTACCGCAGCGCGACGGTCTTGAGCAGCGCCACCTCCGCGCCGACCACCGGCGGGATCTCCAGGTCGGCGGAGTACCGCGAGAGCGGGCGATCACCGGCCACCCGGCGCGTCTCGGTCACCGCCGCGGTGGCGAACCGCCCGACCAGCTCGCTGGTGAGGTTCTTCAGGGCCACCGAGCTGGCCAGCGTGCCGTCGAAGCTGCCGCTCGCGCCGACCACCACCGGCAGCACGGACAGCCGCCGCGCGGCCTCGACCAGGTCCTCGACGATCAGCCCGCGGAACTCCGAGGCGCCCATCTCCGCCAGGGCCCGCTGCTCGGCGGGGTCCGCGAGCGCGCGCAGGTCGATGCGACCGGCGATCACCCCGTCCTCGACGTCGTGCACCGAGTAGGCGACATCGTCCGCCCAGTCCATCACCTGCGACTCCAGGCAGCGCCGTCGCCCGGGCGCGCCCTCGCGCACCCAGGCCAGGATCTGGGCGTCGTCGTCGTAGGCGCCGAACTTGGCGCCGGGCGACGGACGCGCCCACGGGTACTTGATCGACGCGTCGAGTGCCGCGCGGGTGAGGTTGAGCCCGACGCTGCGCCCGTCGCCATCGAGCACCTTCGGCTCCAGGCTGGTGAGGATCCGCAGGTTCTGGGCGTTGCCCTCGAACCCGCCGCACTCCGCGGCGACCTCGTCGAGGGCCTTCTCGCCGTTGTGCCCGTACGGCGGGTGGCCGATGTCGTGGGCGAGCCCGGCGAGGTCGACCAGGTCCGGGTCGCAGCCGAGGCCATCCGCGATGCTGCGGCCGATCTGCGCGACCTCGATCGAGTGGGTGAGCCGGGTCCGCGGGGTGTCGCCGTCCCGCGGGCCGACCACCTGGGTCTTGTCGGCGAGCCGACGCAGCGCCGCGCAGTGCAGCACCCGGGCCCGGTCCCGCGAGAAGTCGGTGCGCCGGGCCGAGGTGCCGGGCAGCCCGCCGCTCTTCGGCGCCTCCGCCACCCGCCGCTCCAGGTCGTGCTCGGTGTAGTCCGCCACCGGATCCTGCGCCATCACTGTCCCGCGGTGTAGGGGAAGTCAGCGGAGAAGTGGGTGAGCTGATACCAGATCAACGCACCTGTCTCCCTTGCGATTCCGTGCGCCTGCGACTCCCGGGTGAAGACGGCGGGCCCCTGCCTGGTCGGCGCCGTCCAGGCCTCGAGCCCGGCGTCGCGGGCCATGGTCCTGGTCCGCAGCGAATGCCACGGATCGCTGACCAGGACGGCCGAGTTCATGCCGCGCTCGCCCATCTCCCGGCTCACGCCCTCGACGCTCCGCAGGGTGTCCGAACCCTCCTCGACGGCGATGATCCGGTCGCCCGGCACGCCGCGACCGATCAGATAGTTCCGCCCCGAGGCGGCCTCGGTGTAGACGTCGCCCTCCTGCTTGCCGCCGACGGTGACCACCGTTGGCGCGACGCCCCTGTTGAACAGCTTCACGGCCTGCTCCAGGCGCGCCTCGAACACCGAGGACGGCGTCCCCGAGTACTGGGCCGCGCCGAGCACGACGATGGCGTCGGCCTTGGTCGGGTCGTCGATCCTGGCGACCTGCCACACGCGCGCCGCGGTGCCGCCGACCAACAGCAGGCCCATCAGCACGGCACCGGCGATGGTGCGGCGCGTCCAGCGGGCAAGGGTGCCCCCGAAACCGAGCCGATCGGCTTCGCGCACGCGCACAACTGGTGAACTCACTCCGCAAGTCTGCCAGCCGCACGCCGCGGTGGGCGTCACGGCGCGCCCGAGCTACAACCATCCGAGCCGTTCGGCGGCCTTCACCGCCTCGGTCCTCGTCGTCGTGCCGGTCTTCCCGATCGCCGACGACAGGTGGTTGCGCACCGTGCCCTCCGACAGGTGCAGGGTCCTCGCGATGACGCCGGTGGCCGCCCCGCCCGATGCGGCCCTGAGTACCTCGCGCTCACGGGCCGTCAGCGGGGACGAGCCCGTCGCGAGGGTCTCGGTGGCCAGCGTGGGGTCCACCGCCCGTAGGCCCATGTGCACGCGGCGCACGGCATCCGCCAGCTCGCGGGCCGGGGTGTCCTTCACTACGAACCCGCTCGCGCCCGCGTCCATCGCGCGCCTCAGGTATCCGGGCCTGCCGAATGTCGTGACCATCAGGATCCGGCAGTCGGGGCACTCCCGGCGCAGCTGCTCGGCCACCGCGATGCCGTCCATGCCGGGCATCTCCACGTCCAGCAGGGCCACCTGCGGCCGGTGCTCGCGCACCGCGGCGAGCACCTCGTCTCCCCTGCCGACCTCCGCCACCACGGCCAGGTCCGGCTCTAGATTCAGCAGCGCCGCCAGCGCGCCGCGCACCAGGGCCTGATCGTCCGCGATCAGCAGGGTGATCGTCGCGGTCATTGCCCGCCCCACCTCGACTCGGCGCGGCCGACGTCCTTGGTCGCCGGAAACTCCGCACAGACGAGGAACCCGCCGGCCGGGGGCCGCGCCAGACGCAGGACCCCGCCTGCCCGGCCGATGCGTTCGCGCAACCCGGCCAGCCCGTTGCCCTCGCCGCCGTCGGTGCCCGGTCCGCGCCCGTTGTCGGAGATCTCGATGGTGGACGGCGACAGGCGCACCTCGCACCGGGAAGCCCCGCTGTGCCGGACCACGTTGGTCACCGCCTCGCGCAGCGTCCAGCCGAAGATCTCCCGACGCGACCGCGGCACCTCCTCCACCGAATCCGGCAGCACGGCCTCGATGCCCGCCGCGGTCAGCGCCGAACGGGCGTTGGCCAGCTCGCCCTCGAGGCTGACCTCCCGCAGCCGTCCGACAGTGTCGCGGACGCCCGCGAGCGCCTCCCGCGCCAGCGACTCGATGTCGTCGAGTTCCGCACGGGCACGGTCGAGGTCCAGATCGAGGAGCCTGCGCGCCAGTTCGGACTTGACGGTGATCACGGTGAGCGAGTGTCCCAGGATGTCGTGCACGTCGCGCCCGACCCGCAGGCGCTCCTCGGCCACCGCCATCGCGGCCAGCTGTTCCCTGGCGGCGGCGAGCTGCATGTTCCGATAGATGACCTGCCCGATACCCCAGGACGCGACGGCCGCCACGATCATCTGGAAGGCCAGAAAATCCTGCGGTTGCAGCGATTTGATCAGCCTCGGCAGCGCGAACACCGCCGCCGCGAGCAGTCCAACCACCGTCGCCGCCCTGGCCGTCGGCAGCGTGATCGCCGCCATCGCCGCGATGTAGATGGCGAGCGAGAACGCATCCGAGCCGAGCGGGATCATCGCCGCGGCCATCAGCGCGGTGAGCACGGCCAGCCCGGCGTAGACGACCCGCGGCTCCGGCCGTGGCCACTGCTGGCGGATCCCGTCGATCACCCGGAAGACGACGAAGCTGCCGACGTACGCGACGCCGAACAGCCCGATCAGCACCAGCGCGAACACCCGCGCCGGCGGGTCGGTCAGGTGCAGGGCCGAGGACACCGGGTAGGCGAGGTAGACGAGCCAGATGGCGGCGAAAAGGAAACCCATCCGCCCCGGGGCCCGCGGCTCGAGTGCACGCTGGTCGATCACGTCCATCACGCTAACCCCGCCGAGGCGACGGGGTCGGCCGATGGTCGGGCGTGACCATCAGACCCGCGCGGTGTCGCGACGGAAGAGCACAGTCGCCCCGACGACGAAGATCGCCGCCCACACGAGCAGGTTCACCACCGCGACCGCCGCGGTGCCCACCCCGATCTCGCCGAGCGGTGAACGGGCGAGGGCCGCAACGCCATAGGTCGGGAAGAACCGAGACACCGTCTCGAACCAGCCGCTCGGCGGGACGAACAGCCCGCCGGCGAAGGCGAGAATCGCGAGCCCGGGACCAAGGATCTGCATGACGTTCTCCGACGGAAGCAGATACCCCATGAACAGCCCGAACGCGGCGAACACCACCGAACCGAGCCAGGCCAGCAGGAAACAGCCGAGCCAGGCGGCCGCCGGCATGTGCGCCCCCAGCACGCCGCCGACCAGGAACACCACGCTCACCGACACCAGGCCGAGGGCCATCGCAACCGCGATCTTGGTGGCCACATACGCGCTGGGCCTCAGCGGGGTCAGCCGCAGCTGACGGCTCCAGCCGAGCGCGCGTTCGATCGAGACCATCGCCCCGCCACTGGTGGTGGCGAGCATCGCGCCGTAGACGGCCATCGAGATCATCACGTAGGCGGTGACATTGCCCGATCCGTAGGACTGCGTCGTGTAGTCGGACTGCACCCCGAAGATCGCGAAGAAGGCGGGGGGCATGACGAGGGTGAAGATCAGCGTGCGCTTGTTCCGGAGCATCCGGCGCAGCTCGAGCAGCAGGAAGCCGAGGCTGAACCCGCCCGCGACCGGGATCCTTCGGGCCGGCGGGGCAACGGTCGTGGTTGTCATGATCAGACTCCCTGGGTGACGTAGTCGGAGGCGGACGCGTGCGGTGCGGTTTCGGTGGTGAGCGCGAGGAACGCGTCCTCGAGTCCCTTCGAGGCGATCTCCAGGTCCCGGGCGTCGGTGTGCGTCAGCAGGTATCGGGCCACCGCATCGGAGTCCTTCGCATGCACGACGAGCCGCTCGCCGCGCAGCTCCACCTCGTCGACACCGTCGATGGCGAGCAGCCGACCCTGGTCGGCGCCGGGCAGGGTCGCGCTGATCACCCGGCCGGACGCGAGGTTCTTGATCTCCGCCGCGCTGCCATCGGCCACCACGCGGCCCTGCCGGACCAGCACGATCCGATCCGCATACGCATCGGCCTCGTCGAGATAGTGGGTGGCGAACAGGACGGTGCGTCCGCGACTGGAGTCCTCGCGCATGGCGTTCCAGAATTCGCGGCGGCCCTCGACATCCATGCCGGTGGTGGGCTCGTCGAGAACGATCAGATCCGGATTCGGCAGCAGTGCGAGCGCGAACCGCAGTCGCTGCTGCTGGCCGCCGGAGCACTTGCCCACCAGCCGGCCCGCGATCTCGGCGATTCCTGCCCTGGCCAGCACCTCCTCGACCGGCCGAGTGGTGGCGAACAACGCGCCGACGAGACGGACGGTCTCCTCGACGGTGAGGTCCTTGAGCAGCCCGCCGCTCTGCAGGACTGCGGACACCCGGCCAGTGGCGATCGCCTCGGCCGGTGCACCGCCGAACAAAGAGACGTCGCCGGAATCGGGAACCGCCAGGCCGAGCATCATGTCGATGGTGGTCGTCTTACCCGCACCGTTGGGCCCGAGAAAGGCGACGATCTCACCGGGCTGGACAGTGAGATCGAGTCCGTCGACGGCCTGCACGGGACGGCCGCCCCTGACGGCGAACCTCTTACGCAGATCTCTGAGTTGGATCGCTGGTGTGGTCATGCCATCGACCTTGCTGCGAAACCGACCGTGACGGACCTGTCGGACGTCACGATCCACCCATGACATCTGTCATCCCCGCCCGGCGATCGGCAGGACCGCCGGAACATCCACCCGGACCGCCTGATCCGGGTGCCGCGACGACGAACGCCCCCACCCGATCGTGGGGGCGTTCGTCAGGGTGCTGTCGTCAGCTGAACGACGTGAGCAGCTGAAGGAAGTTGGATCCGAGCAACGAAGCCATCTTGAACTGCGCCAGGATCGTTCCGATGATTTCCACTTCATCCTCCGTTTGTGCGTTTCCCATGGGATGTGACCTGCGCCACGGCATCGAAAGATAGCGCCAGGCCGTTGCCGCGCATACCCGCCACATGACCGGGGCGGGTACCTGTTTCTCCCGGGAAGCCCCGAACTCCGTCCCGTTCCGCGGCGACGGCGGCGCGGCCGTCGGATCACAGCGCGAATTCCGCCGATGCCGATAGATTCAGTGCCATGGCACTCGCACAGTCGCACGCTCGCGGTCGACACGTCTCCCACCGCATCTCGATCGCCGCGGCAACGGCCTCCGTGCTGGCGCTGCTCGGCCTGATCTGCCTGCCGGGCGTGGCGGGTGCCGAGGCGCCGTTCCGGATGCCTGGCCAGATCTCGGATCGGGTCGGCGCCCTCGACGACGTCGAGCGCGCCGACGTGCGGGCCGCGCTCGACGCGCTCTTCGACGAGCAGCACGTGCAGCTCTGGGTGACCTATGTCGCGAGCTTCGACGGCATGGATGCCGGGCAATGGGCGAGCAAGACGGCGCAGCAGAGCGGGCTCGGCGACACCAGCGCGCTGCTGGCGGTGGCGACCGAAGACCGCGCCTACGCCCTCGACCTGCCGCCGAACCTGAGCAACGTCAGCTCCGCCGAGATCGACAGCATCGAGCAGGACGCCATCGTTCCCGCTCTGCGACAAGATGATTGGGCCGGCGCCGCGATCGCGGCCGCGGGCGGAATCGACGACGCGATGAGCTCGTCGGGGTCCGGATCCACCGCCAAATACCTGCTCATCGGTGGCGGCGTCGTGCTCGTCGGGGCCGGCGGCGTGGTGCTGTACTCCCGCCGCAAGAAGGGTGAGCGGATCCGACAGGGCATCGAGGCGGCCAAGGACGTCGACTGGACGAACCCGACCGCCATCGCGGCCCTGCCGATCGAGACCCTCGATGCCAGGGCCAAGGAGGTGCTGGTCGAGACGGACAACGCGATCCGTACCAGCGAGGAGGAGCTGAACCTGGCTCGCGGCGAGTTCGGCGACCAGGCGACCGCGCCGTTCACCGCCGCCTACGACACCGCGAAGACCACCCTCGCCTCGGCGTTCACCCTCCGCCAGCGCCTGGACGACGACATCCCCGAAACACCGGATCAGAAGCGGGACATGCTGATCCAGCTGATCTCGACGTGCAGCCGGGCCGACAAGGAGCTCAATTCGCGGGTGACGGAGTTCGACGGGATGCGCGACCTGCTCCTCGACGCGCCCGCCCGTCTCGACGCCCTCACCCAGGACGTCGTGGAGCTGACCGTCCGGGTCCCGCAGTCGGAGACCACGCTCGCCGGACTGCAGAACGAGTTCCCCGCGCCCGCACTCGCGTCGGTGTCGGGGAATGTCGCGATGGCGCAGCAACAGCTGACGTTCGCCGACCAGAACATCACCGCAGGCCGTGAAGCGGCCGCCCTGCCCGCGGGTAAGCAGGGTCCCGCCGTCGTCGCGATCCGGGCCGCGGAGGGTGCGATCGCACAGGTCCGGGAGCTGCTCGACGGCGTCGACCACGCCGCGGACAACATCCGTACCGCCATCGCCACTCTGCACGCGGTCCTCGACGACGCCCGCAAGGACATCGCGGCCGCGTCCGCGTTGGCCCAGCACGGCGGCCCGCCCCTCGCGTCGGCAAAGGCCGCGACGGAGGCGGCGCTGGCACAGGCCGACGCCCTCAAGGAGAGCGACCCGCTCGGGGCGTTCAACGCGATCGTCAAGGCGGACAACGAGCTCGACACCGTGCTGGCCGCCGCGATGGACGCCAAGGAGCAGACCGAGCGGGCCGCGCAGCGCCTCGCCCAGGACCTCACGGTCGCCCAGTCGCAGATCACCGCGGCCAAGGACTACGTCAACACCCGCCGCGGCGCCGTCGGTGCGGAGGCCCGCACCCGGCTCTCTGAGGCGGAACGCCACTTCGACGCCGCCCGTCAGCTCAGCCAGTCCGACCCGGCGAAGGCGCTGCAGCATGCGAAGGCCGCGGGCGACCTCGGCGCCCGGGCACTGCGACTCGCGCAGGGCGACGTGCAGACATGGGAGGCGAGCAGGCAGCCACGGAACTCCGGGAGCAACACTGGCGCGATCCTCGGCGGCATCCTGATCGATTCGATGATGCGCGGCGGGATGAGCGGCGGCTGGGGCAATCGCGGCGGCGGAGGCGGCGGAGGCGGCCGCGGCCCCGGCTCGTTCGGCGGTCCGAGCAGCTCCGGACGGATCAGTCGCAGCGGGCGGTTCTAGGGCCCGGCCGATGCGGGCGCCGACGACCGGAGATCGGCCGTGAGCTCCGCGCTGGCGCAGCCCGGCCCGGCGCTGGCGGTCGTCTGTGTGGCGATGGCCGCGATCGCCGCTGTGGTGTACCGGGTTGCGGCACTTGACCCTCCGCTCACGGTGCCGCGGGCGGCGCTCCGGGGCGCTCTGCAGTTGGCTGTCGTCTCCGTCGTACTGGCGGCCGCGCTGCGGCACCTGTGGTCGGCGGTGGCCGTCCTGGTCCTGATGTATGTCGCGGCCTCGGCCACCGCCGCGCGCCGATCGGGCTCCGGCCGATCGGGCGGATGGCTGGCTCTGGCCCTCGCGGCCGGCATCACGGCCGTACTGCCGTTGATGCTGATCAGCGGGGTGGTTCCGCTGGAGGGGGTGGCCCTGATCCCGATCGGGGGCATCGTGCTCGGTGGCGCGATGACCGCCACGTCGCTCGCGGCCAAGCGCGCGCTCGACGCCATCGATCAGCGGCGCGGGGAGGTCGAGGCCGCGTTGAGCCTCGGCCTGAGCGTGCGGGACGCGCGGATGGAGGTGATCCACACGGCTGCGTCCGACGCGCTGCTGCCCGGTCTCGACCAGACCCGCACGGTAGGTCTGGTGACCCTTCCCGGCGCCTTTGTCGGCGTGCTGCTCGCCAGTGGATCGGCGATTCAGGCCGGGGCCGTGCAGATCCTGGTGCTCGTCGGGCTCCTGTTGGCGCAGACCTGCGCGGTGGCCGTGACGATGGAGCTGGTGGCCCGTGCCGCGGTCAGGCGCTGACCTCGATCACGTCGAGCGCCCGCTCGATCGCGTCGGCGAGGGTGCTGCGCTCGTCATCGGCCCACATGAACAGCCCGGCGACCAGCGCGGCCAGCACGGATGACGCGGCCACGCGTGCCACGTCGCCGGTCGCGCCGTCGGCGACGAGCTGCTCGATGATGGCGCGCTCGGTGTTTCCCGTCGATCGCCACACGTCCCCGCGGAGAGAGGGCGTGCTCGCCGCGATACGAATCCGCCGCCGGATCATCGGCGCATCGGGTTCGGGCAGCGTCCTCCAGGCCGCACGGATGCCGCGAGCAGCCCGGGTGAACGGGGGCAGGTCGCGTGGCTGCTCCGCGATCGCCGCCGTCAACACGGGGTCGTACCGATCGTCGAGCACGAGATTCTCCTTCGCAGGAAGATGGCTAGGCGAGCCCGAGCGAGCGCGCGAGGGTCGGCCACGCCTTGGATAGCTGGTTCTCCCAGTAGATCCAGGCGTGGGTTCCCCTCGGTTCGAAGTCGGACGTCGCGGGGATGTTCAGGTCCCGTAGCCGGGACTGGAGCCTGTGGGTACAGGCATTCGCCGCCGCCTCGATGGATCCACCGATGACCACCCTGCGGCTGTAGTCCGCCAGGTCGGGCGTCTCGTACCGGCCTGGCAACCCGGATGCCACCGAGACGTAGATGTCCTTGCCGCGCAGGGCTTCCGCATTGCGCAGTGAATCATGCGCAGCCCATTCCGGCCCGGCGAACTCGCCCCAGACATTCGCCGGGTCGCCGCCCCTCGACGACACCGTCGCCAGCACGCTCAGACGCCCCAGGCCATCGGTCGTCGAGTAACAGCCGCTGAACACCGCGATGCCGCGGTACATCTCGGGGTGCCGGGTGGCGAGCATCATCGCCCCCTGCGCTCCCATGGAGGCGCCCATCAGCGACTTGACACCGTTGGTCTTCAGCCGCGCGTCCATCAGGGGCGACAGTTCCCCGGTGACGAACGTTTCCCACTTGTGCAGGCCGACGCCCGGGTCGGCCCGGTCCCAGTCGGTGTACATGCCGGAGACACCGCCGTTGACCATCACGACGTTGACGTTCTTGTCCGCGAAGAACTTCGGCACTCCGCCCATGGTCACCCAACCGCTGGTGTCCTCCCCCGCGTCGACCCCTTCGAGCGCGTAGATCGAGGGCCTGGGCACCGAGTTGTCTCGCGGCAGCGCAACCTCCACGCCGACGGTGCGGCGCAACGCGGGCGAGGCCACCGTGAAGCGGACGAGCTGCTCGGACTTGCGCTCCTCACCGACGATTCCCGCGGTGGCGATGTCGTCGCGAAGTGCGGGCAACGGCGGGTGCTCGTTCTGGAGCGGACCGGGGATCGTCGACCCCGAACTGACGCTGCCCCCGCCGGAACTGGCCCCGCCACTACTACCGTCCAGGCTGCCGCTCGCGCTGCCCGAGCTTGCGGTGTCCGGTGCGGCCAGCGCGGATGGGGCGACCGGCAGGGCGACGAGCGCAGCCAGCGAGATGGCGACGACACCACTAGCAGCGCGAATCGAGCCGATGAACATGGCAATTCCCCTGGCAATCGAGGCGCCATGACGGCGCGTTCACGGATCGACGAACGCCCCCATCCGGCGGGTGAGGGCGTTCGTCGGTGTGCTGTCAGGAGCCGAGTGATCCGGTACCGAGTGATCCGGTGCCGCCGGGGTTACCACCCGGGTTACCACCGCCGGAGACGTTCACGCTGGCCGCGGCCGAGGTGGACGGCTTGTTGGCGGCGTCTCCGCTGTAGACAGCGGTGACGGCGTGCGCGCCATCCGCGGTGAAGGTGTGCTTGAGCGTGGCGGTGCCGTTGTTCACCGGGACGGCGTTGCCGATGTTGTCGGTGCCGTCCTTGAACTGGACGGTGCCGGTGGCGCCCACGGGCGCGACGGTGGCGGTGAGGTCGACGGCGGTGCCGGTCTTGGCGGTGGCCGGGACCTTCAGCGTGGTGGTGGTGTCGACGATCACCGGGTCGGTGCTGACGGTCACGGTCGCCGCGGCCGAGGTGGACGGCTTGTTCGCGGCGTCACCGCTGTAGACGGCGGTAATGGAGTGCTTTCCGTCCGCAGTGAAGGTGTGGCTGAGGGTGGCGGTGCCGTTGTTCACCGGGACGGCGTTGCCGATGTTGTCGGCGCCGTCCTTGAACTGGACGGTGCCGGTGGCGCCCACGGGCGCGACGGTGGCGGTTAGGTCGACGGCGGTGCCGGTTTTGGCGGTGGCCGGGACCTTCAGCGTGGTGGTGGTATCGGAGACCGCCGAGCCGACGGTGATCGTGGCCAGCGCGCCCGCACCCGCATTCAATGCCGAACCCTGCGCGTCACGAGGCGTGCAACGGGTCGGCGCCCACTGGTTGCTCCAGAAGAAAGTCGCGAGGGGCAGGAAGGTGTAGTAGTTCTCGTCGTTGTTGTAGCTACCCGCGCCACCGGCGGTGCGAACCTTCGGGGTGATGACACCGGAGGTACCGGCAACGACGGTGACGTCAACAGCGGGGAGCCGGAACCAGCTTTCCCCGTTGGCGTTGTCGCTGCCGTCGAGGTTCTTCTTGAGCTTCGGCGCCCGGATGCCGCCCTCGCTGTTGGTACTCGACGACGGACTGTTGCCGATCAACTCGTTGTTACCCGAGAGTCGCAGGATCGGACCAGCAGCGTCGGGGCTGCCCGCGGTGTTCACCCGCAGTACGCTCGGCGCCACGTTGTCGAGGTTGATCCCGGTACCGGCGACCACATTCGCACTGACAAATGTGGCGTTCGCAGGGATCTCGTAGTCCACCTTCAACCGGGAGACGTTGGTGGTCGTGGCACCGGAATCGCCATCCGGATATGAACTTCCACCCGGCTGGATGCGGTAGGTGAACGTCTCACCCGCCGTCACCGATGCCGGCGCGTCGACGGTCATCGACGTGTCGGCCACCTTGTGCACGGTGAGCATCGCGCTGGCCTGGCAGGCGTTCTTGAACGAGGTGGACGTGGGTGCCGCGGACGCGGTGCCGCCGATCAACAACAGCCCCACGGCTAACGAGGTGATCCGGAAAACAGGTACAGCCATGTGAAGTCCTCTCCGAGTAGTTGCGAGCCCGCGACTGGGGCGGCACTGCGCAACGCAGGTTGATCAGTTCCGCTCGCGTTCAAAGCAACTCGGAAACGGATGTAGGAGCAACTGTGTCCTGCGCCACACCATGGAAAGGTAACGCCGGGCGAACACCGGGGATACCGGCTATATGACGGGGGGAAGTACCTGTCTTCGCCCGCGCTCCCAGGGAGGGTGTGAATCGTCATCGGTGCTGGCAACTCCCGGATCCCTGACCGGTGGCGTGACAACTAGCTGTGGTGACAGCAGAGCCCGATCGTGGTCATTGAAGTTGGTATTTGTTCGGTCGGCGGCGGGTTCGCGGGCCCGGATCCGTGTCCGGGTCGCGACCGGTAGGGAGGCGCGCGCTTGACGACTGACGAGCAGACGTGAGCGAGGAGTCGTCGCCGCGGGCCCGTCCGGGCGTTGTCGCGTCAGGCAGACGGTGCGGACCGGTGCGAACCCGCACGCCGTGAGGGCTGGCCGGCGCCCTATCCTGCGTTCTGAGCGGCCAGGTTTCGCGCCACCTCGGCCTGCCACACGTCGTTCGCGCGCGGTATCGATCTCGTATTCGTAGCGCGCGCTCATCTCTGGGGTCACGTCGCAGACGCCGACGTAGAACTACGGTCGCAGCTGTGGCAGCAGCGAGGGCCTAGTTTTCCTTGATCCTGTTGTGGGTGAGAGTGATCCGTATCCGTGCAGTGTGGGTTGGTAGGTCGGTAGGTGGTGATGTCAGCTAGTGAAGATGTCGTTGAGGGTGACCATCGCCAGGTTCCGGTCACGGATGATGTCGAGGAGTTCGCCGTAGACGTGGGTGACCGGCGGATGGTTCGCGTGTCCGATGATGATCGTCTGGGGGTTGAAGTACCTGTGCGCGCATTCGAGCAGGTATTGCTCTGTGATCAGACCGGAGTCGGACAATGAGCCGTACCAGAGGGTGGGGACGGTGTATCCGTGGTCCGCGGCGATGTCGTCGACGGTGCTGTTGCGGTATCCGAACGGGGGTCGGTAGTAGGGGGTGCCGTCGACGCCAAAGGTGTTGCGCAGGAACGCCTTGGTGCGAGCGAACTGCGACGAGATCGCAGTGGCGGACAATGACGTCAAGTCGGGGTGGTCCCAGGTGTGGTTGGCCAGCTGGATCTGGCCGGACTCGACCAGCGGGCGGAGTTCCGCCTTGTGATCGGTCCACGAGTCGTAGACGCCGGTGACGAAGAAGGTGAAACGGGCGCCGCTGTCGCGTGCGAATCGGATGTAGGCGCCGACGACCTCGGAGCTCGCCCCGTCATCGACGGTCAGTGCCAGATTGTTGCCCTGGCCAGGAATGGCGGTGACCGCTCCGCCGGGGACGGGCACCCGCGCGGACCGGGGTGGCGGACCTTGTAGCGGAGCTGGCTGGGTGCTGCTCGGCGACGTTGCTGGTGCCGAGGCGGCTGGCTCTGCTGGTGTCGCCGTCCCCAGTTGGGCGGAGGAGGTCGGCGCGCAACCGGAGCTGACTGCGCTTGCCGCGGCGAACATGGCCAGGAAGGACCGTCTGTCGAATTGTGGTTGAAACATGTTGTGGTTATGGACCTTCGATGTTGTGGTGTGCGGGCCAACTCGGGATCGATGACTCACGTCGACGTCAAGCCGACGTGGCGTCGGATCCGCCCGAGCCCGCCGTGCGAACAACTGCCTCGGCGCGTCCCGGGGGACCGCCGAGGCAGTTCCGTCGATGAACTCTCAGGCGGGCGCCAGTGGCATCGTGTCGACCATCTCGGCCGATGCGTAGACCTGACCGCCGGCAGGCTGCCCTTCGCGGTCCGCCGTTTCGGTGCTGAGCAACGCTCCGGTCTGGGGGTCGATCACCAGCCGGTCTACGTAGCCCTCCTCGAAGGTGAACTCGAGGACGTCGCCGGGCCGCCCTGCCCGGTCCGCGCCGACGCCCAGGTCACGCGCGCTGATCGCCTCGAGGTCGAGGTCGGCCAGCACCCGATATATCCCCGCCTTGACCTCGGAGGTGACCCCCGGGTCAGGCAGCAGTTCGGTCGCCAACCGGTACAGCGCCCGATCCGGAGCCTCCCCGGGGTACCCCAGCCCCAGCTCGCTCGACAGGCTCAACATTCGTGTCCGCAGCTCGTAGGGGTCGGCGGGGAGCTCGGCCAACTGCGCGTTCGTCAGGTACCCGGACGTTTCTTGAAGGTCGCCCCCGGCCTTGCCGACGAGGGCGGTTCCGTCCGGGCGCACGTATCTGTCGTATGTCGGCTGGCCCTCGTCGGTGAGGTTGACGAACTGCTGTTGCCGGATCGGTCCGGCCCCGACCAAATAAGACGTCTCCGCCACCCGGGTCGCCGCCTTCTGCAGGGTGAAATGCGGGCCGGCCGCAAGGACCTGCACCTGTCCGGACTGGCCGAGTCCGTCGTCTCCGACGACGAATATCGACGCGGCGACAGCAACGCAGGCGGCGGCACCCACGCCTGCCACGACCCGCCAGATCCGCCGTCGGCGCTGGTCGAGTCGAACGACCGGGGCGGGGGAATCAGTGGCCTCGACGGCGGGTGGCTGCGGGGCGGTCTCGGTCTCGATGGTGTGCATCAGGTTCTCTCTCGCTCGGAGGACGACCTCGTCGCGGGGAGGTTGCGGCTCGGGTCGCCGATCGCGGATCTCCGTGAAATCACGCATGCCCTTCTCCTTGCCTCGACTCGGTCTGTTGTCGTCCTGTTCTTGCGGGATCGACGCCGTCCGGTTCACG
>NZ_QAOZ01000012.1:0-231849 GCF_003050885.1 Rhodococcus sp. OK611
CCAATTGGAAAGAGTGAGTGTGGAGTACCAAAATATTGGCACTGACATTCATCGGCACACTGTTGAGTTCTCAAAGAACACGCACACACCATCACTGCCAAGCTCTAACATCAGAAAGAGTTATTCTCGACCGTTCCGGGGCAACTGTTCCAGCCTATCTCATCGAGCAGACCCGGTCAAAACCGGCCCCGCCACACTGAGAAGGCAGTGAAGAAGAACCGATCGAAACCGGCTCTAAACTTCGGGATCGTCTGGCGCCTACGTCCAACCTCGTGTCCCGCGCCTCTCGGCCGGGTCGGTGTCCGTGTCGCTCTGACTCGACAAAAGTTACGCGACAAACCTCAGAACACCAAAACGCCTGGTCGGAGGCGGTAATCGGCTACGCGTCCTCAAATTTGCGTGCCTCGCAGCGTTTCCAGCGGCGAATTCGGCAGGTGAATCCAGCCCTCCCGCTCCGCCACGGCCCGATCCTCGTCCGCGGGCAGCTCCGTCCTGCCGAGCGCGGCGGCGCGGGCCACGACGGCGGCCACGACCGCATCGAAGGCGTCGTCGGATTCCCGGCACAAACTCTCCCCCGCCCCGAGGTCCAGCCACGGCGCCGCCTCACCGAGCCCGGCCACGAGTTCGGTGAGTGCCGCCCGGTTCACCAGTCCCTTGTAGCCACGTGCGGGCAGGCCCCACCCCAGGAGCGCGGCAGCCGGGTACACCTCGACCGCGCGTCCTGAAACCCGGCCGGCCTCGATACCGCTGTACCGAAGCTCGGCGAGTAGGCCCGCGCAGCGGAACGCGACGTGCGCGATGCGATCGGCGGAGACGCTGAGCGGGGACAGCCCGGTCGACGCACGGACGAGGAGGTCGGTGCGTCGCATCGCCAACGGCCTGCGACCGTCCCTGCTCTCCAGGCCGTTGGGTACAGGCAGCATGTTGCCGTCATGTTCGGTCAGGAACCGGACGAACGCCTCGGGCCACCCGAAGGGAGAGTCGATCCCCGTTCGCTCGGCGCCGTGGACAGCCTCGACGATCTCCGCGTTGCCGACACCCAACCGCAGGCTCTCGACCCTCGCCGCGCCCTCGGACCACGCGATCACCGCGACCGCGGTCTTCCTCGGCTCCGCCGCAAGGTCCACACCCACCGTTCGCATCACACGAGGTTAGGGGCGTGCACCCTCGCGCGGGCGGCTAGGCGGTGGTGCGGCGGGAGCGAGCGGGGCGCTCGAGCCGACCGTGCGACTCCGCCCGCAGCTTCAGCAGGTAGAGCCCGGAGACGGATGCGACGATGAGCCACAGCACGGCGACCTCGACATCCAGGCCGTATATGCCGATGGCGGCGCCGACGAGCCCGGTCACGAAGACACAGGCACTGAGGGTCTTGACGGCGGGCGGGGCGATTGTGGTCATGCTCGAACACCTACTCGGAAGTTCTTCGGCGTCTCGCACACGAGCCGCCGGCTTGGTATCTGCATCGTCGAGAATTACGCCTCTCGGGTGCGTAAGACTCCTGAGCCGCATTTCCGCCCGAAACGCTAGCGGCACGATGCCGACAATCCGGATAGGCGCGGCGTCGTTATCCAAATCGAGACCTTTGCCACCTTCGGAGGCAATTCGAAGTCTTGTCCGAACGGTTATCCAAGGCCACGGCCCCTTTTCTCCCGCTTCGTTAGATTGTCAGCGGCCGCGATTGCTGTTCGGCCACTACGCAGAATCGAGAGGGAAGGCCCAACCGATGACCCGTACCCCCAAGTTCCTGATGCTGTCCCTCGCCGCGACGATGGCGGTGCTCGCCGTCTCCGCGCCCTCCGCCACGGCGGATCCGTTCTGCGGCGGTACCGGCAGCGGCGGGAGCAGCGGGTTCGGAAGCACCGGTGGTGCGGGCAACCCGATCCCGTGGTTGAACGGCCAGGACGGGCGGCTCCCCAACCTGAAGGGCAAGACCCAGGCGGTCGAGCACGTCACCGGTCTCAACGGCCCCAACGACACCGCCCGGCGGTTCAACGTGGTCGGCACCGATCTCGGCATCATGTGGGACAACGGCGCGGGTCAGGTCCTCACCGCGTTCGGCGACACCACCGGGCTCAGCCAGGAGCCGCTGTGCGAGGGGCTGGTGGGCGACTGGCGGAGCAACGTGCTCTTCCGCAGCTCCGACCGCGACCTCGACGACGGGATGAGCATCGACAGCTCGCCCCTGGACCGGCCGAACCATTCGAAGGAATTCCTCCCGAGCAAGAAGATCCCCGGCGTCGAACACACCGTCATCCCGACCACCGGTATCTCCGTCAACGGGGTGCAATACATCAATTACATGTCCATCCGCAGCTGGGCGGCGCCCGGCGAATGGGTCACCAATTACTCTCAGATCGCAACCTCCACCGACAATGGCGAGACGTGGACGCCGCGGCCGGAATCTGTGCGACTGAATGTCCTCGACGACGCCCTCTCCCGGGCGAATCTCCCGACGTCGGGAAATCAGAATTTCCAGATGGGCGCCTTCGTCAAGCACGACGGCTTCATCTACAACTTCGGCACGCCCTCGGGTCGTTCCGGGCAGGCCCGGCTCTCCCGCACCCCGGAAGCCTCGATCCTGAACGTCGCCGGCTACGAGTACTGGGACGGCCACGGCTGGGTGGTCGGCAACCCGGCCGTCGCGGTCCCGGTGCTGGACGGCAGCGTCAGCGAGCTGTCGGTCCAGTACAGCGCCTACCTGGGCAAGTTCATCGCGCTGTACTCCAACGAATCGAACGCGCTGATCATGCGGACCGCGCCGGTGCTGACCGGGCCGTGGAGCGCACCGGAAACGCTGATCAGCAGCGCGACCGTGCCCGGCCTGTACGGCGCGTACATGCACCCCTGGTCGGAGGGCGAGAACCTGTACTTCCTGGCCACCACCTGGTCCGACTACAACGTGATGATGATGCGCACCAAGCTCAGCCGCTGACCCCGACGAACGAGAGCCCCGCCGACCGCACGGGTCGTCGGGGCTCTCGGCCGATACGGGTTACTGCGAGACGTTGACCATCTCGTGGTCGGCGACGGTGCCCGCCAGCACGCGCAGGTGGTCGTCGGCGCTGCCGAGCGTGTGCTCGATCGCGACGAGCCGGGAGACGTAGTGCCCCACCGGGTACTCGGCGGTCATGCCGATGCCGCCGTGCATCTGGATGGCCTCCTGACCGATGTGCCGCGAGGCCCGCCCGATCTGCAGCTTGGCCCGCGAGGCGATCGTCGGGTCCTTCACGCCGTCGGCCAGGGACATCGTGGCGTACAGGCTCATGCTGCTCGCCAACTCCAGCGAGACGTACATGTCCGCCGCGCGCTGCGTCAGGGTCTGGAACTTCGCCAACGGAACACCGAACTGCTTGCGCTGCTTGAGGTATTCCGTGGTCAGCCGCAGCGTCTCTGCCATCGCACCGACCGCCTCGGCACACAGCGCGGCCTGCGCGCGCACCTCGGACGCGGTGATCGCGGCGGTGACGTCGCCGCCGTCACCGAGCTGCTCGGCAGGCGCGTCGGCGAACTCGATCTGGGCGCCGCGGAGCCCGTCGTGGGTGGCGTAGCCGCGCCGCGTCACGCCCTCGGCGGCGGCGTCGACCACGAACAGGCCCACTCCCCCGCCGGGCAGGGTCGCGCTGACGACCAGGGTGTCGGCGCAGTCGCCGTGCAGCACCGGGTTCTTGCGGCCGGTGAGGACCCAGCCGTCGCCCCGCGCGGTGGCGGTCGTCGAGACCTCGCTCGCCGGCCACCGGCTACCGGGTTCGGCGTGCGCGAACGCCGGCAGCACGGTGCCCTCGGCGACCCGAGGCAGGTAGCGCGCGCGCTGGTCGGCCGAGCCCGCGTCGGCGATCAGCCCACCGGCGAGCAGGACGGCGAGGTACGGCTCCGGCGCCAGCGCCCGGCCGATCTCGTTCATCACGGCCATCGTCTCGACCGGTCCCGCGCCCATCCCGCCGTCCTCCTCGGCGAACGGCAGCCCGAGCAGGCCGATCTCGGCGAAGCTCTTCCATACGTCCCGGCTCCAGCCGAGGTCGGTGGCGGTGACGGCGTTGCGCTTCTCGGCGTCGTAGCTGCGGGCGAGCAGCTCACGGGTCGTGTCGCGCAGCATGACCTGTTCGTCATTGAGTTCGAAGTCCATTGCGGCGCCTCACAATCCGAGGATCGAAGAGGCGATGATGGTGCGCTGCACCTCGCTCGATCCGCTGTAGATGGATACCTTTCGGTAGTTCAGGTAGGTCGGGGCGGCGTGCTGCGCCCAGGACGGCGAGTCGATGTCGGCCGCACCGAACGGCAGCGAATCGGGGCCCGCGACGTCCATGAGGATCTCGGTGGAGGCCTGCTGCAGCTCCGAGCCGCGGAGCTTGAGCAACGACGACGCCGGGTTGGGCTTGCCGTCCGCCGAGCCGGCGACCACCCGCAGCTGGGTCAGCTCCAGCGCCAGCAGCTCGTTCTCCAGCTCCGCGAGGCGCGCCGCGAACAGCGGGTCCTGCAGCAGCGTGCCGTCGCCGACCTTGGTCTGGGCCGCCAGTTCCTTGGCCTGCGCCAGGCGCACCTTGGAGGTGCCGACCCGGGTGACGCCGGTGCGCTCGTTGCCGAGCAGGAACTTCGCGTATCCCCAGCCCGCGTTCTCCTCGCCCACGAGGTTCTCGGCCGGGACGCGGACGTCCTCGAACCACACCTCGTTGACCTCGTAGCTGCCGTCGATCAGCTTGATCGGGCGGACGGTGACGCCGGGGGTCTTCATGTCGATGAGCAGGAACGAGATGCCCGCCTGCCGCTTCGGGGCGTTCGGGTCGGTCCGGACCAGGCAGAAGATCCAGTCCGCGTGCTGCGCCAGCGTGGTCCAGGTCTTCTGGCCGTTGACGATGTAGTCGTCCCCGTCGCGGACGGCGCGGGTCTTGAGCGAGGCCAGATCGGAGCCCGCCTCCGGCTCGGAGAAGCCCTGGCACCACCAGATGTCGAGGTTCGCGGTCGCGGGCAGGAAACGCTCCTTCTGCTCCTGCGAACCGAAGGCCGCGATGACCGGCCCGACCATGTCGGCGTTGAACGCCAGCGGGTCCGGCACGGAGGCCAGCTGCATCTCGTCCAGCCACAGGTGACGCTGCACCGGCGTCCAGTCGCGGCCGCCCCACTCGACCGGCCAGTTCGGCACGGCGAGCCCGTTGGCGTTGAGGATCGCCTGGGTGGTCTTGAAATCCTCGGCGGTCAGCTCACCGCCGCGCGCGGCGCGCTCACGGATGTCGGCCGGGACCTGGGTGGTGAAGAACGTGCGCATCTCGTCGCGAAAGGCGAGTTCCTCGTCGGTGAGTTTCAGGTTCATTGTGTGCTTTCTGTGTCAGATCGCCGAACCCCGGCCGGTCGAACCGGACGGGGCGAGCCGAGAGCGCGCACCGCAGAACTAAGCGCACGCTCATTTCCTAAGCGCATGCTTATACTTGTCCCGTCGGCGGGTGTTGTCAAGGTGCAGAAGGTGAAGCGGAGGCCAAGGGTGAGCGAATCGGTGGCGGCGGAGACACCCGGCGTGGTGAGCAGCTCCAAGGCCGCCGCGCGGATCCGGGCCGCGGCCGTGGAGGCGTTCGCCGAGAACGGCTACGGGGGGACCACCACCCGCGACATCGCCGCTCGCCTCGGCCTGAGCCCCGCCGCGATGTACCCGCACTACAAGTCCAAGGAAGAGCTGCTCTACGCGATCAGCTACGAGGGCCACCAGCGGTGCGTCGAGCTGCTCACCGACGCCGATCCCGTCGACTCGCCGCCCACCGCGAGGCTGCGCGCGGTCGTCGGCGCCTTCACCCGCTGGCATGCGACCCACCACGCCCGCGGACGGGTGGTGCAGTACGAGCTGACCGCGCTCTCCCCCGAGCACTACCGCACGATCATCGGGCTCCGCCGCGACGTGAACCGGATCGTCAAGCGGATCGTCAAGGCGGGCGCCGCGGACGGCTCGTTCGTCGTGCCGGACGTCGAGGGCGTGACCCTCGCGATCACCTCGCTCTGCGTCGACGTGTGCCGATGGTTCCCCGGTGGCGGCTTCACCGAACCGGATCGGGTCGCGGAGCTGTATTCCGAACTGGCCCTTCGCCTCGTCGCGGCCACCGCCTGACCGTCAGTCCCGCCCGCGGCCCGGTTCCGCGCGCGACGTGAGCGCCAGGATGTCCCGGTACAGGACGCTCTGATAGGTCCCCATCAGCTCCTCGACCCCGCCGAACTGGTCGCCGACGTGGTGGGTGTTCTCCGCCGAGAGCTCCCGGTTGCCCGAGCGCGCGATGAGGTCGTCGATCCTCGAATCGAGGCTCATCGTCCGCTGCACCGCGGCGACCGCCTGGAGCTGCTCTTCCGCCTGGGAGAGCAGGTCTCCGATGCGAGCCAGCGCCGCGACCCGGTCGACCAGCTGATGCCACACCGGCGCCAGCGCCGTCTGCCGCGCCGTGATCTGGGCGCGGGCACCCTCGCCCCGCGTGGACCGCATGGCCGCGCCGAGCTCGGCGGTGATCCCCCGCAGCGCCACCGTGTCGGCCGCGATCTGGATCAGCTCGTCCGCCAGGTCCAGCTGGGCACGCTGGATGAGGAAGTGCTCCGAATGCCAGGCCGACGACCCATCGATCCGGTCGTACAGCGTGCCCGCCAGGTAGAGCAGGGTGTCGTAGCGGTCCGCGAACCGCTCACCCTCGGGCGCGGCGCCCTGGGCGAGGGCCTCGGCGGCCCGGCGACCGACACCGGCCAGCGGGGTGCTCTCGGTGAGCGCGGCCACCCGCTCCGCGGCAGCGCCGAGGGTCGCGTTCCGCACCTGGTCGACGGGGCGATCGCCCGAGGTGACGGGCACCGGGGTCCGCTGCAGCGCGGCGAACAACGCCTCCCGCTGGTCGGGTTCGAGGTGCACCCCGTCGCGGCGCTCCCGCCGGATCGCGCGTACCCCGCTCGCGTAATGCGTGCCGGACAGCACCATGGCCGACCGCAGGTGATCGAGCCGCTTGGCGACCTCGGCCGCCCGGAAGGTGAACACCGCCTGCACGGGCCCCGGCCGCAGCTCCGCCGCCCGACCCGCGAGCCGGGCCTGCTCGTCGGTGAGCCGCCGGAGCGCACCGAAGCCCCCGATCGACGGGATGGTCCGGCCCGTCCGCCGCCGTTCGGCCAAGATCTCGCGCGTGGTGACGTCGACGTGTCCGGCCGCGATCAGCACGGCCGCCTCGTCGGACAGCACCGGCAGCCGGGCCTCGACCCACGCCCCCTCGCTCCACCGTCGCACCTGCAGCGAGATCCGCTCACGGCGCTGTGCCGCGGTCTCGTAATCGCCCGGGACCTGCGGGTCATCCGACATCGAGCCTCCTCGAGTTCCAGGACTCCACTGTCCCAGAATTCCGGGGAACGCGCCGCGACCCGGTCCGCACAGCCCCAGGTGACGGCGCCTTTCGGCGACCGACCGTTGCGAGCACACTGAAACGGGATCTGAATGTGACTGCGGGTGCCTATTGACTGCGGTGTGACTCTGGTCTCATACTCTGACTGATCGATTAGTCAGTAAGGAGACTCCGTGGATCTGAAGGAAGCCGTCCGGCAGAACATTGGGCGAGCCGAGCAGTCCGCCGTCGACCTCAGCCACCGCATCCACGCCCACCCCGAAGTCGGCTTCGAGGAGTACCGCGCCGCCCAGTGGGTGGGTGACGCCCTCAGCGAGGCGGGCTTCGCCGTCAACACCGGCGTCGCCGACCTGCCGACCGCGTTGCTCGCCACCGCCGGCGACGGGCCTCTCGTGGTCGGGATCTGCGCCGAGTACGACGCCCTGCCCGGCCTCGGGCACGCGTGCGGACACAACGTCATCGCCGGATCGGCCGTGGCCGCCGCTCGGGCGCTCGCCCCGCTGGCCTCCGACCTCGGCATCACGGTGAAGGTGTTCGGCACCCCCGCCGAGGAAAACGGCGGCGGCAAGATCCTCATGCTCGACGCCGGCCTCTTCGACGGCACGCACGCCGCAATGATGGTGCACCCCGCAACCTTCGAGCAGGCATACACCAGTGTCCTCGCGAACGGCGACCTGCTCGTCGACTTCACCGGCAAGAACGCCCACGCCTCGGCCGCCCCCTACGAGGGGGTCAATGCCGGCGACGCGGTCACCCTCGCCCAGGTGGCGATCGGGCTGCTGCGCCAACAACTCCATCCCGGTGATCAGATCCACGGAATCGTCACCAACGGCGGCGAGGCACCGAACATCATCCCGGCGAAAGCCGGTGCGCACTACTATATTCGGGCATCCGACCTCGAATCACTCAAGGTGCTCGAGCAGCGCGTCCAGCGATGCTTCGAGGCGGCGGCATTGGCGACCGGCTGTGAGATGACGAGCGCCCCCACCGGGCCCGACTACTCCGAGTTCCGCAACAACACCGCGCTCGCCGACCTCTACGAGACGAACGCCCGGCAGCTCGGCCGCAGGTTCGCCCCGGTCGGGGAGACGTCATCCGCACTCGGATCGACCGACATGGGCAACGTCTCCCGCGCGATCCCCGCCATCCATCCGACCCTCGCCCTTGACTGCGGCACCTCGGTCAACCACCAGCCCGAGTTCGCGGCCCACTGTGCGGGCGCCTCCGCGGACCGCGCGCTCATCGACGGCGCCACCGCGATGGCCTGGACCATCGTCGACCTCGCCACCGACCCCACCCTCCGTGCCCGATTCATCGCGGGCAACTAACCCCTACCCATCAGGCGGTGCACATGCGTAAGTACTGGATAGTCGGCTCCATCCCCTTCATCTTGATATTCCTGGTGACCTGGATACCCCAGATCAACGGCCCGCACGTGTGGCTCGGCGCCCCCGCCATCTTCATCTGGGTCACCCTGGTCAGCAGCATCCTCGTGTCCGGCGTCCTCACCTACTTCGAGCGCACCCGCACCGATCTCGACGCGGAAGGCAACGAAGCGTGAACGTCACCCTGGCAATCGGCGTCCTCGGCATGCTGGTCATCGCCGCCATCGGCTTCTATGGGCGGCGACAGCCCGTCAAGGACATGGACGAATGGGCGGTCGCCGGCCGCAAATTCGGCGTGATGACCACCTGGGTCCTGCAGGCAGGCGAGACCTTCACGACGTTCACATTCCTCGGCACCGTCGGGCTGGTCGTCTCCCTCGGCGCCTCCGCCTTCTACTGCATTCCCTACATCCCACTCGCCTACCTGGTGATGTACTGGATCGCCCCAAAGCTGTGGCGCCGGGCGAAGGCGGCCGGGTATGTCACCCAATCCGACTTCCTCCGCGGCAGCTACAACAGCCCCACGCTCGGCTTCCTCTCCGCGGTCTTCGGCATCATCTTCCTGCTGCCCTACCTGCAGCTGCAGATCACCGGACTGGGCCTGATCGTCCGCGCCGCGACAGGTGGTGCCGCCGACGGCACGATCAGCAGCATCGTCGCCTTCGTACTCGTGATCGCGTTCGTGCTGTGGTCCGGACTGCACGGCGTGGCGCGGACGTCGTACTTCAAGGACGTGCTGATGATCCTGGTGATGCTGGTGATCAGCATCGCGATCCCGATGCACTTCAACGGCGGGCTCGACTTCGGACTGAGCACCATCGCCCGCGAGATGCCCGAGATGCTGTACGTCCAGACCGGCACCTACGGCATCTGGTGGTTCATCACGAGCATGGCGATCAGCATGATCGGGGTGATGTTCTACGCGCTGCCCCACAACTGGCCGGCCGTACTGGCCAGCCGCAGCGAGAAGGCGGTCCGCCAGAACCTGATCTACCTGCCGATCTACAGCGCCCTGGCCAGCATCCCGATGCTGCTCGGCTATACGGCGATCGTCGCCTTCGGCACCGACCAGGACGGCGACTCCGCGATGCTCAAGATGGCATCCGAGGCACTGCCCCCGTGGGCCATGGGTGTCGTGCTCACCGCCGCCGCGGCAACCGCCATGGTGCCCTCCGCCGCCTTGCTCATCGCCATCGCGCCGCTCGCCGTCAACAACGTGTTCCAGGTCAAGGACGAGAAGCGCAAGTTCGTCGTGAACCAGGCGGTGGTGGTGGTCTTCGGGCTTGCAGCACTGGTCCTCGCACTGTCGATGCCGAACCTGCTCGGCAACATGCTGCTGCTGACCTTCAGCGGGTCGACGCAGGTGGTACCCGCGATTGCGGGAGCACTGCTGCTCAAACGACGACTCGACAAGGCCTCGGTCATCGCCGGCCTGTGCGCCGGTGTGTTCACGGTCATCCTGCTCACCTTCGCGCCGTTCGACGGGCCCGACATCAACACCGGCATCAGCGGCCTGATCGTCAACATCGCGGTGATCGCCGTGATCGAACTCGTCATCCGGGTGCGGCGGTCCGTAGCAACACCACATGACCCGATCGAGATCGCGTCGGAGGCCGCTGCGAGGGCTTGATCGCTCACGAAACCCCAAGTACGCGTGCGCATCGCCGCACACACCCGGAGCCGTCACCGTGCATTCGCTCGAACGAGAGCAGCGCGGTGGCGGCTCGGCGCATTCGCACGACGGTGCAGTAGCTTGACAGTGTGGCAAAGCAGACAAAACAGCGTAAAGAGACCAAGGATCGGCGCAACGAGATCCTCTCCACCACGCTGGACCTGGTCACCGAGAACGGTATCGATCGACTGCGTGCCGCCGACATCGCGGAGGCGCTCGGCGTCAGCACCGCGCTGATCTTCTACCACTTCAAGACCCTCGAGAACGTCATCGTCAGCGCCTTCGAACTGGCCGCCGAGAACGACCTGGCCAACCTCGACACGGTGCTCGAGAGCACCGATGGCACGATCGAGGACCGCCTGCGTGCAGTCCTGAACGAATACGGACCGACCGGCCGCGCCGTGGGCTGGAGACTGTGGATCGAGACCTGGTCGGCGTGCCTGCGCGAGCCCGCGCTGCGCGATGTCACCCATCGCCTCGACATGCGCTGGCGCGAGGTGGTCACCGACCTGATCCGCGCGGGCGTCGACAACGGCGAGTTCCGCACGGACGACCCGCAGGGCACCACCTGGAGGCTGACCGCCATGCTCGACGGGCTCGCGGTCCAACTCGTCGCACTGGACGGCGCGGTGTCGAAGGACGACGTCGCCACCTGGATGGACCGGGCGATCCGCTCCGAGCTACAGCTCTGACGCGCTGCCGCCGGGGCTCCCCCGGCGGCTCCTCCACCGGTGATCGCCCTGCGGCGCCGGAAAATTCAAACGCCATCCCCTTGACGTGGCACGCATCACTCTCGCATACTGACTGAGCAATCAGTTAGTAGATGACAGAGAGCGTAGGAGCCCCCATGTCCTTGACCCTTCCGAACGCGATCGGATCGACCGACGCCACCCGCACCGACGACCCGTTCTTCGAGGCGACCTGGCGCGACACCGAAAGCGACGCAACGGGATACCTGGTCATCGACCGCCTCGTCCGCGGCATCTCCAGCGGCGGCCTCCGGATGCGCGCCGGCTGCACGCTCAACGAGGTCAGGGGGCTGGCCCGAGGGATGACCCTCAAGGAGGCCATCCATTTCGAGGCAGGCGCCCGATACGTCCCGCTGGGCGGCGCCAAGGGCGGCATCGACTTCGACCCCTACCACGCTGACGCCGATGGGGTCCTGCGGCGCTACCTCGAGGCCATGGCGCCGCTCATCGAGCAGCGCTGGACCATGGGCGAGGACTTCGGTGTCCGCCAGGACGCCGTCGACGCGGCCCTGAGCGACATCGGGCTCGAGAGCTCGGTCCAGGCCGCACACCGCGTCATCGACGACCGGGCCGCGGCCTCGGCCCGGATGAAGACGGCGTTCACCGCGGTCGTCGACGGGGTCAAGCTCGACGAACTCGTCGGCGGATACGGTGTCGCCGAGGCGGCCCTCGCCGCCATGGACCGAAAGGGCATGGACCCGAGGCAGACCCGGGCCGTGGTGCAGGGCTTCGGATCGATGGGCGGGGCCACCGCCCGTTACCTCGCCCAGGCCGGTGTGCGCATCGTCGGCATCGCCGACGTCCACGGCGTCGTCGCCAACCCGGACGGTCTCGACGTGGAGACGCTGCTCCTGTCCCGCGACGCGACCGGCGGGGTCGACCGCAGCCGGCTCGCGGCCGGCGACGTGCAGCTGCCGTCCGCAGAGTGGCTGTCCGTCGAGGCCGAGGTGCTGATCCCGGCGGCGACGTCGTACTGCATCGACGACTCCAACCAGGACCAGGTCCGGGCCGCACTCGTCGTCGAGGCCGCCAACATGCCGATCACCCCCAGCGCCGAGGAGGCGCTGGTCGCCCGGGGTGTCGTGGTGTCGCCGGACTTCCTCGCCAACTCCGCGACCAACGCCTGGTGGTGGTGGGTGTTCTTCGGTGACATCGACGGCAGCGCGGAGCAGTCCTTCGACAAGATCCGCACCCGCATGTGGACGTTGAGCGGCCAGATGTTCGACCACGCCGACGAGCACGGTGTCAGCACGCGTGCCGCCGCGTTCGCTCTGGCCTCGGACAAGCTCGCCGATCTGTCCGCGCAGTTCCCGACCTACTGACGCCCCGGCCCCACCACGACCAGGAGTTCTTGACATGGCACCCATCCCTGCGCCGACGACCGACACCGACCTACGGGTCTTCACCGACCCCTCCTCGGTGGCGGTGGTCGGCGCCACGGCCGACCCAGCGAAGTGGGGCTACTGGCTGGCGACAGGCGCGCTGTCCGGACGCCACCGCCGTCGCGTCTACCTGGTGAACCGGTCCGGGGCCGAGATCCACGGCGAGTCCAGTCACGCCGGACTGCATGAGCTGCCGGACGCTCCCGAACTGGTCGCGTTGTGCGTGCCGCCGCACCACGTCGGCGCGGTGGTGGACGAGGCGCTCGCGCTCGGTGCCCGCGGATTCCTCGGCATCACCGCGGGCGTCCCCGACGAGCGCGCCATCGCGGAACGCATCCGGGCGGCCGGGGCCCGGCTGGTGGGGATGAACAGCCTCGGCATCTACGACAGCACCACGGAGCTGCGTCTGGCCTGGGGGCAGTTCACCCCCGGACCGATCGCGGTGATCTCGCAGAGCGGCCAGGTCGGCTCGGAGATCGCGTTGCTGGCGGCGCGCGCCGAACTGGGTGTCTCCCGGTTCATCTCGATCGGGAACCAGACGGACCTGGGCGCCGCCGAGTTGCTCGACGAGCTGGTCGGCGACGATTCGACCCGCGTGGTCGCGCTCTACCTCGAGTCGTTCGCCGGCGGCCCGGACATCGTGGATGCGCTCAGCCGACTCCGACAGGCCGGAAAGCACACGATCGTGCTCACCGTCGGCGCGAGCGAGGCCAGCTCCCGGTTGGCCCGATCGCACACCGGATCGCTCACCTCGAGCATGGACGTCGTCGATGCCGCGCTGCGCGTCGCGGGCGCGGTCCGGGTCGCCACCCCTACCGAGCTCGTGGACCTCGCTCGCCTGCTGCTCGCGACCGGCCTGCCCGGCGGCCGCCGGGTGGCCGTCGTGGGTGACAGCGGAGGACAGACCGGCATCGCGGCCGACGTCGTCGCCAAGGCCGGGCTCCGGGTCCCGGAATTCTCGGCGGGACTGAAATCCGCTCTGGAAAAGCAACTCCCGAGCGGCGCCGCCTGCAGCAACCCCGTCGACCTGGCCGGTGCCGGTGAGCGGGACCTGGGCTCGTACTCGAGCGTGGTCTCGCTCCTGTTGGAGTCGGACGAGGTGGACTCCGTCGTCCTGACCGGATACTTCGGCACCTATGGGGCGGACACCCCGTCCCTTTCCGGTCGCGAGATCGAGGTCGCCCGGTCGATGGGCGACTCGGTCTCCGCGAACGGCAAGCCGCTGATCGCGCACACCATGGTCGAGGGCAACCCGACCACGGAAGCCTTGCACGCCAACGCGATCCCCACCTACGGTGCGATCGACTCCGCAGTCCGGTCCCTCTCGCACGCGATCCGGCTGCAGTCGGCCGGACGCGAGTGCCGTCCGTCGGCTCCCAGGACCGAGCTGATCGGCGCTGGGTACCTCCCAGCCCAGAAGCTGTTGTCCGAAGCTGGGATCCGGTTCCCGCGCAGCCTCACCGTGCACAACCGGACCGAGCTCACGGCGGCGGTCGAGCGGCTGACCGCACCCTACGTACTCAAGGCGAGCTGGCTCGAGCACAAGAGCGAGGTCGGCGGCGTACGCGTCGGCATCGCCGACCACGCCGAACTCGTCGCGGCCTTCGACACGATGTACGCCGCCCTCGGCGACGGCGACTACGTGGTCGAGGAACTCGACACCCGCCCGGACACCGTGGAGATCCTGCTCGGCGCCCGCCGCGACCCCGATCTCGGTGCGGTGGTCGTCGTCGGGGCCGGTGGCACCGAGGCCGAGGTGTACCGCGACGTGGCGGTGGAACTGGCGCCGATCGACCAGGCCACCGCTCTCCAGATGATCGAGCGACTGACCTGTCTGCCGCTGCTGCGCGGATGGCGGGGCAAGCCGGGCGTCGACATCGACGGCCTGGCTGCCGCGGCCGCGGCAGTCTCCGAACTGGCGGCGGCACACCCGCACGTCGACGAGATCGAGGTCAACCCGCTGCGGGTCGGCCCCGACGGCATCCTCGCCGTCGACGCGCTCGTCATCGAACAGCACCCCTGACCAATCCCCTCGTACCCAAGGAACGACTCATGACTGCACCAGACATCAGGGCCGAGTTCGCCGACCGCGTAGCGGTCGTGACCGGCGGCGGATCCGGGATCGGCCGGGCGATCGCGACCCGATGGGCCGCCGCCGGCGGCACCGTCGCCGTGCTCGGTCGACGCGAGGAGGCGTTGGCCGAGACGGTCGCGCTGGCCGAACGGGCCGGCGGCACGGGCATCGCGGTGTCCTGCGATGTCCGTGACCCCTCTGCGGTCGACACCGCGATCGACTCGGTGGTCGAGCGGACCGGACGCCTCGACGCACTGGTCAACAACGCCGCCGGGAACTTCGTCGTGCCCGGCGAGAACCTCTCCCCGAACGGCTGGAAGGCCGTCATCGACATCGTGCTCAACGGCACCTTCTACTGCACCAGGGCGGCGTCACGGCACATGCTCGCGGCCGGGTCCGGCTCGATCCTCAATGTGATCGCCACCTACGCGTGGCACGGCCATCCCGGCACCGTGCACAGCGCGGCCGCCAAGGCGGGTGTGGTCGCGATGACCCGCACCCTCGCGGTGGAGTGGGCCGCGCGCGGAGTGCGACTGAACTGCATCGCACCGGGGCCCACCGAGACGGAGGGCGCAGGCGCCGCGCTGTGGCCGACCGCCCAGGCGCGTACCCAGGTGCTCTCGAGCGTGCCCGCAGGCCGCTTCACCACGCCGGAGGAGGTCTCCGAGTCGGCGGCCTACCTGCTCTCCGACCGCGCCTCCTACGTCACCGGTGACGTCCACGTCGTCGACGGCGGCCAGTGGCTGGGCAAGGCAATCTACACCGATCCGACCAAGGGGGCATGACCATGAACAACACAGTCCGCACCGGCGGCCAGGCGCTCGTCGACGCCCTGTCCGCGCACGAGGTAACGGCAGTCTTCGGCATCCCGGGGACGCACAACCTCCCGATCTACGCGGCGCTTGCCGATTCCGGCATCACGCATGTCTCCCCGCGTCACGAGCAGGGCGGGGGCTACGCGGCCGACGGTTTCGCCCGCGTCAGCGGCAGGCCCGGGGTGTGCATCACCACCACCGGACCCGCCATTCTCAACGCGGCGGCCGCTGCGGCACAGGCCTATTCGGATTCGGTGCCGGTCCTCTTCATCGCTCCGGGGCTGCCGCTCGCACATCCGAGCAACGGCAACGGATACCTCCACGAGGTCAAGAGTCAGTTCCGCGCGATGGACTCCGTCGTCGGCCACGCCCAGCGCGTCACCAGTGTCGCGGAGATCCCGCTCGCGGTGGCGCAGTGCTTTGCCGCGATGACCTCGGGAAGGCCGCGCCCGGCCTACCTCGAGATCCCGCTCGACCTGCTCGACGCCTCGGACGAGGTGAGCCCGGTCGCGCCCATCTCCCGGTCGGTGTCGATTCCCGACTCCGCTGCCCTCGGCGCCGCGCACGAGTTGCTCTCGGGCGCCCGGAGCCCGCTGTTGATCGCGGGTGGCGGAGCCGCCGGCGCAGCGGCGGAACTGCGCGAACTGGCCGAGGCCCTCGGCGCCCCGGTCGTCACGAGCGCCAACGGCAAGGGAGTGCTGTCGGAGGACCATCCGCTCTCGCTCGGCGCCGGCCTCCAACATCCCTCCGTCGCCGGGGTGGTCGCCGACAGCGATGTGGTGATCGCGGTGGGAACCGAACTCGCCCCATCGGATTGGTGGTGGGGTCCGATCGCAGCTGACACGACCCTCATCCGGATCGACATCGACCCGACCTCCATCTCGACCAACGCCCGCCCCGCGGTCGCGCTCGTCGGTGACGCCGCGGAGACCCTCGCCAGCCTCCTCCAGGCCCTGCCAGGGCCGAAGGCCGACGGGAGCGCCCGCGCACAGCATTGGCGGGACCGGATCCGCGACGATGCCCGCCGGGAAGGCGCTCGTTACGTGCGCCTGTGCGAGGTGCTCGACGACGTCCTCAACGACAGCGCCGTACTGGCCGCGGACAGCGCGATGGCCTGCTACTACGGCGCGCTGTCGAACCTCCCCCTGCACCGCCCCCGGTCGTTCCTGTACCCCACCGGGCTGGGCACGCTGGGATACGGACTGCCCGCCGCCGTCGGGGCGAAGGTCGCGGCGCCGGACCGCCAGGTCGTGGCGATGCTCGGCGACGGCGGTGTCATGTTCACGATCGCCGAATTGGCGGCCGCTGCCGAGGCGAAGCTGGCGATCCCCGTCGTCATCGTCGACAACGGCGGCTACGGCGAGATCCGCAACGAGATGGCGGACCGCAACGAGGCGGTGCACGCCGTCGACCTCGGCGCTCCCGACTTCCCGGCGCTCGCCCGAGCCCTCGGCTGCCACGGAGTGGCGCTCGAGTCCACCGACCAGGTAGGCGCGGCGGTGGCCGCTGCCCTGGCCGCCGACCGGCCGACCCTGATCCATGTGCGCGAGGACGAGGTGCCGCTGTGACGAACTGGATGCGCAATACCGTCCTGATCGACGGCACCTGGCAGGAGCGTGCGAGCACCTCTGCGGTGTACAACCCCGCTACCGAGGAGGTCGTCGGCAGCGCGGCGTCCGCATCGGTCGAGGACGTCGATGCCGCGGTGCGATCCGCGCGACGGGCCGGCATCGACTGGGGCCGAACGGATCACGCGACCCGCGCGGACATGCTGGACGAAGTGCATGCCCGGCTGCTCGCCGACCGCCGCCTGCTCGTCGACGCCATCGTCGCCGAGGTGGGCGCCCCGGTGGCGGTGGCCGAGGAAGCGCACGTCGACCTGGCAATCGAGCTCATCGCCTCGTTCGCGCGGATCGCCCGCGACGAACCGATGCACACCACCATCGGCAATTCGACGGTGCTGCGCCGGCCAGCGGGCGTGGTCGGCTGCATCACCCCGTGGAACTACCCGCTCTACCAGCTCGCGGCGAAGGTCGGCGCGGCGCTGGCAGCCGGATGCACCACTGTGGTCAAGCCCGCCGAACTGACCCCACTGTCGACCTACCTGTTCTGCGACGCATTGCTCGCAGCGGGCCTGCCGCCCGGCGTGGTCAACCTCGTGCCCGGGCAGGGTTCGGTGGTCGGCTCGGCCCTCGTCGCGCACCCGGGCGTCGACGTCGTCTCCTTCACCGGATCCACCACGGTCGGCCGCGAGGTCGGGCGGGTGTCGGGCGAACAGCTCAAGCGCGCGTGCCTGGAACTCGGTGGCAAGTCGGCCAGCGTCGTCCTCGACGACGCCGATCTCACCGCCGCCGTCACCGGCTCAGTGGAGGCGGCAATGCTCAACAGCGGGCAGACCTGCAGCGCATGGACCAGGCTGCTGGTTCCGCGCACGCGGTACACCGAGGCCGTCGAGCTCGCGGCCGCGCACGCCGATGCGATGGTCGTCGGCGACCCGCTCGACCCGGCAACCACGCTCGGTCCGGTGATCTCCGGCCGGCAGCGCGCGTCGATCGCCGCGGCTGTCGACGGTGCGGTGGCACGGGGCGCGCGGCTGGCGGCGGGTGGCACCGACGCCATCGCCGAACGCGGGCATTTCCTGAGGCCCACCGTCCTGGCGGACGTAGACCGGCACGACCCGGTCGCACGAGACGAGATCTTCGGCCCGGTCCTGGTCGTGCTCCCGCACGACGGGGACGAGGACGCGATCGCGGCCGCGAACGACAGCGAGTACGGCCTCGCGGGCGCCGTCTGGTCTGCCGACCGAGAACGCGCCCTGTCGGTCGCGGGTCGCATGGACACGGGCCAGGTCGACGTCAACGGCGCGGCCTTCAACCCACTCGCACCCTTCGGCGGGTGGAAGAACTCGGGGCTGGGCCGCGAGCTCGGCCGCGTCGGCATCGAGGAGTTCACCGAGATGACCTCAGTCCAAATGTGATCGGGCCGACCCGATTTCCCTCCCCTAACCCCCGGTACCCATACCCAGAAAGGCCCACCATGACCGGCACCCAGTTCGAAGCCTGGCCGCTCACCACCGAGCAGCGCGAGATCGTCAAGCTCTGCCGTGACTTCGCTGAGAAGGAGATCCGCCCGCGCGGCCGTGAGGTCGACGAAGCCGACGTGGTCACGCCCGTCGACATCTTCGCCAAGGCCGCCCAGGTCGGCATCACCGACTTCATGATCGCCGAGGAGTTCGGCGGCGGCGGCATGACCGATGTGTTCACCCAGTGCCTGGTGCAGGAGGAGCTCTGCTGGGGCGACCCGGGCATCGGAAACCTGGTGTGCTCCAACGGCTTCTTCTCCGACCCGCTGATGGCCCTGGGCACCCCCGAGCAGAAGGAGAAGTGGCTGCGGCCGCTCACCGGCACCGCTCCCCTGATGACCGCGCTCGCGACCACCGAACCCGGCTCCGGCTCGGACGCCGCGTCGATCATCACCACCGCCACCCGCGTGGACGGCGGCTACCGGATCAACGGTCAGAAGGCATGGATCTCCAATGCCGGCGCCGCAGACCAGTACGTGGTGTTCGCCAAGACCGATCGCAACGAACGTTCCAAAGGCGTCACCGCGTTCATGCTGACCAAGGACACACCCGGCCTCACCTGGGGTGAACCGATGAAGAAGATGGGACAGCGTGCGATCGTCTGCCGCGAGCTGTTCTTCGACGACGTGTTCGTCCCCGAGGAGAACCGGCTCGGCGACGAGGGACAGGGCTTCTACGGCCTGATGGAGACCTTCGACATCTCGCGGATCGTGCTCGGTGCGGCCGCCGTGGGAGCGGCGCGGGCCGCCTACGAGTACGCGCTCGACTACGCCCGTACCCGCAAGCAGTTCGGCAAGCCGATCATCGAGCACCAGGCCGTGGCGTTCCGCCTGGCGGACATGGCAACCCGGATCGGGGCGTCCCGGCTGCTGGTCCACCACGCCGCGCGGTCGATCGACGCGGGCGTGAACACGACCGGGCTGGCCGCCATGGCCAAGTTGACGGCCTCCGAGACCGCGATGTTCGTGACCCACGCCGCCGTCCAGACCCTCGGCGGCTGGGGCTACTCGCGCGAGTACCCGGTGGAGCAGTGGATGCGCGACGTCAAGCTGGAGGAGATCGAGGAGGGCACCTCGGACATCATGCGGCTGGTCATCTCCCGGAACCTCTGATGACCCGAGGCCCAGGCACCGGCGGGCCGGCGCGTTCCGGCGAGCGACACTTCGCCGGTGCCTGGGCGGGCGGGATCGCGTCCGCGGCCGCCTACGGGGTGACCCCGGTGGCGGCGGTGCTCGCGTACGGCGACGGGGTGTCCCCGTCGGTGATGGTGACGCTGCGCAGCCTGTGCGGCGGCGCGCTCATCCTACTGGTTGCCGGTCTCACCGGCCGACTTCGGGGGCTTCCGCTCCCCGCGACCCTCGGCTTGACACTGCTGTGCGGACCGATCTTCGGTCTGCAGATTCTCGCGTACTTCGCCGCGGTCCGGTCCACGGGCGCCCAGGTGGCGGTCGTGCTGGTGCACATCTACCCCGTGTTGGTCCTGCTCCTGGTCTGGCTGATTCACCGCCGGCGTATCGGCGCACCGGTCCTCGCCCTGTGTGCCGCGATGACGGTTGGGATCGCCCTCGTCGCCGGATCAGGTGCGAGCGCAGTCACCGCAACCGGCGCGATGATGTCCATGCTCAGCGCCGCCGGCTACGCGGTGTACCTCGTGCTCGGAGAGGGTTGGGTGCGCCAGGTCGGCGCCGTCACGGCCGCCGGGCTGGTGACAGTCGGCACCACCGTGACGATCGGCGTCGGCGCGATCGCCACCGATCAGGACTTCGGGCTCACCGCGGACGGCTGGCGATCGGTCATCCTGCAGGGGTTCTTCCTCGTTCCGGTCGGTCTCGGCGGCGCCTTCTATGCGGTGCGGCGGCTCGGATCCGTCCCCATGAGTCTGATCGGACTCCTCGAACCTGTGGTCGGGGTGTTGGTCGCCGCGATCGTGCTCTCCGAACGGCTCGGCCCAGCTCAATGGCTCGGCGTGGCCGTGATCCTCACCTCCTGTTCGCTCCTGCCATTTGCCACCCGCAGGAGGCGGACGGCCGATCAGCCCGCCCCGACACCGAACCGGAACACAGCGACCCCGACTGCCGTGGATTCCTGAGCGGACCGGTCCCGACATGGGAGACTGCAGGGGTGAGACGACGCGGCGGTCAGGCCAAACACTCGACCCGATCACGGGTGCCACGCGCGGCGGCCCTCGTCACGCTTGGCCTGCTCTGGCCGGTACCCGTCGCCGCGGCACAGGCACCGCCGAGCCAGCCCGCCGCCTGCGTACCGTTCGGGACCGCGCAGCTGCCACCGGGAGTCCCGTCCGGCGGTGGCAGGCTCGGATTGACGAACCTGCCGGTGTTCACCGGACAGTCCGCCCCTGCCAGCGTCGAACTACGCACGCCGACCACGCAGTTCAACCGGTTCTCCGATTTCGCACTGGTCGGGCACGACCTGCTCACCCGTCCCCGAACGGCAGGCGGCGCCAACACCGAACCGTGGCGCTACGTCCCGATGCCCGAGTGCCTGCGGGGCCGCCTGATCGGGATCTCCGTGGACGACGACGAGTTGGCCGCCGTCGACGACAACGGCTGGATCTACACGATGGACAACGCCTCGCAGGACCCGATCCTCTGGAACTGGACGTCCGCGTGGGGCTCGCCGCTGTGGTTCGCTCCGGGACAACAACTTCCGGGCGAGAACGGGAACGGCTGGGCGCTGAGCGTCTCCTCCCCGTGGGACAACCAGACCTTCACGGACATCGCGGGGCGAATCCACTACGTGGGGCTGGGGAAGATGACGATGCTGCCCGCACTGACCGGCGACGGCAGCCGCATCACCTTCGCGGACCCGTGGCTGCCGAACGACGACAGCTACGAGATCGGCGGGCCGGTCGGAGGCCGGTTCCAGTCGATCTCGCTGTCCGCGGCCGGGTCGACGACCTTCGTGATGAACCGGTACGGCGACATGTACACCCGCAGTTTCGATTTCGACTCGTCGGGCTCGGACTCGGTCTTCTTCCGGTACAGCTGGGACAGCCAGGTCGGTAAGCCAACCGCCCCCAACATCTTCGCCGAGCTTCTCGATCGCAGCACCGCCGCCATCCAACTGCCCGCGCCCGACTGGGTCCATCAGCCCAAGGTCCCCGGCGAGATCACCTCGGCGATCAGCGTCAACTCGACCGGACCGGGTCCGGGCCAGCGCGAACTGCGGGTCGAGGGCCGCCGCGACGGCGCCACCGGGTTCTGGCACAAGGCCCCGACCGCGCCCGAATGGGAATTCACCCGCACTGACGCGGCGCGCCTTGGCGTCCCTGTGGACAACCCGTCGGCGGACCGGTCGAAGGACACCCTGGCCCCGCCCGCACCCTGGCACCTGTCCGGGAACCTGCCCGCGCGCGACGGCAGCATCGACGGGCAGACCCTGATCGACATCGGCCTCCCGTACTCGGTGGTCGACCCACGGCTGCTCGACGCGGTCGGATCGCACGCCGCGCCATCGGGTTACCGCATCTCGGTGTCGCACTTCGACCCGGCGGCCACCAGCAGGGCGGCGACGGTGACCGCGCCGGACGGCGCCGAGATCCCGGTGATCCTGCACACCGCGGACGGACTGCGCCTCGGCCCCCGCGCCCCCGGGCTCGACGGGGAGCCGCGCCATCTCGTCGGCGCCGTCGAGGTCCCCCGCGAGGCCTTCGACACGCGCGGCGACGATCCCGCGCTCGACAGCTTCGTCAGGGACTGGATGCGGGGCAAGCAGATCGCCGCCATCACCCTCAGCGCCACCGACCACGATCTGGTGGTGAGGTAGCCCCGTCAATCCATCGAATGACAACCGAGGGAAATCAGGTGCCGCGATGCACAAGTCCACCGTTCGATCCATCGCACTGACCGCGGGCGCCATCGCGGCCCTCGCGGCATGCGCGGACCCGATCTCCGGAGTCGCGCAGGATGATCCGCCGTCGCAGGAACAGGTCGCCGCGTTGTTCGACACCTGGAACGAGACCCTGGCGACCGGCGACCCCGAGGCCGTCGCGGACCTGTACGCCCCGGACGCAGTGCTCCTCCCGACGGTGTCCAATACGGTGCGCACCGACCGCGCGGGCATCGTCGACTACTTCACCGGCTTCCTGCCCAGCAAGCCGAGCGCGGTGATCGAGCAGTCGGTCGTCAACGTGCTCGACGCGGACAACGCGATCGACACCGGTGTCTACCGATTCACCATGAACAAGCCCGAGGGCACGGAGATCGTCGATGCCCGCTACACGTTCGTATACGAGAAGAGGGACGGCGAATGGCTGATCGTGAACCACCACTCCTCCGAGATGCCGGAATCATGAACCGCCCGAACACGCCCCACACCCGTCTCGCCGCGCTCTGTGGCGTGCTGACGGTGGGCGGGGTGCTCGCGCTGACCGGCTGCGGCGACGGCGGCGACGGCCTCGCGACCACCTCGGGGTCGGTCACCGCGGCGCCGGTGGACTCCCCCACCTCCGAGTCGGGCGCCACGCTCAGGTCGACCACCCCGAACACTGCCTGGAGCACCGACTCCCAGCGGGCCGACGCGTCCGCCGACGCGCACCTGACGGTCACCGGTCTGCGCGTCGGCGGCCAGGACGGCTACGACCGCGTGGTCTACGAACTGGGCGGTACCGGCGTTCCCGGCTGGTCGGTCCGCTACGCCGACCTCGCCGTGCAGGAGGGCAGCGGGGAGGTGATCCCGATGGCAGGCAACGCGATCCTCGAGGTCCTCATCACCGGCAGCGGCTACCCGTTCGACACGGGCGTCGCCGAGTACGACGGACCGAACCCGTTGCCGGGCGAGGGTTCCGAATTGGTCACCGAGACCCGGATCTCCGGGGTGTTCGAGGGGACCACCCAGTCGTTCATCGGTCTCGAGTCCGGCGGGCATCCGTTCACGGTCTCAACCCTGAGCGACCCGACCCGGCTGGTCGTCGACATCGAGCACTGATGTCGACGACCAGCCCGGCGGCACAGGCGATCACACCCCGGCGATCGCCTCCAGCGGCTTGGTGCGCGCGGCCCGCGCGGCGGGCCACAGTGCGGCCAGCACGCCTACCACCGCGGAGCCGAGCAGCATGGCGACCACCTGCCCCCACGGCACCGCGATCACGTCGAGGCCCTCATCCGCCAGCGTGCTGACGAAGCCCCAGCCGAACGCGACTCCGAGCAGCACACCGACCGCCGCACCGAAGACCGCGATGAGCACCGACTCGAGGTAGATGGTGCGGCGGACCTGCGGCCGTTGCATGCCGACGGCCCTGAGCATTCCGATCTCGCGGCGCCGCTCCACCACCGACAAAGCGAGGGTGTTGATGATGCCGAGGATCGCGATGACGATGGCCAACGCGAGCAGCCCGTAGAGCACCGCCAGCAGGGTGTCGATCTGCTTGCCCTGACTGCCCTTGAACTCCTCCCGGTCCTTGACCTGCACGACCAGGAACTTGTCTGTCGCCGCCGCCAGATCGCCGCGCATCGCCGCCAGGTCGGCGCCGGGCTGGGCCTCGATCAGCACCGCCCAGACCGCCCTGACCGCCGCCGGGGTCACCTGCTCGTACACCGATTCGGGCACCATCCATTTGCCGAGGAGCTGGGAGTCGGCGTAGATGCCGGTGACATTGGTGGTCACCTGCTCGCCGTCGCGGTCGGTCAGGACGACCGGCGTACCGATCCGCCATCCCTTTTCTGTGGCGGTCGTCCGGGAGACCAGCATGTTGGTGCCTACCAGCTCGGCCGACCCCTCCTCGAGGGTGTAGTCGAGGACACCGTCGAGCTGTCCGCTGAGGGCCGTGCCGAACTGTTCCTCGTCGTCGATCTTGACCGCAACGCCGTGCAGTTCGACCGCATCCGCCACACCTGGCACCTCCTCGACCGCGGCCGCCGCGCCGAGGGGAACACCCATCGAATCCGGGCCCGCGAGGATGTAGTCGGCGCGAACACCGTTGTCCACCAGGGAGTTCACGCTCTCCTTCGCGGAAGCCCCGAACACCCCGATCACCGACACCAGCATCAGCCCGAGGGTCAACGCGAACGCGGTCGCCGCGGTGCGCCGGGGGTTGCGCACGGCATTGGTGCGGGCCAGCCGGCCCACCGGACCGAACGGCTTGGCGAACACCGCGCCGAGCGCACCCACCACCGGGCGCGAGAGCGCGGGCGCCGCGAGCAGGACCGCGACGATCAAAGCGGCCGCACCGAGGCCGACCGTCGTGGCCGCCCCGCCGCCGGTGCCGCGCGAGCCGACCAGCAGCAGTGCGCCGCCGACCACGGCGGCGATCGCGCCGACCAGCGTCCGCACCCGCAGCGAGTCACCGGTGGAGGAGAACTCCTCCCGCATCGCCGCCACCGGCGGCACCTTGGCCGCCCGGCGCGCGGGCGCGTAGGCACTGACCACCGTGACGAGCACGCCGACGAGGAGCGCGACGATGACGGTGCGCGGCTCCAGCTGCAACGGCCCGGACGGCAACCCGACATCGAAGCCGTTGAGCATCGCGCGCAGCCCGTAGGCGAGGCCGACGCCCGCGGCGATGCCGAGCGCGCTGCCGAGCAGGCCGACGATGAGCGCCTCGAGCACCACCGAACGCCCCACCTGCTTGCGGCTGGCGCCGATCGCCCGCAGCAGCGCGAGCTCGCGCAGCCGCTGGGCCACGATCATCGAGAAGGTGTTGTAGATGATGAACGTCCCGACCAACAGCGCGATCGCGCCGAACGCGAGCATGAAGTAGTTCATGAAGCTGAGCGCCGAGTTCACCTCCGCCTTCACGTCCTCGCGGACCTGATCGCCGGTGTCCACCTTGAGGTCTGGGAGGGCGGCCGCGACCCGGTCGCGCAGCTCGGACTGCGAGACCCCGGTGCCCGCGACGTCGACGTAGTCCACGTGGCTGCCATCGGTGAAGAGCTCGCGCGCCTGCGCGCCGTCGAACTGCGCGCCGACGAATCCGCCGGAGTCGGACGGTGTTTGGTAGATCCCACTGACGGTGACGTCGATGACGCCGCTCGTGGGCACCAGCACCTGGGTGCGGTCCCCCACCGCGAGACCGGCCTTGCGTGCCGCGCCCTCGTTGAGCGCGATCTGGCCAGGAGCGGCGGGCGGCGCCCCCGCGACCATCACGTCGGGATCGCCGAGCGCCTGCTCCGGCGGGGTGTACGACAGCCCGATGCTGGGGGCGCCACCGGACTGCAGCGGCTTCTTGTCGGCGCCGAGCAGCACGATCGGGCCGTCGACGGCAGGCACGACCGCGCGCACCCCGTCGACCGCCTCGAGCTTCGGGAGCTCGCTCAGCGGCACCCCGCTCGACCCCTTCTCCAGCCCGCTGGCCCGGACGTCGACGCCCTTCGCCGCGTCCGCGAACAGCCCGTCGAAGGTCTTCTGCAGCGTGTCGGTGAACACGAACGACCCGGCCACGAAGGCGGTGCCGAGGACGACGGAGAGCACGGTCAGCGCGAGCCGGACCTTGTGCGCCGCGAGGTTTCGCAGCGAAACCTTGCGCATGGGTGAGGACATGTCTCAGCCCTGTCCGTCGACGGAGACGGTGTCGACGGTGTCGAGCCGCTTCATCCGGTCCAGGACGGTCTCGGCGGTCGGGTCACGCAACTCGTCGACGATGTGGCCGTCGGCGAGGAACACCACCCGGTCCGCGTAGCTCGCGGCCCGCGGATCGTGGGTGACGATGACGACGGTCTGGCCGAACTCGTCGACCGCGGCCCGCAGGATGGCGAGCACCTCGCCGGAGGAGCGCGAGTCCAGGTTTCCGGTGGGCTCGTCGCCGAAGATGATCTCCGGCTGACCGGCCAGCGCCCGCGCGCAGGCGACGCGCTGCTGCTGCCCGCCGGACAGCTCGCTCGGCCGATGGTCGAGCCGGTCCTTGAGCCCGAGCCGGGTGAGCACGTTGTCGAGCCAGGACGGGTCGGCCTTGCGGCCCGCGATGTCGAGCGGGAGGGTGATGTTCTCCAGCGCCGTGAGCGTCGGAACCAGGTTGAACGCCTGGAAGACGAACCCGATCCGGTCGCGCCGCAGCTGCGTCATCTGCTTGTCAGACAGGGTCGTCAGCTCGGTCTCCCCGATCATGACCGATCCCGAGGTGGCGGAGTCCAGCCCGGCCAGGCAGTGCATCAGCGTCGACTTACCGGACCCCGAGGGCCCCATGATCGCGGTGAACTCCCCGCGCGCGAAGTCGGCCGACACCCCGTCCAGCGCGCGGACCTGGGTGTCCCCGGAGCCGTACGTCTTGTTCAGGTTCTGCGCGCGAGCGGCGACGGGGGTGGGGGCCGGCGTTTCGGTTGACACCGCGACGGCGCCGAGGGCATGCGAGCTCATGACTGCCTTTCGTCCTGGGGCTGGGCTGACACTGCGACCGCATCAGTCTTGTCGGAGCCGATATGCGAGCGCCATCAGGGACCACCCTGATCTTTTGCTCGGGGTGCGGCGGGATGCGGCGGGATGCGTGAAGTCAGCTGCCGAGGCTCCCTGTCGTGACTGCCGGGGGCACCGGGGGCACCAGGGGCCGAGGCCCGTTCTCTTCGGTGGCGCCGGCCGGACCCACCGTGACTTCCGACAGCTCCTGACAGGTCTTGGACTTCCAGCTGTTCGTGTAGTTTCCCTGCCCCTCATCGGTGCTGGGGATTCCGAACAGCATCTTGGAGTATTTGGCATCCGCGCACACGGTATTCGGGTTGTTCCAGTCGTAGTACTCCGTCCAGGAGATGAAGGAGTTCTTCTCCAGTGTGGCGGTTCCCGCGAGTGTGATCGTTCCCAGAACCGTCGATGCGCCGGTCGTGCGGTCGTTGACAGTGAATGTCCAGCCCGTGCCGCTCGGGTCACGGGCAACCGTCAGCTCGTACACATGCCCGAGCTGCGGGCGCGCATCCCACCGACAGGTCTTGCCGGTACCGTCCTCGGCGAAGGGTTTGCAGTATGTTCCCGTCGATCCGGCGGTACCGGAAACCCCATTCCACACCGAGGCCAGGAACATTCCGCCGCCGTCGCGATGGGTCTGGAAGCCGAAGTAGCCGGACGCGTCCACTCCGGCGAACTTGAACTGAGTAGACCAGTAGGCGTTGTAGTCACCCGGATCGACTTGCAGCGTCATCGGGATCGTGAACGATGTCGGGTTCGCCGGCGCGGACCAGGCTGCATAGTTTCCTGGAGTCTTCCCCCATTCGGCGTGGGCGATCCCGGGAATCAGCACAGCGACTGAAGCAGCGGCTGCAGCGGAGAAGGCGAGCCTTCCGGCCTTGGCGAACATGCAAATCTCCTACGTGAGGTGGGTGATGCCGTGATTGACGACCGTGAGGTCATCCAGTTTCTACAGGGCTTTCGCGGGAGATCCGTCCATCTGATCCGAAAACAGGTATGTCCCGGGCCATCCTGCCCGTACTGATCTTCGCTACCTCGACGAAGCACGAGGCAGGTTCTCGAAGTCGTCTGTCCGACCCAGGCCCTACCCTGGTAACCATGCGCATCGGAGCACACGTACGCGAGGACGACGATCCCATCGGGGCAGGTGAGCGGCTCGGCGCGGAGGTGGTGCAGCTGTTCCTCACCGATCCGCAGAAGTGGAACAAGCTGACCCCTCACCCGAGGGCCGAGCAGATCCGCGACAGCGCGATCGACGTCGTGGTCCACTCGTCGTACGTCATCAACGTGGCGAGCCTGAACAACCGGATCCGGATCCCCTCCCGCAAGTCGGTGGCCGAGCAGGCGAAGGCCGCGGCTGACCTCGGCGCGATCGGCCTGGTGGTGCACGGCGGGCACGTCCGCGACGGCGAGGACCCCGCCGCGGGGTTCGACAACTGGCGCAAGCTGTTCGAGCGGCAGGCCGACAAGGGCGGCTTCGAGGTGCCGATCCTGATCGAGAACACCGCGGGCGGGGAATCGTCGATGGCCCGGCGGTTCGACGACATCGCGCGGTTGTGGGACCAGGTCGGCGAGTTCGGCGCCGGCTTCTGCCTCGACACCTGCCACGCCTGGGCCGGTGGCGAGGAACTGGTCGGCGTGGTGGAGCGGATCAAGGCGATCACCGGGCGCATCGACCTGGTGCACCTGAACAATTCCCGCGACGAGTTCAACTCCGCGCGGGACCGGCACGCGAACCTGACCGACGGCACCATCGACCCGGAGGTGCTGGCGGCCGTCGTGCTCGCCGCGCAGGCCCCGGTCATCCTGGAGACCCCGGCGGACGGCGTTGCCGACGACCCCGCCTACCTGCGCGAGGCCGTCGGCAACGCCTGAGCCGGTATCGCCTACAGCGCCTCGGCGATCCGCTTGATCTCGTCGAGCCGCGCATCCCAGTGCGCGCCGATCGCCTCGAGCCTGCGCCCGACCGCGCTGAGGGTGGCGCCGATCGCGCGGTATCGCACCTCCCGGCCCGCCGGGACACGTTCGACGAGACCCGCGGCCTCCAGGGCCGCCAGGTGCTTGGCGATCGCCTGCCTGCTGACGGGCAGGCGATCGGCGAGCGCGGACGCCGACAGGTCCGCCTCGCCGAGCAGCACGAGGATGTCCCAGCGGGTGTCGTCGGCGAGCGCGGCGAACACGCGGGTCGGCGCCGGGACGCCTCCGGTCATGCCGCCTTCGCCTCGAGGTAGGCCACGAGCTCGTCCAGTTCGGCGTTCCAGCCCTGCCGGTTGCCCTCGAGCGCGTCGCGGCGCTCGGACTCCACGTCGCTGACCCGGTCGAATCCGGTCTCGACGACGGTGAGCTCGGTCGATCCGCCGAGCTCGCGGAGCGTGAATCGCACGTCCGTGCCGCGGGCCAGGTCGGGTTCGCCGAGGTGGCCCCAGCGATACCCGAAGCGGTCGGGCTCGTCGACCTCGATGATCTCGAGCGGCATGTCGCCGTGCTCGTCCCAGCTGAAGACGCCCCTGGCCCCGACGGTGAGCGAGTCGATGACCGCGCGCTGGCCGAACCATTTCGCGATGTGCTCCGGATCGGTCAGCGCCTGCCACACCCGATCGCGCGTCGCGTTGATGACCACGGTGCGGCTGACGGTGTAGCGCCCCTCGTCCACGGTTGCCTGACCTGTCGACGTCATCTCGATCTCCTCCTGTGGGTTACCCGCGATAGATGCAACTCAATGGTTGCACTATTCCACCGGAGGTGCAACCCTCCGGTTGCATTAAGCAGATGCGTGTCGTCGCCCGTCGCTACCGGGAATTCGGGTCGCCGATTGTTAGGATCGGCAAGTGAACTCGCTGGTCGAGGCCCTCAGCTCCGATACCGCACCCTGGTGGGCGGTGCCGCTGTCGATGATCCTCGGGATCCTGCTCGGCGTGTTCGCCGTCCGGCGCGGCAGATCGGCATCGACACCGGAACCGGTCCGCACCACCACGTCCGACCCGCAGGCCCGCTCCACCTACGTGCGCTTCCTCGCCGCGGCCGACCGGGCACACAACAGCATCGTCGAGGTCGACCATGCCCTGCTCGCCGAGGCGGACCTCGAGGAGTCGCTCGAGTCCGACGACCCGCAACTGAAGGCCCTGGCCCGGTCCATCGTCGAGATGGACTCGATCGCAAACGAACTCCGGATCTGCGCCCCCGGCCCGGTGGTCGACGCGACCGTCGCCCTCTTCGGATTCGTCACAGACTCCACCATCGACGGCGTCACCGACCAGGACGCGTTCCGGATCCGGTACAACGACAAGAAGTCCGCACTGATCGGTGCGATCCGGGAGTCACTCGGGGAGCAGCCCCTCACACCTGCACGCTGAACGGGTCGTGGTCGGCGGTTGGGCCGGGTGCCCCGACACCGGGCAGCCAGCCCCTGAAATCATCTCTCGCCGGGTGCACGGTTATCCGGTACCTTCTCCTCGGAGCAGCACACGACACGAGGAGCATTGAGTGAACGGCAAGAACCTGGCACGTCGCACCACCGCCGCATTCGCCATCGGCGCGACCGCCACCCTCGTGTTCGCGGGCACCGCAGGCGCCGACCCCCAGTCGGACGGCATCCAGGATCTCCGCAAGGCCGCAGCCAACTCCGAGGCGAACAGCGCCGCCGTCGACGTCCTGGTTGGCTCTCCCCTGGTCACCACGAACATCGCGAGCTCCTTCGGCCTGTTCGCGTTCACCTCGCCGACGCTCGGCTGCGGCCCCGGCGTCCCGATCACGCTCACCGGGGCGTCCGCCAGCAGCGGCGGCGACCTCAAGCCCGGCCAGATCCGGTTCCAGGCCTCGCCCCGCGTCTCCGGCGTGGCGAAGGGCTCCGGCCTGACCGCCGTATGGGTCAACACCAGCACCGGCGCCAGCGGCATCGCACCCATCGACGGCGTCACCGAGTTCGGCACCCCGTCGCTGTCGAAGGTCGTCGACTCGGGCCCCGGCAACGTCGCAGCCGCATTGTTCGGCACGGTCACCTACGCGGACGCGACCTGCGTGGTGCTGCCGACCGTCGGTATGTTCACCGTCGCCGCCCCCTCGGACGCTCCCGCGAAGTAGCCCCGCGTCACGTCGCTGGGACGACCTCGATCGTCTGCCCCGCGACGAGATGGGCGTATTCGCCACCCGCGCTGACGAGCTCCTCGTGTCTACCGCGCTCCACGATCCGGCCGCCTTCGAGCACCAGGATCACGTCGGCCTCCCGCACAGTGCTCAGGCGGTGCGCGATGACGATACGGGTCTGACGCAACGTGGACAGGTTCCGCGCGACTGCAGCCTCCGTACTCGTGTCCAGTGCACTGGTCGCCTCGTCCAGCAGCAGGATGCGCGGGTCCGCCAACACCGCGCGGGCCAACGCCAATCGCTGGCGCTGACCACCGGAGAGTCCGACCCCCTCACGCAGCAGGGTGTCGTAGCCCATCGGCATCGCGGCGATCTCGTCGTGAATGCACGCCACCCGAGCGGCCTCGGCGACCTCGTCGAGGCCGGCGCCGGGACGGCACAGCGCAATGTTCTCCGCGATGCTGCCGGTGAACAGGACACTGTCCTGCGTGACGACGCCGAACTGCGCGCGAAGCGAACTCAGATCCATCCGCGCAGAGTCGGCGCCGTCGTAACGCACCGATCCCTCGGTCGGTGGGAAGAGCCCAAGCAACAGTCGCGCGAGGGTGCTCTTGCCGGAACCTGAGCGCCCGACCAGGGCCACCGTCGCCCCAGACGGAACCTCGAGGTCGAGCTCGCGCAGCACCCAATTGGAACGCGGGTCATAGCGAAAACCAACTCCCCGCAACGAGATCGACCCGCGCAGCTCCGGCGCATCCGAGACCTCTACACCCTGCTGTTCAGTCGACGCCTCGAGGATGTCACCCAGCCGACGCAAGTGCGCGCCCGCCAACTGGACGCGCTGCAGAGTACCGACCAATGAGCCGATCGGAGCCAGTGCGGCCAGCGCAATCCCGTTCAGCGCGACTATCTGCCCAAGCGACTGCTGCCCCGACATCACCTGCGTCGCACCGACAGTGATGAGAACGGCGGGTGCAGCCACCCTCAGCGCCGCGAACGCCGCGTCCACCGCCCCCTGCAGCCGGCCGCTGCGCGCGGCATCCTCCATCGACGTCGCGAACAGCCGTGACCAGTGCCCGATCACCGCGGACTCTGCACCCGAGGCCTTCACCGTCTCGATCCCCCCGATTGCCTCGATCAGCTGCCCCTCCGCAGCGGCCTGACCGACGAGCTCTCGCTGCCCGAGGTCGACCATTCGGCGGCTGCTGACCCCGATCAGGGCCACCTGCACCGCAGCGAATCCGGCCAGCCACAGCCCGACAACCGGCGACCACCAGAACACCGCGACAAAATAGCCAAGCGCCAGCGGTCCGTCGAGGGCTGCCGCGACCACCGGGCCGGTCACCAGCTCCCGGACGGCCCGCACCGATGAGATACGTTGCACCACATCGCCGGTCCCGCGGCCCATGAAGTAGCTGAACGGCAGCTGCAGCAGCCGCTCTACCATCGTCATGGTGACCTTCGAGTCGACCTGGCTACGGATCCGGACCAATAACGCGCTGCGCACCAGCCCGACACCGAAGTACCCGAGCGCGGCCACGCCGACGATCGTCACCACACCGAGTAGCAGGCTGTAGTCGACATCGGGGATGACCCGGTCCACCAGGAATGCCGACGACATCGGCAGCGCCATACCAACCGCCTGCAGCATCAGCGAGGCGAGAAGGATCTGGCCGATCAGGCCGCGGCGTCCGCGCAGCGCCAGGGCCAACAACTCCCGGCGCCACAGCGCCCGCGAACGTTCGGACCGATGGCGGGGTGCGAGCGCACCGCGATCGAACTCCAGCAACACTCCCGAGTACCCCTCGTCGAACTCGGTGTGACTGAGCCGCCGGCGGCCACGGGCAGGGTCGACGACGTGCACCCAGGTCGGCCCGACACGCTCGACCACTACGAAATGGTCTCCGTGCCAATGCGCCACGGCGGGCAGGCTCGCCTCGCCGCGCAGCACGGTTGAGGCATGGAACCCGAGGGCGCGCACCTGGAGTCCGTATCCGCGCGCTGCCTGTACCAAGGCCAGCGCGGTCACCCCGTCCCGCCCGACGCCCAGCTCGTCGGCCACCTCGGACACGGTGTGGTGAGACCCGAAGTGTCGCATGATCATCGTCAGGCACGCCGCGCCGCAGTCCGACATGCCGTTCTGGATAACGGGAACGATCCGGGAGCTCACGGCCTTCGCTCCTGCATCCCGGTCGGGGTCTTGTCGGCTTCCCCCCAGAACCATTCGATCCGGGCGGCCTCACGCCTTTCGTCCAACCACTGCGCGAACACCGCGTCCGCCACCATCCGGTCGGTGTGCATATCGTGCACCGCGGGGAACCGCGTCAGCACCTGCACAACCAGCCAACCAGCCTCGTCACGCATCGGCCCCAGCACCGCCGAGGGTTCGGCCCGAAAGACGGACTCCGCAAGGGATTCGGGTAGCTCACACCTGGCCACCTCGGTCAACTCGGCGCCCGTCAGCGCGGCCGACACCGCGAACGCCCCGGCGGCCGCGCCCGCGAACGCACACACCGTGTCCGCGGGGCACCCCGCCATCCGGGCGCGCACCAGGTCCAGGAAGTGATCGGCGTCCTCACGGTCCGCGAACCGCACGGTGGCGATCCGGGCACGCTCGAGGCCACGGGCGTGCAAGGACAGCCATTGTGATCCGCGGTCCTCGGCGACCCGCCGCTTCAGCTCGGCGATGGCGGCCTCCCGTTCCACCAGTTCCTCGAGCGCCGCATGATTGAGCAACCGCGCGCGCATCCAGCCCTCGGTCGCATCCACCGTGAGCAGCCCGCGGGCACGCCGGAACGCGTCCATCGCCTCCTGCAGCGCGGCCGGGTCGAACCGCACCGGGTTCTCGGCGAGTTCCTGCTTGATCAGGCACACCGAGATCAGCCGGTCGAGCAGCTCGGTCTTCTCCCACATCACGTCGAAGTAGGCCATGGCCTCCTCGATCGCGAGCGCTTCCCCGTTCACCCGCAGCAGCATCGACTCGGCGGTGCGCTGGGTTCCGCGCAGCGACCACGGAATACCGCGCTCGGGGGCCCACGACAGCGTGGCCGTGCCCACCCCCGTCTCGGTGAGCAACAATCCGTAGTGGACCGAGTCGTCCACTGATTCGCGGTGCCGGAGCAGGCGCATTCGCGTAAGTGGATGCCGGGCGCGCAGCGGGCCGAGAGCGTCGTGTCCGTCCGGCCGCGAATCGGTCGTGCTGAGCTGCACCAGCAGGCTCAGCGCGTCGGCGAGCAGAGCCGGAGTCGGTGCGGTCATGTGGGGGCTCCGAAGGTTCGTTGGGGCAGGTGACGGTCCGCCGCGGACAGCAGCAGGGACGCCAGGGCGGACGAGATGGGCAGCCCGGTCGCGTGCTCGATCCAGAGCCACTGGCCGGACGGGTTGATCTCCAGGAACACGTACCGGCCGTCAGGGGTCACGATCAGATCGATGGCGCCGTACCGCAGTCCGAGTTCTGCCACGAGCAGCACGCACCGGCGGGCGACGTCGGCCGGAAGTGTGTGCACGGCGTATCGGGTCGCGGAGGGGTCGTAGCACCGCCAGTCGAGGCGAGTGTGGTTGCTTTGCTGGCTGTGGATTTCGGCGGCGAACACCACGGTGCCGACCACCGTCACCCGCAGTTCCACCCGCTTCGGCACATAGCCCTGCACGATCAGCGGACACAGCCGCATCGATTCGGCAGCAGCCACGTCGACGGTGGTCGCGAGTTCGGCCATCCGGGCGTAGCTTTCGTCGCCGCGCCGCAGCCACGGCCTCTGCAGGGGTTTCGTGATGACCCGGCCCTCGTTCTCGTCCCAGAAGTCGAGAAACTCGTCCGGTTCGGTGGTGATGATCGTCGGCGGGAGCTCGAATCCGAGCCGGCCGGCCAGTGCCAGCTGGCTGGGCTTTCGCGCCGCGAGCCGGATGGCGGACCGCGTCCCTGGCACGGCGAGCGCGTCCAGGTCGTCCCAGACGCCGGCGGCGAACGCGTCGCATTCCTGCTCGACGTACTCGCGAACGGCGGGATCGGTGATGCCGGCGTGCGCGCGGGGATCCTGCGGGCGACGAAACCAGACGGCGTCGACGGAATCCAGGTCCACCAGCTCACCGTCGCGGCAGAGGCCGCGGCGCAGCCGGCCTGCCGCCGTGTACCGCAGCGACAGCGTCGTGGTGGACGGGAACTCGGCGGGATCGAACACGGTGACGGTTGCGCCACGGGAGTCGAGCAGGTCCACCACGGCTTCGGCGTGGGGGTCGCCGGGTTGGGTCAGGACCAGGATGTGGGCGGCAGACTCTGCCATGGCGGTTCTCCTCGGTGCAGTCCGATACGTCGCCGCAGTCCGACGACGCAGGGGACGCGGTTCGCACCGCGCCCCCTGACTCCCCTCCGGGAGACCGATCAGAAGTCGGCGTCGGTGGTGCAGTAGCCCCCGGCCACGTCGTAGACCGCGCTGGAGGTGCTGGCACGACCGCCGGAGACCGCCGCGAGCTGCGCCTCGTTGAGCTCGGCGCCTGCCGCGGGGATCTCGTTGATGGTGGTGTCGCGCATGTCGTTCTCCTGTCGTAACGAGCGTCGGTGTGTCCGACCGGAACCACGGTGCCGGGACACGGTTGCAATCGGCTGGCAGCGCGAACCGTCACGCTGGTAAGCCACTGGTAGGACGCGGCCCTATGCTCACCGTCATGCCTGATGCGCCCGCTTCGCCCCTGCCCCGGGTGTCCGTACACGTTCTCGGTCCCGTGCAGGTGCGAATCGACGGCTCGGAGTCGTCAGTCGGCGGGCCGGTGCCGCGGGCGCTGCTGTCCCGGTTGATCATCGCGGCGGGCGAGACCGTCTCCGACGACACGCTCATCGACGACCTGTGGGGGCCGACCCCGCCACCGAGCGCGAGGACGACGCTGCAGGGTTACGTGGCCCGGCTTCGACGAATACTCGAGCCCGACCGCAGCGGGGCACCGCCACGGGTGCTGGTGCGCCGGGGGCGGGGCTATGCGCTCGAGGTCGGCGAGGTGGACTGCGAACAGTTCGTCATGCTGAGCAGGAGGGGCAAGGCACTGCTGGCCGCGGGCGACGCCGGGGCCGCAGCCGAGACCCTCGATGCCGCCTTCGCACTGTGGCGCGGGTCGGCCCACGCCGACGTCGCGGATCTGGACTTCGCCGCCGCCGAGGCGGGCCGGCTCGAGGATCTGAGGGCGGCCGCGTTCGAGGATCGAATGGCGGCGGCGCTCGTGCTCGGCGAGCATGCTCCGGCCGCCGCGCAGTTGACGGCCTTCACGGTGAAACACCCACTACGGGAACGCTCCTGGGAGCTCCTCGCGGTCGCGCTGTACCGCTCGGGCCGGCAGGGCGACGCGCTCGAGGCGCTCCGCCGGGCCCGCGAAGTGCTGGCCGAGGAACTCGGGGCGGACCCCCGACCGAGCCTGCTCGCAGTCCAGTCCGCAATCCTCGCCCACGACGACGCAGCGCTGGGCGCCCACAGCCCGATGTCCGAGGCACCGGACGCTCCGGAAAGGGACAGCTCGGCGCCAGATCCCTTGACGCACAACATCCCTCTGCCGCTCTCCCCATTGGTGGGCAGGTCCGGGCAGCTCGCCGAGATCGACGCCCTGCTGCGTGCGCACCGGCTGGTCACCTTGACCGGGACCGGGGGCATGGGCAAGACCCGGCTGGCGTTGGAATCGGCGCGGATCCGCGAGGATGCCGACGGGCCGTGGCTGGTGGAACTGGCTGGTGCACAAGATATCTCACAGGTCACCGGTGCCGTGGCGACGGCGCTGGGACTGACCAGCCCCGGCGGCGCCACCGCACTCGGCGCGGTGCTCCGCGAGCGCGAGCTGCTGCTCATCCTCGACAACTGCGAGCAAGTCCTGGACCCAGTGGCCGAAGTCGTCAGCACGCTGCTCTCGCGCTGCCCGATGCTGCGGATCCTCACCACCAGCCGCGAGGCGCTCGGCGCCCCAGGCGAACTGGTCCACGAGATCCCTCCACTGTCCGACGGCAGGGCAGGCGAAGCCGTGACACTCTTCGTCCAACGCGCGGCTGCCCAGCTCGGCGGATTCGAGCCGGACGACACCGAGCTCGAGCTGTTGGCCATTCTGTGCACCGAACTCGACGGGATGCCGTTGGCGATCGAGCTCGCCGCCGCGCAGTGCCGCACCCTGTCCGTACAACAGCTGATCGCGAACATCGATGACCGGTTCGCGGTGCTGCGCGGTGGCCCCCGCACCAACGCCCGGCATCGCACGATGCTCGCCGCCGTCGACTGGTCGTACCAGACGCTTTCCCCCTCCGAGGCGCTGCTGTTCCAGTCGCTGGCGATCTTCGACGGCGGGTTCGACCTGGACGCAGCGGGGGCGATCGCGGACACCCCTGACCTGCTCGTCGACCTCGGTTCCCTTGTCGACAAGTCGCTGGTCATGGTGGTCGGGGGCGACCCGCGTCGGTACCGGATGCTCGAGACGCTCCGTGGCTACGCCGCCCGGATCCGTGAGCCGGAGTACACGGCGCAGGTGCGGGCACGGCACACCCGCTGGGTGTGTGAACTGGCCGATGCCGCGTACCACGGCCTGCGCGAAGCGCGGAGCGTCGACTGGATGCGGCGGTTGGAACTGGAGAACGCCAACGTGCGCGCCGCGCTCGACGCAAATGTTCACGACGACGAGACCTACCTGCGCATTGCCGGCGGCGTCTACTGGTACTGGTTCCGCGCCGGGCACGTGGCGGAGGCGCTGACCCACCTGAAACCAGCTCTGCTGCACTACGACTGTGTGGACCGTCCTACCGTCTCGGTCCCCGTCCAGGGACGGGCGACCGCCGGTCTGATGGTGATCCGCTACCTTGCCGGGGACCTTGCCGGGCTCATGGAAGCGTTCGGGCGGCTCACCGACCTCGCCGACACCGCCCAGGATCCCGCGGCCCACGCCGACGCGGCGGTGATGCTGGCCTTCTTCGAGGCCGGCTCCGGACTGACCGATCAGGCGCGGGCGCACGCCGAGTCGGCATTGGATTTCGCCGTCCGGACCGAAAGTCGCAGCACGGCCGCCGAAGCGCTGATGTGCCTCGGAACGGCAGACTTCCGTGCGGGCGACTTCGAGGCCGCGGGCCGAAATCTGGGGCAGGCCGCTCAGGTCGCGGCGGAATGCCGCTATGGGTGGTGCGAGGCATCAGCCCTATGGATCGACGCGAAAACCGACCTCGCCCAGGAGCGGTGGGGCGGGCCTGCGGAACACAAGCTCGCGCGGATGCTGCACATCTGCGAGTCGAATGCAGACGTCACATCTCGGCTGGTGGCCCTGGCCACCCTGGCGTACGCGCTGTTTCGTCGCGGGGACCACGATGCCGCCGCCCAACTCACCGGTCTGGTCGACCAGCAGGGTGCGCTCATCGGATACAAACCTCAGGCCATGGACCCCATCGACCTGGCCCGTTACGACGACGAACTTCGAGCGGGGATACCCGAAGAACGTCTCGAGGCCGGCGCCACACGAGGCCGGACGCTCACGCGTGCGCAGGTCTGGGGCCTGGCCGTCGGGTCGCTGCGCTAGTAGCGGTCCCGCTTGGGCTTGCGGTCGAACTTGCCCTTGCCGCCGTCGCGCGGGAGGCGTTGCCCTGGCGGGCCCTGGTCCGGGGTCAGCTGGATGAGCACCCCGGAGATCCGGGTCCGCCGCAGCGCCTCGAGGGTCTCGCTCGCGAGGTCCGCAGGCAGCTCCACCAGGCTGTGATCGGGCCGAATGCTGATGTGGCCGAAGTCGCTTCGCCGGAGGCCGCCCTCGTTGGCGATCGCGCCGACGATCGCGCCGGGCGCCACGCGGTGCCGCTTGCCGACCGCGATCCGGTAGGTGGCGAGCTCCTGCCCCTCCCGACCGAACTTGGGTGTGTCGTCGAACTTGCGGGGCGGGCGCTCCGCGCGCGGCTCACGCTCGCGGCGCGGCGGCGCAGGCGGCTCGGGCGGCATCAAGAAGGTCTCGCCGTCGCGCGAGAGCACGGCAAGGGCCGCCGCGATGTCGGCGAGCGGCACGTCGTGCTCGCGCTCGTAATCCTCGATCAGGGTCCGGAACAGCGCCAGGTTGTCGGAGCTCAGGCTCTCGGTGATCGAGTCGCCGAACTTGGCGACGCGCTGCGCGTTGACGTCCTCGACGGTCGGCAGCTGCATCTCCGTCAACGGCTGACGGGTGGCCTTCTCGATGGCCTTGAGCAGGTGCCGTTCCCGCGGCGCCACGAACAGCAGCGCCTCGCCGGAGCGCCCGGCGCGGCCGGTACGGCCGATGCGGTGGACATAGGACTCGGTGTCGTGCGGGATGTCGTAGTTGACGACGTGCGAAATGCGCTCGACGTCGAGGCCACGGGCCGCGACGTCAGTGGCGACGAGGATGTCGAGCGCGCCGCTCTTGAGCTGGCCGATGGTGCGCTCACGCTGCGCCTGCACGATGTCGCCGTTGATCGCGGCGGCCGAGAACCCCCGCGCCCGCAGCCTTTCGGCGAGGTCCTCGGTGGCCTGCTTGGTGCGGACGAAGATGATCATCGCCTCGAAGGTCTCGACCTCGAGGACCCGGGTCAGCGCGTCCAGCTTCCGCTGGTGCGCGACCTGCACGTACCGCTGCGTGATGTTCGGCGCGGTCGACGTCTTGGTCTTGACCGTGATCTCGACCGGGTCGTGCAGGTACTGCTTGGAGATCTTGCGGATCGCAGGAGGCATGGTCGCCGAGAACAGCGCCACCTGCTTGTACTCCGGGGTGTCGGCGAGGATCCGCTCGACGTCGTCCTGGAAGCCCATCTTGAGCATCTCGTCGGCCTCGTCGAGCACCAGGTAGTCCAGGTGCGAGAGGTCGAGGGTGCCCTTCTCCAGGTGATCGATCACCCGGCCCGGCGTGCCGACGATGATCTGGGCGCCGCGGCGCAGCCCGGACAGCTGCACGCCGTAGGCCTGGCCACCGTAGATGGGCAGCACCTGCAGCCCCGGGATGTGCGCCGAGTACTTGCCGAACGCCTCGGCAACCTGCAGGGCGAGCTCGCGGGTCGGCGCCAGCACCAGCGCCTGCGGCCGCTTCTGCTCGGTGTCGATGCGGGAGAGGATCGGAACGGCGAACGCCGCGGTCTTGCCGGTGCCGGTCTGCGCGAGCCCGACGACGTCGCTTCCGGACATCAGCGGCGGGATGGTCGCGGCCTGGATCGGGGACGGCGACTCGTAGCCGACGTCCGAGAGTGCCCGCAGCACCCGTTCATCGATGCCGAGATCGGCAAAGGTGGTGGTGTCGGTTTCCGGCTCGGGGTTGTGCTCGGTGTCGCTCATCTCACCAGGAGTTTAGTACGTCGCCGCCGGGAGTCCCGCTCACGCCCTCGTCGCGCCCGTCGCCGACGCCTGCCGGACGGGCTGACGGAGCACCGTCCGTAGCTTCTCGGGCGCGGACTTCCTGGGGTCCCCGAGATAGATCTCGTGGTGCTTGCCATTGAATTCGAGACCGCGACCGGGAATGAACTCGGTGTGCAGCCGCTCGAGGGTCGGCGCCTCGTCGTCGTACGAGCCGACGTGCATGATCTGCGCCGACAGGCCCTCGTCGTGCCGTTCGTGCCGCAACTCCCCCACGACGGGCAGCTTCTTCTTGGACTCCGTCTCGGCCAGGATGGCCGCGACCTCCTCGGCGGTCATCCAGTCCGGCTGTCGGATCTGCATGGTCCAGTTCCACTCCGACTTGCTGCGGTCGACGAAGACCGTGGGGTCCTGCGCCCACCACCGGCCCTCCAGCGGCCCGACCACGTAGTCGGCCTCGTGCCCCTTCTTGCTCGCGAACTTCACCGCGTACGAAGCGGCGTACAGCGCCTCCACCCCCAGCCGATAGTCCTCGGAGACGTTCGGATCGCCGTGTCCGTCGATCATGAGGAACCACATCGGCGGAACCTCCACCAATGCGAAGTCGTCGGCCGCAGGCGAGTAGAGCTCCTTCTGCTTCTTGAAGTCCAGCTTGCTCATCGTTTCCTCTCAAGGGATGTCAGGGTCCGGGCGACCCAGCTCAGTTCCGCGTCGAGCATCACGACCGAGTACTCGAAGACGGCGTCGACGAAATCCGGTAGCGGTTGTTGGGCGTCGCGCGCGGCGAGCACCTCGGCCTTCTTGCGCACCAAGGCGTCCGAGCGTCGCCGAAGTGCAGCGATCGACTCGGCGGGCGGGATGAGCGGCCAGTTGGCCATCCCGACCAGTACCGGTGCGGTGGTCGCGGACGGCTCGGCGAGCAACTGAGCGGTCCGCTCCGCGGCGGCCGCGCGGCCGGCCGCGGTGATCGCGTAGACCCGGCGGGGGCGGCCGGGTCCACCGGCTTCCACCGCCACCTCCTCGATGAGACCGCGCTTGTCGAGCTTGCCAAGGAGGTAATAGATGGAGGAGAACCCGATCTGGGTCCACTGCCGCATGCCGCGCTCGTCGATCACCTTCTCGAGGTCGAAGCCGTGGCGCGGACGCTCGGCGATCAGGCCGAGGACGGTCACCTCGGATTCGGTCAGCTCTGCGGGCACGGGTTATATCCTAGCACTAGGATATAATCCGTGTGAGCCGCACCACCCCCTGGTCGCGGCGCCGCGGCGGCCGCTGATCACAATGTGCCCGTCCCATTCGTCCGAATACCAACCAGGAGCGCCCGTGTCCGAGCCGACGCCGATCCCAACCCACTGGTACAACATCGCGGCTGACCTGCCGGTGCCGCCGCCCCCACACCTGCACCCGGGTACCAGGGAGCCGGTCACCCCCGCCGACCTCGAGGCACTGTTCCCCAGCGCACTGATCGCGCAGGAGGCCGCCACCGAGCAGTACATCGAGATTCCCGAACCGATCCGCGAGGTCTACAAGACGTGGCGGCCCGCGCCGCTGATCCGGGCGCGTGAATTCGAGAAGGCGCTGGGCACCCCGGCCCGCATCTACGTCAAGTACGAGGGCGTCAGTCCGGTGGGGAGTCATAAGACCAACACCGCGGTGGCGCAGGCGTATTACAACGCCCAGGACGGGGTCAAGAAGATCACCACCGAGACCGGCGCCGGGCAGTGGGGCAGCGCGCTGTCGTTCGCGTGCGCGAAGTTCGGCATCGAGCTCGAGGTGTGGCAGGTGCGTGCGTCCTACGCGTCCAAGCCGTACCGCAGGCACCTGATCGAGACCTACGGCGCCACCGTGCACCCGAGCCCCTCCGACCTAACCGAGTCGGGCCGCAAGATGCTCGCCGACTTCCCCGACACCCCCGGCAGCCTCGGCATGGCGGTCACCGAGGCGGTCGAGGTCGCGGCCGGCGACCCCGACACCCGCTACGCGCTCGGCAGCGTGCTCAACCACGTGGTGCTGCACCAGACCGTGATCGGCCTGGAGGCGGTCGAGCAGCTGCGCGCCGCGGGTGAGGCGAACGCGGACGTGGTGTTCGGCTGCGCGGGCGGCGGCTCGAACCTGGCCGGTCTGGCTTTCCCGTTCATCCGCGAGGTGCTGCACGACCGGGCCACGACGCGCATCGTCGCCGCCGAGCCAGCCGCCTGCCCCTCGATCACCAAGGGTGAGTACCGATACGACCACGGCGATGTCGCGGGCCTGACGCCGCTACTGAAGATGCACACCCTCGGTCAGGACTTCGTCCCGGACCCGATCCACGCCGGCGGCCTGCGCTACCACGGCATGGCACCACTGCTCAGCCACACAGTCGAGCTGGGCTACGTGCAGGGTCAGGCCGTCGACCAGACCGACTCGTTCGCCGCGGGCGTGCTGTTCGCGCGCGCCGAGGGCATCGTGCCCGCACCCGAGTCCGCGCACGCGATCGCGGCCTGCGCCGAATACGCGCGCAGCCTGACTGAGCCGGAGGTCCTGGTCATCGGCCTGTCCGGGCACGGCATGCTGGATCTGCCCGCGTACCAGGCCTACCTGGACGGCGATCTCACCTCCACGGCGTAGGACGCACCGGTGGGCGCGCCCGCGGCGCGCCCACCGGCTGGGCCATACTCGTGCCATGGTCGAGATCGCCGTTGCCCAGTTCTCCGCCGGACAGGACAAGCGGGAGAACCACCTAACGCTGCGAAACCTGGTCGGCGAGGCGGCCTCGCGCGGCGCGCAGTTGGTGGTGGCACCCGAGTACGCCATGTTCACCGCGCCACCGACGGACGAACGCATACTGTCCTCCGCCGAGCCTCTCGACGGCCCATTTGTCGGCGGGATGCTCGAGATCGCCGGACAGTTCGGCGTGCACGTGGTTGCCGGCATCAACGAGGCACTCGACGGCGACGAGCGGGTCTCCAACACCCTGGTCGCGGCGGCTCCTGACGGCCGGGTCGCCGCCGTCTACAGAAAGCTGCACCTCTACGACGCCTTCGGTTACCGCGAATCCGAGTTCTTCCGCGCCGGGGCGATCGACGATCCGGCGACCTTCGAGGTCGACGGGCTCACCTTCGGCATGCAGACCTGCTACGACCTGCGATTCCCCGAGGTCACCCGGCGGATCGTTGACGCGGGCGCGGACGTGCTGCTGCTGCCGGCGCAGTGGGTGCCCGGCCCCCTGAAAGAGGACCACTGGACCACCCTGGTGCGGGCGCGGGCGATCGAGAACACCATCTATGTCGCCGCCGCCGACCAGAGCGCCAGGACCGGGGCGGGCAACTCGATGATCGTCGACCCGATGGGCGTGGTGCTCGCGTCGCTGGGCGATCAGGTCGGAACCGCGCGCGCCGAGGCCACCGCCGCGCGGATCGCCCAGGTCCGGGCGACCAACCCGGCACTGGCGCTGCGCCGGTTCGGCATCACCGAGCGCTAGTCCCTCGCACGGGAGCCGAGGGCGCTCGAGCGGCGTAGCGTCAGAGACAGGATGCTGTACGAGACTCGCGCGAAAGCCGGTCGCGCGTTGGCCGAGTCGCTCGGCCACCTGCGCGACGCGGATCCGCTCGTGCTCGGACTGCCAAGGGGCGGGGTGCCGGTGGCGACCGAGGTCGCGCACGAACTCGGCGGCGAACTCGACGTGATCCTGGTCCGTAAGCTCGGCGTGCCGTGGCAGCCGGAGCTGGCGATGGGCGCGCTCGGCGAGGGGGGCATCCGGGTGCTCAACGACGACGTCCTCGCGCAGACCGGAATGAGTCCGCTCGGGCTGGCCACCGTCGAATCGCGAGAACGCCGCGAACTCGAGCGGCGCGCGCGGGTGCTGCGCGGCGATCGGGGGCGGATCCCGCTGCGAGACCGAACCGTGGTGATCGTCGACGACGGCATGGCCACCGGGGCGACGGCGGCGGTCGCGTGCCGGGTGGCCAGGGCCGACGGGGCCGCCCGCGTGGTGGTCGCGGTGCCGGTCTCCTCCGAGGAGGCGGTCGCCCGGCTGACCAAGGAGGCGGACGAGGTGATCTGCCCGCTCGTCCCGCGCTGGCTCGGCGGTGTCGGCGGTGCCTACCGGGATTTCCACCAGCTCACGGACCAGGAGGTGACCAACCTGCTCGCCACGTGATCTTCGCCTCAACCAGACGAAAAACCCGCAGATCACGAGACTTGGGGTTACACGTAAATCTCCGTAGCGAGGCTAACCCTCGCAATTCGGACAAGCTTGAGAGTGCATACCGACCACGGATGTGATCCAATGCACACTCCACACGTCAGTAGTACCTGGAGGGGTCACAGTGCGAGAGTTCGAAGTTCCGGCGTCGTTTTCCATCCCGGAAGACATCTCGATGGCCGATACGGTGTTCCGCCTCGAAAAGGAGAGCCCCCAGCACGTTCCCTTCAAGCGACTGGTCAACGGCTCCTGGGTCGACGTCACCGCGGCCGAATTCGCCACGCAGGTCAAGGGCGTCGCCAAGGGCCTGATGGCCTCCGGCATCGCGCTCGGCGATCGCGTCGCCATCCTGTCCGCCACCCGCTACGAGTGGGTCGTGCTGGACTACGCCATCTGGACCGCGGGCGGCTGCACCGTCGCCATCTACGAGACCTCCTCCGCCGACCAGGCGCAGTGGATCCTCGAGGACTCCGCCACCTCCGTGCTCGTCGTCGAGACCGCGAAGCACGCCGCCACGGTCAAGGACGTCGCCGAGGCCGCCCCCGCGCTGCGGGAGATGCTGCAGATCGAGGCGGGAGCCCTCGACGAGCTGACCGCCCGCGGGTCCGCCATCACCGACGAGGAACTGCACGAGCGTCGCGGGCAGGTGAACGCCTCCTCCCCCGCCACCCTCATCTACACCTCCGGCACCACCGGCCGCCCCAAGGGCGTCCAGCTGACCCACTCGAACTTCTACGCCGAGTCCAAGGCCGTGAAGATCGCGCTGGACGACGCGATGTACGAGGGCCAGAGCACCCTGATGTTCCTGCCGCTGGCGCACGTGTTCGCCCGCGCCATCTCCTTCGGCGCCTTCGACAACAAGGTGACCGTCGGCCACACCGCCGACATCAGCACCCTGCTCGAGCAGTTCGCGGCGTTCAAGCCGAACTTCATCCTCTCGGTGCCGCGCGTGTTCGAGAAGGTGTACAACTCGGCCAAGCAGAAGGCCGAGGACGGCGGCAAGGGCAAGATCTTCGCGAAGGCCGCCGACACCGCCATCGCATGGAGCGAGGCCAAGGACACCGGCGGCGCGGGCCTCGGGCTCAAGCTCAAGCACGCCCTGTTCGACAAGCTGGTCTACGGCAAGCTGCGGGCCGCACTCGGCGGCGAGTGCGACCGCGCGGTGTCCGGCGGCGCGGCGCTCGGCGCGCGTCTCGGACACTTCTTCCGTGGCATCGGCCTCCCGATCTATGAGGGTTACGGCCTCACCGAGACCAGCGCCGCGATCACCGTGAACACCACGAACGCCCAGAAGGTCGGCTCTGTCGGCAAGCCGATCAACGGGCACGCGGCGAAGATCGCCGAGGATGGCGAGCTGCTGGTCAAGGGACCGGTCGTGTTCAACGGCTACTGGCACAACGACGCGGCCACCGCGGATTCCATCCGCGACGGCTGGTTCCACACCGGCGACCTCGGCTCGATCGACTCGGAGGGCTTCGTCTCGATCACGGGTCGCAAGAAGGAGATCATCGTGACCGCAGGCGGCAAGAACGTCGCCCCGGCCGTGCTCGAGGACGCGCTGCGCGCCCACGCCCTGATCAGCCAGTGCCTGGTCGTCGGCGACGCGAAGCCGTTCATCGGCGCGCTGATCACCATCGACCCCGAGGCCCTGCCGGGTTGGCTCGAGCGCAACGGCATCGCCGCGGACATCGCGATCTCGGAGATCGTCAAGCACCCGGACCTGGTCGCCGAGATCGACGCCGCGGTCGCCGAGGGGAACAAGAAGGTCTCCAACCCGGAGCAGATCAAGAAGTACCGCATCCTCGATGTGGACTTCACCGTCGAGACAGGCGAGCTGACCCCCACCCTCAAGCTCAAGCGCAACATCATCCATCAGGAATTCGCGACGGCGATCGAGGCCATTTACACCTGAGCGATCCCCGGCCATGAGTGAATGGGTCGTCCCTCCGATCGGGGGGACGACCCATTCGTTTTCAAGGAGGACTGCCAGATGCTCAACCCGCAGGACGTACTCGTGTACGACCCGGTGACGACCTTCTTCAACAACCTCGCACTCGCGTTCGGCTCGGCCGACGCGGTCATCATGACCTGATCCGACTCAGTAGGTCGCCGGCAGATCCGCGCGCAACTCCGCGGTGAAGTCGGCGACCGAGAGCGGCCGAATCTCGACCTCGGACTCGGTCCGCACCAGGTAGCGACCGTCACCGCTCACGTCGATCCAGCTGAATGCCCGGCTCGCCGACGACGCGGGCTGGTCGACTCCGGTGGTCACGGTCACCTGTCCCACCCCGTTGCGCGGCAGGTCGAGCAACGCTCGGATCCGGGCCGCCGTAGTCGCCGAGCGCACCGGTACCAGGAGTGAGGACCGACGTCCGCCGCGGACCTCGGACACCGGAGCCCTCATCGCCCGCCTGCCACCCGCCTCGGCCCCCGGCAGCATGTCCATGATGCGCGGGGCCAGCGTGTCCACCCCGCCGAGACACATCGCCAGGTCCCCGCCGGTGTCCGCCGTGGGTCCGGGGCGCTGCGCGACGACCACGGAGGTGCGCTCGCTCGCGCACCCCAGCACTCGGACCACGGCTGCGGGTCGCCCATCCCATTCGGCGGCGAGCCGCCCGTCGCTGACCGCGGCAGGCCGGCCATCGCTGACGGCGGCGCCGCCCTCGACCCCGAATATCTCCACGCGCACAGACGGTTTGGCGAGAATCCCCAGGGCAACGTCGAGCTCCGCGGAGCGGTAGCCCTCGTACCAATCGGACAGCGCTCGCGCGTGGGCGGCACAGTCCTCGACGGTGCGATGCACCTCCAGCGGGTACGGGAACCGGTCGGGTCCGGCCTCGCGCCAGGCGTGGTCGAACTCATCCGGGCTGAGATTCCATCGCATCCTGATCAACCGTCCGTCCCCGACTACGTGCCCCTGTTCCGGTTGGACGCACACGCGTCCGACGCGGTTCCACCTCCGCGCTCGCTCGGCTAGATCCGGGCCGCGTCCACCAGCCGCTGCGCCACCGTGACATCGCCGAACACCTCGAGCGCCGCGAGCGGTCGTCGCCGCCACATCGTAAGCAGCAGCTCCTGCGCGGTGCCGCGGACCGCGACATCGCCCTTGGCGTGCCCGGCTTCGACGGTGACCCCCTCGGGTCCGAACCGCAGCAGCCATTCCGCATCCGCGGTGTCGGTGCCGTGCAGGTGGACGGTCCTGCCGTGCAGCTCCGATGGGATCCGGTCGGCAGGCAGGGCGCGGACCAGCATCAGGCGGGCCCACTCGTCGACGCCGTCCGCGGCCGACTCCGCGGAGATGTCCTCCGGCGGGGGGCCACCCGCGGCGTGCAGCGCGTCGGCCGCGTCCACCCGGTGCACCGCCACCTCGTGGGCCTGCCTGCGCGCCCAGAACCCCACGGTGCCGGGACCCGCGAACGTCGGTGCGCCGCGGTCGAAATCGTGGGCGGAGATCTCGGCCAGGAGTTGCTCGAGGGATTCCCGGTACGCGGGCAGGCAGTCCGGGCCGCGGGGCAGCGACTCCGGCTGCGCGGCCCCGTCCAATTCGGCTCCCGGCCCCGCCGCGAGCGTCGTCCGCACCCATCGGTGTACCCGCCCGGTGTGCCGCACGACCCGTTCCAGGGTCCACCCCGGCACCGTGGGGACATGGGCGTCGAGCGCCACCGCGGGCATCGCGGCGAGCCTCAGCCCCTCGGTTCGCAGCGTCTCGAGGTGTTGGTCCGGTGTCATTCCTGAACGGTACCCAGCACGAAGGCCGCGACGTCGGAAGTCACCACCCGCTGGACCGGTTCGTGCAGCAGATCGTGACCGGCGTCCGGGTATTCGCGCAACGCGGCGGACGGCAGTGCCGCCGCCCACGACCGGACCGGATCGATCGGCGCCATCCTGTCGTCGACGCCGTGCAGGGTCAGGATCGGCAGCCGAATGGCGATCGGCGGCCGCGAGGAGATGACCCGAGGGAGTGCACTGAGCACGGCCGCGTGAAACCTCGTCGGCTCCGCCTCGATCGCGGCGAGCGCCGCGGCCGCGCCGAGCGAGTGCCCCATCACGATCACCGGCAGATCCGGATGCTGTTCCTCGGCGATCGCGGCCAACCGCAGGGCATTGTCGCCCAGTCCGGGCAGCGGACCGATCACCCCGAGGTCGCCCTCCGACAGTCCATGGCCGATGTGGTCGAGGGCCCACACCTCGATGTGCTGGGCCGACATGGCCCGTCCGAACCGGTGATAGTTACCGCTGTGCTGGCCCAACCCGTGCAGGAACACCATGACGACGACCGGATCTGGCACCGGCCAATGTCGATAGTGAACCTGCCCGCTGACCCCCGAGAAGAATGGCATCGGGACATTGTGCCGTCAGCACGCCGCGCAGCGGCACGAAATCATCTGAGATAGTCGACCGATGCCGCGACGCTTCCTCGCATGTGCCCCCGCCCTCCTCCGCGTCCTTGGTGCAGTCGCGATCGGCACGGCGGTCAGCGGATGCGGCGGCGCGGGTATCGAGGGGACTGCGGTCGCCGCCGAGGACTGGGGCCTCCCCACCACCTCCGGGGTGCCGACACCGCCGCGCCCACCGAATCCGGGTGCCGCCACCGATACCGCCCGGATCGGCGCCGGGTCCCCGGTCGACCCCGAGACCTACCACGACGCGAAGGAGACCGACTCCTCCCCCGCCGCGCCCACCATCGGCTTCCACTTCACGACACCGAGCGGCAACATCCGTTGCTCGACGCCGAAGGAGCCGACCGTGCTGCTGTGCGAGGTCACCGACCACGCCTATCCGTCCGCGGCCAAGCCCGCGGACGCGAAGGAACCGTGCCAGTGGTTCCCCGACTACGCGATGCTCACCGACGAGGGTGTCGCCGCAGGCGTGTGTCTGCCCAGACCGCTGGTCACCCGGGGCAGCAGGGTGCTGCCCTACGGCAGCAGCATCCGGATGGGTGACTTCGGCTGCCTGAGCACCGAGGGCGGATTGCTCTGCGCCAACGAGGTTTCCGGACACGGTTATCAGCTCAGTCGTGAGGCGCTGCGGACCTTCTAGGATGACGCCGCCGGCTCAGCCCCCGGCCGGAGCACAAGCCGCCACCAGCGCCGGCAGCGCCTTGGCCGCTGTTGCCCGCCAGCAATGGGTTGCCACGGCGGTCAATTCGGTCGGCTCCGGGTTGACCTCGACCACGGTCGCACCCGACGCGGCCGCCCGCGCCGGGAGTTCTGCCGCCGGGTACACCATCCCCGAGGTGCCGACGACCACCATCAGGTCGCACCCCTCGACGACATCCTCCGCAGCGTCCCACGCAGCCCGCGGCAACGGCTCGCCGAACCACACCACGCCCGGCCGGACCGCCTCGCCGCACGCCGCGCACTCGGGTGGCGAAAGACGTTCCACCGGCACTCGATCCGGCGTGACGTCGACGTGCGCCGCCGTTCCGCACGCACTGCACCGCGGCGCGAAGAGGCTGCCGTGCAGGTGCGCGACGACGTCCGAGCCGGCCCGCTCGTGCAGGTCGTCGACGTTCTGGGTGACCACGGCCAGCTCGGCGTACCGCGCCCAGTCCGCCACGGCACGGTGACCGGCGTTCGGCTGGACCCGCCGCACCAGCGCGCTACGCCACTGGTACCAGGCCCACACCAGTTCGCGATCGCGTTCCCACGCCTGCGGGGTGCCCAGCTCGGTCGGGTCGAACCGCTGCCACAGCCCGGTGAGCGCGTCGCGGAACGTGGGCACGCCGGACTCGGCGGACATGCCCGCCCCGGAGAACACCACAACTCGGTCCGCGGTTCGGGCCGCGTCGAGCAGCACCGGATCGGGTTCAATGGGGCTCATGTCGACGATTGTGCCCGGATACGGCGACACCCTGCCCAAGCTGCTGATCGTGGACCCGGCACCGGACCCGGCCGCGGAGGACCGGATCGCCGGGTCGCTGCACCGCATCGGTGTCGCCTCCCGGCCCACCGGGCTGCGCGCGCCGGGCCAGCACCTGTTCGGGACCCGGATCGTCTCCGCGGTCGGCGACGCGTCGTGGCTGGATCGGGAGTACGCCGAGGTCGGCCGCTGGGTGCGGGTGATCGTCGCGCTCGGCCCGACCGGCTGGGACGCGACGCTGCGCGCGCTGGCCGCGGCGGGCGTCGTACCACCCGAGCCCGCTCCCGGGTTCGCAACCGGCGTCCGACTGACGCTGACCCCGGCCGGCGGCCGCCCGGTGACGGTGCTCGGCATCGACCACCCCGCCGACCCGGACCTGTTGGCGGACGCGGCGCTCGACGCCGAGTTGGCAGCGGCCCAGACGCTGGCCGGGGTCTCCGCGGCCTGCGGCGGGCGCGGCTGACGACCGACCGCACCCGGATCCGGGTGGCGTTCGCCCGGCTCGGTCGGTGCCGTCTGCGATAGTCGTCCCGTGTTCCTCCTCGACGACGTGTTGATCTTCAGCGCCAGCGACTTGTCCCAGGCCGCGGAGTGTGAGTACGCGCTGCTGCGCAGGCTCGACGCGAAGCTGGGGCGGATCGAACCGGCAGGCGCCGACCGGGCGGACCCGATGCTGGCCCGGACGTCCGAACTCGGCGACGCGCACGAACAGCGTCAGCTCGACCGGTACGTCGAGCGCTTCGGGGACGGCGTGGTGCGGATCGACCGACCGCGCCTGGACTGGGAGGAGCTGACCCGGGCGAACAAGGCGACGGTGGCAGCGGCCCGGTCCGGCGCGGACGTGATCTACCAGGGCACCTTCTTCGACGGACGCTTCCTCGGCTTCTGCGACTTCCTGGTGCGTGAGGGCGACCGATACGTGGTGGTCGACACCAAGCTCTCGCGCCACGCCAAGGTCACCGCCCTGCTGCAGTTGGCGGCCTACGCGGACGCACTGACTGCGGACGGCGTCCCCGCCGCGCCGCACGTCACGCTGGTCCTCGGCGATCACAGCACCGCGGACTTCGCACTGGGCGACATCGCGCCGGTGTTCCGACAGCGTCGCGACGAGCTGGTCCGGATCCTCGACCGGCACCACCGCGAGCAGACGCCGGTGGCCTGGGCCGATCCGCGCTACCGCGGTTGCGGCCGGTGCGAGCAGTGCTCGCCGGAGATCGTGCGGACCCGGGACCTGCTGCTGGTGGCCGGGATGCGATTCTCGCAGCGGGAGAAACTGATCCGCGGTGGCGTCGCGGACCTCGACGCCCTCGCCGACCGCACCGAGCCGGTCGAGGGCATGAGCGCACGCACCTTCGGCGGACTGCAGGCCCAGGCGGCCGCACAGGTCCGGCAGGAGCGCTCGCACTCCCCCGTGTACGAGGTGATCGACGGTGCGAGCGCGCTCGCCGCCGTCCCGGAGCCCGACCCGGGCGACATCTTCTTCGACTTCGAGGGCGACCCGCTGTGGGCGGAGGACGGCTCCACCGACTGGGGCCTCGAGTACCTGTTCGGCGTGACGGAGACCGACGGGACCTTCCGCCCGTTCTGGGCGCACGATCGCGCCCAGGAACGCCGCGCCCTGCTCGACTTCCTCGACTACGTCGCCGAGCGTCGCACGCGTTTCCCTGGCATGCACGTCTACCACTACGCGGCCTACGAGAAGACCGCGCTGCTGCGGCTGGCCGGCCGCTACGGCGTCGGCGAGGAATCGGTTGACACGCTGTTGCGGGAGAACGTGCTGGTCGACCTGTACCCGGTGGTCCGCGGCGCGGTCCGGGTCGGCGCCTCGTCGTACTCGATCAAGAAGCTCGAACCCCTGTACATGGGCGAGCAGCTGCGCGACGGCGACGTGACCAACGCCGCCGCCTCGATCGTCGCCTACGCGGACTACTGCGCGCTGCGCGACGCGGGGCGCGAGCGCGAGGCACAGGACCTCCTGAAGGAGATCGCCGACTACAACGAGTACGACTGCGTCTCCACGCTGCGGCTGCGGGACTGGCTGCGGGCCGTCGCGGCCGAGCACGGAGTGCAGCCGCACCCAGCGCAGCAGGTGCTCTCGGCGCCCGTCGAGGAAGCGAGCGCGGCCGAGACCGCGCTCCGCGACCATGTCGGCGACGCCCTGCCAGGAGAGCGGACTGACGACCAGCGGGCCGCGGCCCTGATGGCCGCCGCGGTCGGCTACCACCGACGCGAGCGCAAGCCGTTCTGGTGGGCGCACTTCGACCGGCTCGTCCAGCCCGAGGACGAGTGGGCGGAGTCCGCCGACGTGCTGGTGGCCGAGCGGGCCGAGGTGCCGGTGGAGTGGCACAAGAGCACCCCGCGGCAACGCAAGCAGCGCAGGCACGTTCGCCTCGCCGGGCACTGGGGCGCGGGCACCACGGTGCGCGTCGGTGACCAGGTGTACGCCCTCTACGAGCAGGGCACCGGGATCGGCTCCGACGACCCGCGTGCCCGCGGCGCCGTCCCCGTCACGGTCCTCGCGCTCGAGGAGGAGGTCGGGCCCGACGGCGAGCCGCGCGAGGTGGCGGTCGTGGAGGAACTCGAGCCGACCGGCACCGGCCCGCACGCCGTCCTACCGATGGCCCTTGCCCCCGGCCAGCCGGTCCGGACGGTGGCCATCGAAGCCGCGATCGCCGAGCAGGCCGCCGCGATGGCCGCGGCCCTGCCGTCGATGCCCGCCTCGGCCGCCGTCGACGTACTGCGCCGGGTGCCGCCCCGCACGCGCTCCGGCAATCCGCTCCCCGTCGCCGACCCGGAGCACAAGGCCGCCGCGATCGTCGCGGCACTGCGCGACCTCGACGACTCCTACCTCGCGGTGCAGGGGCCACCCGGCACCGGCAAGACCCACACCGGCGCCGCGGTGGTCGCCGAGCTGGTGAACCGGCACGGCTGGCGAATCGGCGTTGTCGCCCAATCGCATTCGGTGGTCGAGAACATGCTCGACGGGATCGTGCGCGCCGGGGTCCCCGGCGAGCGGGTCGCGAAGAAGCCCGGTTCCGGCCTGGGCGAGCATCCGGCGTGGACGAAGGTCGAGTCCAGCGGACTCGCGGCCTTCCTCACCGAGCACGAGTCGACCGGCTGCGTGATCGGCGGGACCGCATGGGATCTCGCGCACACCGCCCGGGTTCCGGCAGGCAGCCTGGACCTACTGGTTGTCGACGAAGCCGGTCAGTTCTCGCTCGCCAACACCGTCGCGGTGGGGATCTCGGCACGCAACCTGCTACTGCTGGGTGACCCTCAGCAGTTGCCGCAGGTCAGCCAGGGCACACATCCGGAGCCGGTGGACACCTCGGCCCTTGGCTGGTTGGCGGAGGGTCACGGCGCACTGCCGCCGGAGCTCGGCTACTTCCTGGACCGGACCTGGCGGATGCACCCCGCGGTGTGCGCGGCGGTCTCGGACCTGTCCTACGACGGACGGCTGCACTCGCAGGAGCCGGCCACCACCGCCCGCACCCTCGCAGGCGTGGAACCCGGAGTTGTGGCCATGTACGTCGAGCACCACGGCAACTCGACGGAGTCCGTCGAGGAAGCCGCGGCCATCGCGGCTGAGGCGCGGGCGTTGCTCGGCACCCCGTGGACACCCGGTGCCGGCGAGGACACCCGCCCGCTCGCGCAGTCGGACATCCTCGTCGTCGCCCCCTTCAATGCCCAGGTGAGCCTGCTCCGCCGGACCCTCGCCGATGCGGGACTCGACGAGGTCCTCGTCGGCACCGTCGACAAGTTCCAGGGCCGGGAGGCCGCGGTGGTGCTGATGTCGATGACGGCGTCCTCGGCCGACGAGGTTCCCCGAGGCATGGGGTTCCTGCTGTCCAGGAACCGACTCAACGTGGCCATCTCCCGCGGCAAGTGGCGCGCGGTGATCGTCCGCTCCCCGGCACTGACCGACTACCTACCGACCACTCCCGCCGGACTGACCGAGCTCGGCGCGTTCATCCGGACACACCTCTAGCCGAAGCACTGCCCCTCGCCACGAAAGGTCGGCACCGTGGTGCGGGTGCCGTCGGCCTCGACGAGGTGCAGCTCGTTGAACCGCTCGCAGAGCTCGCCTGCCTTGGCGTGCCGGAACCAGACGCGGTCCCCGATCCGAAGGGCCGCTGCCGGATCGCCGGTCACCGGGGTCTGGACCTCGCCCGCGCCCTCGTTCCTGGTGAGCTTGAGGCCCGCGGGCCAGACCGGGGTCGGCACCCGCGTGGGGCCCGCGGGGCCGGACGCGATGTAGCCGCCGCCGAACAGGGTGGCGATACGGGGCGTCGGCTTGCGGACCGCGGACAGCGCGAAGTACACCGACGGGCGCGGGGTGAACGCGTTGTACCGGTCGAAGAGCGTCGGCACGTACAACCCGGAACCGGCAGTCACCTCGGTGACCGAACTGTCGGCGGAGCTGACCTCGAGCGAGCCGGTGCCGCCGCTGTTGACGATCTGCAGCTCGCCGACGGTGGCGGTGACCGCATCCACGACCGCCGTGCGCCTGGTCGCGAGCTCGGCAGCGGAGGCGCGCTTGACCAGCCGAACCGGCGCACTCGTGTCCGGCAGGCCGGCGATCTGGGCCTCGTAGAACATCACGCCCACCACGACGAACCCGCGGCGCTTGGCCTCGCGGGCGACGACCGCGGCCTCATCGGGGGTCCGCAGCGGCGACCGCCGTACTCCGAGATGGAGCGGGCCGACCCGCAGCGAGGCGTCGATGTCGAGGCACACCCGGGCAGGCACCGATGTGCTGCCCGCCGCGTCGTGCAGCACATCGAGCTGGCCCGAGTTGTCGACCATCAGCGTGATCGACTCGAGCAGCAGTGGGTCGGAGGCGAGCTCGGCGAGCGCACCCCGGTCGACGGTCGGGTATCCCATGAGCACATCGCGCGCGCCGAGCCGGACCAGCCAGATCGCCTCGCGCAGCGAGTAGGACATGATGCCCCGGAATCCACCCTGCGCGGTGAGCCCGGAGCCCAGCGTCTCCTCGAGCACTGCCCGGCAGCGAACCGACTTGCTGGCCACCCGGACCGGGGTGCCACCGGCGCGCCGGACGAGGTCCGCGGCATTGGTGCGCAGCGTGCCGAGATCCACCGCGGCCAGCGGCGGATCGAGTTCACGGGTTGCGGCGTCCAGCCGTTCGCGGGTGGAGGTCATGGCGTAGGAGTCCAGCCGTTCGCGGGTCGAGGTCATGGCCTGAGTCAACCATCCAACTGGACGAGTGTCCAGGTTTTAGGCCTGCTCCGCGTCCGCCTCGACCGCCTTCATGGCGATCATCTGCACCGCGTCGTCGAGCTGGGCGATCACTGCCTCGCCGTCGCGGTCGACGAGCCACCGCAGCACGATGCCGTCGATCACCGCGAGACAGAAGCGGGCGATGTGCTCGACCGGTTCGGTCCAGGTGGTCCCCGTGTACCGGGCCGTCTCCTCGAGGAAGGCGGTCGCCTCGATGTCCATCGTCCGGTACTGCAGCGAGGCGATGGACCCGGCCAGCTCGGCGCCCGCGGCCTGCTGCCTGAGCCCGTACGCGGTGATCTCGTAGGTGAGCAGCTGCCGGTTCGGCGTCATCTCGATGAGCGGCCACATATTGGACAGGCCGCTGTGCAGCACCTCGCGCAGGCCACGCAGGCCGCTTTGGTCACCCTCACCCTGCGCCGTGCCGAATGCGTACCGCAGCGCAGCGCTGAGCTGGAGAACGAGGGCCTCGCCCATGGCGGCGACCAGCGCCTCCTTGTTCTCGAAGCAGTAATGGACCACCCCGAGCGAGACCCCCGCCTCCTCGGCGACGGCACGAATGGTGACGGAGTTGATCCCGGTGCGTTCCGCGATACCCATCGCGGACTCGACGAGTTGGGCGCGACGTTCGTCCGCAGGAAGCCGATTCAGCATCTGCCGATCCTAGAACGCCGGAGCCAGTTCCGTATCAGGTGTTGACCTGGACGATCGTCCAGTAGATTATGAGTGAATGGAATCACATTTCTGGCAGAACTGGGCCGGCTGCGCCAGCGCACGGCCCACTCGCCTCGCTGCACCCGCGACTGTCGCGGAGCTGAGTGACGAGATCACCCGCGCCGCAGCGGAAGGCTTGCACGTCAAGTGCGTTGGTGCCGGACATTCCTTCACACCCGTCGCGGTCACCGACGGCGTGCAGATCAGCCTGGACAACCTTACGGGGATCCAGTCCGTGATCCCGGTGGAACCGTCGGGCGCCCTCGTCACCGTCCTCGCGGGCACTCGCCTGAACGAACTCAATCCCACATTGTGGTCTCTGGGTCTCGCGATGACGAACCTCGGCGACATCGACGTGCAGTCCATCGCGGGCGCGATCTCGACCGGCACCCACGGCACGGGCGCCCGTTTCGGGGGTCTGGCCACCCAGGTCCGCGGGCTGCAGATCGTGCTGGCGGACGGCTCGGTGGTGAACTGTTCCGCCGAGGAGAACGCGGAACTGTTCAACGCCGCGCGGCTCGGTCTGGGCGCGCTCGGCGTCATCGCGTCGATGACGCTGCTGTGCGAGCCCGCCTACGCCATGCGTGCGGTCGAGGCCCCCGCGCGGCTGAGCGAGACCATGGAACGGATCGACGAGCACGCCCACGGCGTCGACCACTTCGAGTTCTACTGGTTCCCGCACACCGACCGGGTGCTGACCAAGCACAACACCCGCCTGCCAGGGGACACACCGCTCACCCCCGTCAACAAGGTCCGCGGCTACATCGACGACGAACTGCTCTCCAACACCCTGTTCGAGGGCGTCAACCGCGTCGCCGCCCGGTTCCCGGCCGCGATCCCGCGGATCAACAACCTCTCCTCGCGGGCGCTCTCGGCGCGCGAGTTCACCGATCGCAACTACGCGGTCTTCGCCTCCCCGCGCCGGGTGCGGTTCCGCGAGATGGAGTACGCGATCCCCGCCGAGGCGCTCCCCGAGACGCTGCGCGAGATCGACGGCTGGCTACAGAAGTCCGACTTCCGGGTCGCGTTCCCCGTCGAGGTCCGGTTCGCCGCGGCCGACGATGTCTGGATGTCGACCGCGAACGGCCGCGACACCGCCTACATCGCCGTGCACCAGTACCACCGCCGCGATCACAGCGAGTACTTCAACGCCGTGGAGTCGATCGCCCGCGCCGTCGACGGACGGCCGCACTGGGGCAAGCTGCACTCGCGCACCGCGGCGGATCTGCAGCCGACCTACGCGCACTTCGACGAGTTCCGGTCCGTGCGGGACAAGTACGACCCGGCCCGGGTCTTCGACAACGCCTACCTGCGCCAGGTGCTGGGATAACGGCGCTCCGCGCCCCGTGAGTGATTTGCACCCCGCTTGGGGTGCAAATCACTCACAGCTCAGCCGAGCAGCGCCGCCTTCCGCTCGGGCGAGGCGAACGAGGCCCGGATGGAGTTGCGGGCCAGGGTTTCCCGTTCCTGCTCGGTGAGCCCGAGCTCCGCCTGCAGGCGGGCGAAGTTGTCGTCGACGTACCCGCCGAAATAGGCGGGGTCGTCGGAGTTCACCGTGACCAGCAGTCCCGCTTCGAGCATGCGGCGCAGCGGATGCTCGGCAAGGGTGTCGACCACCTTCAGCCGCACGTTCGACAGCGGGCAGACGGTCAGGGGGATCTGCTCGTCCACGAGCCGAGCGATCAGCGCCTCGTCCTCCAGGCACCGCACGCCGTGGTCGATCCGCTCCACCTCGAGCAGATCCAGCGCCTGCCAGATGTAGTCGGGCGGGCCCTCCTCCCCCGCGTGTGCCACGGTGTGCAGCCCGTTAGCCCGCGCCCGCGCGAACACGTCCACGAACAGCGACGGCGGATAGCCGACCTCGGCGGAGTCCAGGCCGAGACCGAGGACCGGGACGTCCAGCCTGAGCACCTCGTCCAGCATCGCCTCGGCCTCGGGCACCGGCCGGTCCCGCAGCACGGCCGCGATCAGGTCGCTGGACACCCCGAACTCGGCCTCGCTGGCGCGGACGGCATCGGCCAGCCCGTCGAGGACCGCGCGCAGCGGCACCCCGCGGGCCGTGTGCGCCTGCGGGTTGAAGAAGATCTCCGCGTGCTGGACGCCGCCCGCCGCCGCGCGCGCGAAATAGGCGCGGGCCAGGTCGGCGAAGTCCTGCTCGGTCCGCAACACCGCCATGTTCGCGAAGTAGAGGTCCAGGAAGGACTGCAGGTCGCTGAACTCGTAGCGGCCGCGCAGGTCATCGAGGTCCCGGTAGGGCAACTCCACCTTGTTGCGCTCGGCAAGCGCAAAGATCAGCTCCGGCTCGAGGGATCCCTCGATGTGCATGTGCAGCTCGGCGAGCGGGGTCGACACGGTGTCCTCCTGAGGTCGTCAGGCGTCCAGTATCCCGCGTCAGCTCGCCGGTTCCGGCGCCGGCGGCGTCCACGACTGGTCGGTCGGCAGGTAGGAGCGCAGCATGAGGACGAACTCGCCGGGCGGGGCGGGCAACCAGTTCGAGGGGCCGGACGCGGGCGGCTGGGCCCCGATCCAGAGGTCGAGCGAGCCGTCGGCGCCCCGCACCAGTCCGGGGGTGCGGTCACCGATCGCATAGCGGCCCAACGGGTTCGCCACGAAGAACATGTCCGGTCCGTACAGGGTGACGGACCAGAAGCCGCGCTCGTCGATGGGCGGCAGCCCGCCTGCCGGGAAGTGCAGCCGATAGCCGCCACCGTCTCCGCGCAACGCGGCGCCGCCCGAGTCGGTCCTGGCGACGTAGTACATCGACTCCTCGGGCACGTTCGCCCCGAGCCCGATCTTCGCGACCCCGGCGCGGTGCAGGTAGTCGGTGCCGTACCGGCCCGCGTCCTGCAGCGAGCTCCACGGCCCGTCGCCACCGAACGAGGTGTTCGCGAGCCCGACGATCTGCTTGTCGCCCCGGACAACCCCCGCCGCCATGGCCGCGACGTCGTCCGGCTCGCCGCCGCTGGGGGTCGCGCCTGGCGTCACCCCGAGGGTGGCGAGGTGCTCGAGCATCGGTGCGTCCGCCGCGGGCGGCGGGTTGGCCGCGAGGATCGCGGACAGCTCGTCGAAGACCTTCGGCCCGGAACCCGCGATCGCCTGCGGCGCCGGGTTGTTGCCGCAATCGGTCGGGGGCAGCGGCGGCGGCGCGTCCGGGACCGGAGAGGTGAGCACGGTCATCTTGTACTGCTGCTGGGCGGCACGAGCCGCGGCGAGGTCGGCGTCGGACTCCACCAGGGTGCGCCCGATCATCCAGGCATCCCAGGTGGGCGACTCGATCACCGCGGCGCCCGCGGGCGTCTCGCCGTGCCACCCGGGCGGCACGATCACGTGCGAGCCCGCCGCCTGCCCGGTCTCCCTGGTGCCGATGTTGCCGAACACGTTGGTGTACATGTCGAGCAGCTGGAAATCGAAGTACCGCTCCCCCATCTCCGGATGGGTAAGCAGCACCGGGCCGGACCGCAGGTCGAGCCAGGCGATCGAGTACAGGGTGTCCGCGTTCGGGGCGACGACCACCCTGGTCTCCGGCCCCGACATGGCGGCCTGGCTGTAGAGCTGGTTGACCGGCAGCAGACAGATCATGTTGGCCCTGGTCCGGGCCAGGGCGATCGGCGCGTAGCCGTAGACGTAGCCGTCGGCCGCGACGTCTGCCGGCGCCGTCGCCGAATCCTCTTCCTGCGAGGCGCACCCGCCGAGCAGTCCGGCCACCACGACGAGTGTCGACAGCGCCGCCACCCGACGTCGGCGCACCCCTATCGGCCCTTCCAGACCGGGGCGCGCTTCTGCGCGAAGGCGATCGCCCCCTCCTGCGCGTCCTCCGAGGCGAAGACCGGTCCCATCAGCTCCAGCTGCCGCGTAAACGCCTCCTCGTCGGTCCAGCCGGACGACTTGACGATCACCTCCTTGGTGGCGGCGACCGCGAGCGGGCCGTTGGCGGTGATCCGCTCGGCCAGCTCCAGCGCGCCGTCGAGCGCCTTGCCGGGTTCGGTCAGCCGGTTGACGAAGCCGTAACTGTGCGCCTCCTCCGCGGTGAAACTGTCTCCGGTGAGCGCCAATTCGAGCGCCTTCTGGTACGGAATCCGCTTCGGCAGCCGCAGCAGGCCGCCACCCGCCGCGACCAGTCCCCGCTTGACCTCGGGGATGCCGAACCTGGCCTCCGAGGACGCGACCACCAGGTCCGTCGCCAGCACCAGCTCGGTGCCGCCCGCGAGTGCGTATCCCTCGACGGCGGAGATGATCGGCTTACGGGGCGGCGCCTCGGTGAAGCCGAGCCCCTTGCCGGGGGCGATCACGTTCTCGCCCGCGACGAACGCCTTGAGATCCATGCCCGCGCAGAAGTTGCCCCCGGCGCCGGTCAGGACGGCGAGCGACAGGTCCGCATCGGCGTCGAGTTCGTCGACCGCGGCCGCGAGCCCGTTGCTGACCGCGGCGTTGATCGCGTTGCGCGCCTCCGGGCGGTTGATGGTGATGACCAGGATGCGGCCACGACGTTCGAGCAGCACTTCATCAGACATGCCGCCCACCCTAGGCGCTGCCGCGCCGACGCGAGCCGACTCCGCGCTCAGCGCCCCGTGTAGGTGGCCTTGCCCGGTCCGACGTCGAGGAAGCTGCGGACCGCGCCCGCGAGGTCCTCGGTACCGAACAGCAGGCCCGAGACTTCCGGGGTGATCGAGTCCGCGTGTGCGACACCGCCGGAACGCCAGGCCTCGATGATCTGCTTGGTGGCGTGGTGTGCACGGGTCGGACCGTCCGCGAGCCTCACGACCAGGGCGCGGGCGGCCGCGTCGACATCCTCGTGCACCGCGTTGACGACCCCCCAGGAGGCCAAGGTCGCGGCGTCGTACAGATCGCCGGTCATGACCAGTTCCCTGGCCCGGCCGGAACCGGCACGCTCGGCGAGCCGCTGCGGGCCGCCCATCGACGGCGTCAACCCGACCACCGTCTCGACGAGACCGAACTTGGCCTTGGGTGCGGCGAGGATGATGTCGCAGGCGAGCGCGATCTCGAACGCGGCGGTGAGCGTCAGCCCGTGCGCGGCGTACACCACCGGGCAGGGCAATGCCTCGATCTGGTGGATGATCTCCGCGAACAGGGTCCGCCACAGCTCGGCGCCCTGCTCGGCGCTCAACCCCCCGAAGACATGCACGTCCACGCCGCCGGAGACGACCTTGCCCTCGGCGCGCAGCAGCACCGCACGCGGCGGGGCCGCGCTCAGCGAATCCACGTCGGCGGTGATCGCGTCGAACATGGCCTGGTCGAACAGGTTCAACGGTCCGTGCGCGAAGGTCAGCACGGCGATCTCGGCGCCGGCGTCCGTGGTGATGCGCTCCAGCCGGGTCGGCTGGGCGGGCTCGGAACCGGCAGGCGGGAACGAGGCAGTCATGGCGTCAGCCTGCCACACCCGAGCCCGCGCGGCCTAGGCCTGGACGCGTTGCTGTTCGGCGTCAACCGCGGGCTTGTCGCCTTCCCGGATCGGCCGCGAGAAGTACAGCGACGCAACGAAACCGATCAGCAGCACACCCGCGGGCAGCAGCACCGCCTGCGCCATCGAGGTGCTTTGGTGACGTGGAAGGGCGCGCCGTGCGGGCGCACCGGTTCCGACGGACCGAGCCACCACGGCGTGAGGGACCTCGCGATCCTGCAGGCGTGCCTGGCATCCCCATTGCCGCCCCTCGACTCGGTGCGCCTCGCCGAGGAGTTCGGCGATGCCTGAGTCGGGGTTGACTTAGAGCGCACTCGAAGTCTTATCGTGGGGCGCGTGAAGCCGGTCGAACACTCCTTGTCCATCGCCGAAGCCGCCGAACGTACTGGTCTCAGCACGCACACCCTGCGGTACTACGAACGCGCCGGGCTCATGCTGACGGCGGTCGATCGCGCCTCGTCGAGGCATCGGCGATACAGCGATGACGACATCACGTGGGTGGGGTTCCTGACGAAGCTCCGATCCGCGTTGATGCCGATCGCACAGGTGCGCGAGTACGTCGACCTCGTCCGGCTCGGCGAAGCGACCAGGGTGGCACGGCTCCACATGCTCCAGCGGCATCGCGTCAGCGTCGTCGCGAAACTCGATGACATCTCGCAGGCTCTCACCGCCATCGACGCGAAGATCGCCATCTACTCGAAGGGAAGCGGAAACGAATGAAGCACATCGCACTCGGAACGCTCGACGTCTCACGCCTCGGCCTCGGCTGCATGGGCATGTCGGCGTACTACGCGGGGGCCGGAACCGACGACGCCGAGTCCATCCGCACGATCCATCGCGCGATCGACCTGGGAGTCACGTTCTTCGACACGGCCGAGATCTACGGGCCCTACACAAACGAGGAACTGCTCGGGCTCGCACTCCGGAACCGACGCGACGACGTGGTGATCGCCACCAAGTTCGGCTCAATCCGCCATCGCACCGACGGTGCACATGGACTGGACGGCAGCCCCGAGAACGTCCGGCTCTCGATCGAGGGCTCGCTGACGCGACTCGGTGTCGATCACCTCGACCTGTACTACCAGCACCGGATGGATCCGGCGACACCGATCGAGGAGACCGTAGGCGCCCTGGCCGAGCTGATTGGCGAGGGCAAGATCAGGGGTTACGGCCTCTCGGAAGCGGCACCGGCGACGATCCGGCGCGCGCACGCGGTGCATCCGGTGACCGCAGTGCAGACCGAGTACTCGCTCTGGACCCGCGATCCCGAGCTGGAGGTGCTCCCGACGGTGCGCCAGCTCGGCATCGGGTTCGTGCCGTACTCGCCGCTCGGCCGCGGCTTCCTCACGGGGGCGATCCGCTCGACAGACGCGCTCGAGCCGGGCGACTCCCGGCGCGACACCCCGCGCTTCGAGGGCGAGAACCTCGACCGGAACCTCCGCATCGTGGAGGCCGTCGAGTCGGTTGCCGCCGAGGTGGGCGCGACTCCCGCTCAGGTTGCGCTCGCGTGGCTCCTCGCCCAGGGCGACGACATCGCACCCATCCCAGGGACGAAGCGGGCGAGCCGCCTCGAGGAGAACGTCGCGGCCGACGACATCACCCTGACCTCCGACCAGCTCGCAGCGCTCGACGCGGTGCCCGCCCCGTCGGGCGACCGGTACAGCGACATGTCGCCGGTCAACCGCTGAGTCGCCCCTCCCACACGGAAATGGCCGCCGGTTCTGGCGGTTTCAAGGGGTCATCGCAACACTTGGTGTGGCTGGTCCTGTACGGCGAGCTTATGCAAAAAGCTGGGCCGGGGTTTCCCGGCCCAGCGTTTTGCGTGGTCTGCGGTTGAGCATCCGAGCGACGGTTGCGACAACCCTGCCAGCAGGCCATTACCGGCAGCTGAGCGGAAGAACACCGCTGTGGTTCCCGACTCGAGCGCGTAGTCAAAATCTGCGAAGCAATCCTGCAGACTGAGCTCGGTCATGCCGCCAGAGCCTTCTCGAGATGCGCAAGACAGCGGGCAAGCTCATCGCAGGCGGGAACGACGCAGTCATGGCGTCAGCCCGCCACACCCGAGCCCGCGCGGCCTAGGCCTGGACGCGTTGCTGTTCGGCGTCAACCGGGGGCTTGTCGCCTTCCCGGATCGGCCGCGAGAAGCACAGCGACGCAACGAAACCGATCAGCAGCACACCCGCGGGCAGCAGCACCGCCTGCGCCATCGAGGTGCTGAACCCGTCGACGATAAAGCTCGGCATCGCACCGCCCGCCTCGTGCTCACCGCCGGTGGGTACCCCGTTGGCGGTCAGCCGCGAGGTGATCAGGGCACCGATGCCTGCGCTACCGAGCACCGCACCGACCTGGCGGGTGGTGTTGTACACACCCGAGCCCGCGCCTGCCGCATTCATCGGCAGGTTCCTGGTGGCGGTTGCCGCCAGCGGCGACCAGATGAAGGCGTTCGCGACGCCCATCAGGGCGATGGGCAGCAGCAGCTCCCAGATCGCGACGTCCGGCTTCATCACCAACGCGAGCCAGCCGAGGGAGATCGAGAGCATCAGGAAGCCGGGCGCGGCGATGTAGCGCGGGTGCACCCGGTCCACCAGCTTGCCGACGTTCGGCGCCAGCGCGCCGGTGAGCACCGCCATCGGGACCATCAGCAGCGCCGAACCGGTCGGCGAGAGCCCACGGACGGCCTGCGCGTAGAACATCAGCGGCACCACCATCGCGGTGATCGAGAAGCCCATCGACGTGATCGCGATATTGGCCAGGGAGAAGTTGCGGTCCTTGAACAGTCCCAGCGGCAGCAGGGGCTCGTTCTTGTTCCACGACTGGTACCAGATGAAGACCGCGAGCAGGATCAGGCCGGCGACGATCGACAGCCAGACCAGCCCGGACCAGTCGTAGGTGTTGCCCTCCTGCAGGCCGAAGACCAGGAAGAACATGCCCGCGGCGCTCAGGATCACCCCGGGGATGTCGAAGCGGTGCTGATGGGTCTCGAGCGACGGCACGAACCGCCACGCGGCGAAGAAGGCGATGATGCCGACTGGGACGTTGACGATGAAGATCCACTGCCAGCCGAGTCCGTCGACCAGGACGCCGCCCGCGAGCGGGCCGACCAGGGTGGCGACACCGGCGACGGCACCCCACAGCCCCATCGCGGTACCGCGCTTGTCCGGCGGGAAGATCCGGGTGATCACGGCCATCGTCTGTGGGGTCATCAGCGCGGCACCGAAGCCCTGGAACACGCGGGCGACGATGAGCATCTCGATGTTGCCGGACAGACCGCACCAGAGCGAGGACGCGGTGAACAGCGTGAGCCCGATCAGGTAGAGGTTCTTGGGACCGAACCGGTCACCGAGTCTGCCCGTGACGAGCAGGGGGACCGCATAGGCCAACAGATAGGCGCTGGTCACCCACACGACGCTGTTGATGTCGGTCTGCAGATCCTCCATGATCGCCGGGTTCGCGACCGCGACGATGGTGGAGTCCACCAGGATCATGAAGAACCCGAGGCACAGCGCCCAGAGCGCCGGCCATTGCTTGATCTCGGTTTGCATGTCAATCCTTCGCAAGTTGGGGATTGCGCTTACTGATGAGTTCCTCTGTGAGCCAAGGTAGTTCGCCGCTCTCGATCTCCACGATCAGGCCCCGCAGCCAGTCGGCCTCGGCCTTGGCAACTGCCCGCAGGTAGTCCATCCCGAACCAGAAGACCCGCGGGATGTCCTCGGCCACCACCGCCTGCCGCATCCCTTCGAGTTCCCGGATGTCCTCGTCGATCCGGGACACCCGTTCGCCGAGCAGCTCGCAGACGGTGTCCGCGTCGAGATTGTGCGCCTCCGCGAGGGCCACCGGGAACTGCGGGTACTCACTGACCGGGGTGGCCAGGATCTCGCGGATCCGCACGGTCAGCGCCGCCCGGCCCGCCTCGGTGATGGCGTAGGTGGTGCGCTCGGGACGGTTGCCCTCACGCTCCGTGCCGAGCACTGCGACGAGTTCCTGCCGCTCCAACCGGTCGACGGTGTGATAGAGCGAGCCCGGCCGGATCTTCACCAGCCGATCATCGCGCCGCTGGATGAGCAGTTGGTACATCTCGTACGGATGCATGGGCCGCTCGAACAGCAGCGCCAGCACCGTGATCCCGAGGGGAGTCAACGCCGTTGCCGCCACGTCCACGCCTTCCTATTCCGCACCAATTAATCCAGATGGAATATACGGCGCGGAGGGATGGTTCGGCAACAGCTTTCTCATGAAGCTCTCATCTGGGCGCGGCATCCTGATCCGAATGGGGATCCAGAAGGCGAAGGCCCGTGGCCGCGTATCGCGGTTCATGCCGGGCGCGACGATCGCGGCGACGTGCGCGATCGCGTTGATGCTCGTGCACTCGGTGTTCGTCACCACCGAAGGCGGCCAGCTCCTCGACCAGCAGATCATGCGCACCGCGAACGCCGCACCCGACTCCTGGCACGAGGCGGGCTTCACCCTGCTCGGAGCGGTGAACGCGACGGTCATCGCCGCGGCGATCGGCGCGATCGTCCTCATCGGGCTGATCCGTCGTCGACCTCGCTCGATCGTGGTCGCGCTGGCGGTGATCGCCGGCGCGAACCTCACCACGCAGGCGGTCAAGGTGCTGCTCGACCGGCCGCATCTCGGCTGGGGCGCGCAGAACACGCTCCCCAGTGGGCACGTCACCGTGATCACCTCGCTGGCGGTCGGGCTGGCGATGGTCCTGACCCCGGGCTCGCGGTCGGCGGCCGCCGCGCTGATGTGTGGGGCCGCCGCCGCGGCCGGGTCCGCTGTGATGATCTGCCAGTGGCACCGGCCGAGCGACGTGATCGCCGCGGTGCTCGTCGTCGTCGGCTGGGCGGCGATGCTGTGGCCGGCGTGCGCCGCGCGCCGGGACCGATACCGTGACGAGGGTGGACGCCCATCAGATCGACATCATCGCCCTGGCCTGGGCCAGGGAACTGGGACTGCCGGACCTCGGCCTGGTGCGGCCGGATACCCGTCACATCCGGGTGGACCAGAGCTCCGACCGGGTCCGGTTCCTCCGGTTGGCTGGAGCGAGCGCGCTGGTGGGCCCGGACTGGGCGATCGAGCGGGCGGAGCGCTACAGCGACGATGAGCTGACCGACGGCGCGACGATGCTCACGATCACCAAGGACCACGGCGGCAGTTGTTCGGGCCCGCGGCTGCTGTCCTTCGCCGCCGACGTGGGCACCGAGATCGGCCGCGAGGACCCACTGATCTCGCACGACCTCGAACACGTGCTTGCCCTGCAGTCGGCCTGCCCGCCCGACGACACGGCGGAGGCCGATCTCACCGGCAAGCGGAACTGGTTCACGCTCGTCGATGCCGCCGGGACGCCGCTGTCCTCGTCCGGGTACGCGGAGTGGCAGGGCATCCTGGCCCACATGGGCACACTCACGTCGCCGGACCATCGCAGGCGCGGACACGGAGCCGTTGTGGCCCGGCTGACGACGAACGACGCGATCGACGTGGGCCTGATCCCGCAGTGGCGCAGCCACCCCGGCAACACGGCCTCGCGCCGACTGGCCGCGTCGCTTGGCTACGAAGAACTGGGCGTCCATACCGTGGCCACGCTCCCCCGAAGTACCGTGTGATTGTTGCCCACTATCGACGGAGTTGATGAACAGTGACCGACGAGAACAGCACCGCGGGGTCGTATGTCGAAGCGGGCCAGGAGTTCACCCGCGACACCCGCTACATCACCACCCGGATCACCGCGGACGGCCGTGACGGCTACCCTGTCGAGCCCGGTCGCTACCGACTCGTCGTCGCGCGGGCCTGCCCCTGGGCGAATCGGGCCATCATCGTGCGGCGTCTACTCGGCCTCGAGGACGTCCTGTCGATGGGCATCTGCGGGCCGACCCACGACCAGCGGAGCTGGACCTTCGACCTCGATCCCGGTGGGGTGGACCCGGTGCTGAAGATCCCGCGCCTGCAGGACGCGTACTTCGCCCGCTTCCCCGACTATCCGCGTGGGATCACGGTGCCCGCGATCGTCGACATCCCGACCGGTCAGGTGGTGACCAACAACTACCCGCAGCTCACCCTCGATCTCTCGACCGAGTGGAAGCAGTTCCACCGCGAGGGCGCACCCGACCTGTACCCCGAGGCGCTGCGACCGGAGATCGACGAGGTCGCCGAGCTGGTGTTCAAGGACGTCAACAACGGCGTGTACCGCTGCGGATTCGCCGGCACCCAGGGGTCGTACGAAGAGGCCTATGACCGTCTCTTCGCGAGGCTGGACTGGCTGACCCACCGGCTCGCGACGCAGCGATTCCTGGTGGGCGACACCATCACCGAGGCGGACGTCAGACTGTTCACCACCCTGGTCCGGTTCGATCCGGTCTACCACGGGCACTTCAAGTGCAACCGCAGCAAGCTCACCGAGATGCACGTGCTGTGGGACTACGCGCGGGACCTGTTCCAGACGCCGGGCTTCGGCGACACCATCGACTTCGCGCAGATCAAGAAGCACTACTACGTGGTGCACTCCGATGTGAACCCGACCCAGATCATCCCCAAGGGGCCGGATCTCGCCAACTGGCTCGAGCCGCACGGGAGGGAAGCGTTGGGCGGCAGACCGTTCGGCGACGGCACGCCGCCCCATCCGCCGAAGCCCGACGAGGTGGTCCCCGCCGATCACTGGGTCCTGGGCGGCTCGCCTGCGTAGGTGCCGAAACTCCAGTACACGCCTTCGGGATCGCGGCAGGTGAACCCGCGGGAGCCGTAGTCCTCGTCGGTGAGCCCCTTCACGATGGTGGCCCCGCCATCGACGGCACGCAGATACAGCGCGTCGGGGTCCGGGACGACGATGTACACCGAACCGACCCCCGTCGGCAGGTCCCCCACCGCGGAGTCGGGGCGTTGCGACCCGAGCATGACGCCGCCGCCGCCCGGCCAGTCGAGCTGGGCGTGGTCGACCCGCTCCCCCTCGCCGTAGACGGCGGTCTCGATGAATCCGAAGGCGTCCACGAGGAACGCGATGGCCCCTCGCGCGTTCGCGTAGCTGAGCGTGGGCCAGATCGTGGTGGTGTTGATCGTTTGTGTGCTCATACCCTCGACACTGCTCCTTCCGATGTCTGGTCCGCTTGGATGAATGAGAACAGCTCCTCGGCCCGCCACCTCGACGGCGGGATCCCGACGATGTCCCGCCAATCGCGCGCCAGGTGGGCCTGGTCGTAGAAGCCGCACCGGGCGGCGGCGTCGGCGAGGGAGATGGACGGCCGGCTCCGCAGGAGTTGATGCGAGCGGTGGAAGCGAGCAAGCTTGGCCGCCTCCTTGGGGCTGACTCCGAACTCCGCGGCGAACCGGCCGACCAGGTGCCTTCTGCTCCAACCGATCTCGCGGGCCACCTGGCCGACCCGGACCACACCGTCGGCGGCCGTCAGGAGCTGCCACGCGTGCTCGAGGTGCGGATCGATCTCGGCGTCGGCGAGGCGGCGGGACAGCACCTCGTCTAGCACCGCGAAGCGGGCCTCCCAGGAGTGCTGCGCCGCGATCCGGTCGCTCAGCTCGGCGGCGTCGGCGCCGAGCAGGTCCTCGAGCTCGACGACCCAGGCACCGAGCTCGGCGGCGGGCACACCGAGCAGCGCCCTTGAACCGGCCGGGGTGAGGGCGAGCTGCACACCGTGCTGGTTGCCGTCGTGCCGGATCGTGACCGGCGCGGTGGACAGGCCGCTTGCGAGGGTGCCCCAGGCGCCGGGCTGCTGCCGCGGATCGGACATCCGTGCGAGTTCGAGCGGGGCGTCGAGCGCGATGATCACCGTCAGGTACGGCGAGGGCAGGCCCAGATGCGAGCCGGGCTCGAACCCGGTCAGTCGATAGCCCTCGTAGGGGCCGACGAACGGGCGCAGGGCCTGCGCGGGCGATGTCCGTCTACCCTCCGAGTGCCCGGTCATGATCTCAGCGTAGGCAGTGATCTGCGTCGCATCCAGGGATGACGTGCCCGGGCCAGGAACAAACACGATGAGGCCGACCGTTGGACAGGAGTTCGGCCGCGGACGGTGCTGGCCGTGAGGGAGGGGAAGACCATGGCGGACAAGCTGGGACGCATCGAGCAGGTCATCGTGTCGCTGCTCGACAACGGCGCCAAGCTGCAGGGACCCGCGATCCAGAAGTACGTGGACCGGGTTCGCCGGGCCCATCCCGACGAGAATCCCCAGCAGATCGTCGAGCGGATGGAGAAGATCTTCCTCACCGCGGTGACCGGTAGCGGCGGCGCGGTGGGCGCCGCCGCGGCGGTGCCCGGCATCGGCACGGTCGGCTCCATCGCGGCGGTCGGCGCGGAGTCGGTGTTCTTCCTGGAGGCCTCGGCCCTGTTGACGCTGGCGATCGCCTCGGTGCACGGCATCTCGGTGCAGCAGCACGAGCAGCGCCGGGCGCTGGTACTCGCGGTGGCGCTGGGCGCCTCGGGCATGGAGATCGTGGAGAAGGCCGTCGGCGCGACCACGAAGAACTGGGGCTCACTCATCACCAATCGGCTCCCGGCGCAGACGATGACCGGGATGAACCGGACGCTGATCCACAAGTTCGTCACCAAGTACGCGGCCCGCCGGAGTGCGCTGATCCTGGGCAAGCTGGTACCCGCGGGCATCGGAGCGGCGATCGGCGGCACCGGCAACCGAGTGATCGGCAAGGGCGTGATCAACAACGCGCGCGACGCCTTCGGGCCCGCACCAGCGCGGTGGCCGCTGGAGCTCACTACCTGACCCCCGCAGGGTATGGTCTAGGCATGGACCGGCTCCGCCTCGCCCCGCAGCGCGCCGCACTCTCGTGCGCGCTGCTGCTCGGCGCGCTGGTGTTCGGCCTGCTGGCGATGCATCACGTGGCGGCGGCAGTGAAGGAGACCGGGCAGGCGCACGGTTCGCGGGTGGCAGTCAGCGCGCCTGCGATGGACATGCATGGGGCGATGGTTCGATCCGCGTCCACCGACATGGCAGCCGATCGGCAGCCATCACATGCCGAGACCTCAGCCCCTGCGGCCGCGCCCTCGGACCAACAGCCGGCCGACCACACCGGCGGCCACCACATGCTCAACGCGTGCGTCGCCGTCCTGCTCTCGGCGGTGCTGCTGGCGATGTCCCTCATCGCGTTCGGCCTCCCGTCGGGCGCGGGCACCCGGATGCGCCGCGGCCGGTCCGCGGTCACCTATACCGGTCGCGGGCCACCGTTTGCCGTGCCCACCTCGAATCGCCTTGCCACCTTGTGCCTTCTGCGGGTCTGACAGGGCCACTGCGTCGTGCTCGACGCAGTTCGGCCACTGTCCCACTCGAAAGACCAAGGAAGAACGATGAACACACGTACCAAGACCACCGGCATGATCGCAGCGGCCGCTGCCGCCGTCGCACTGATCGCGGGCTGCTCCAACGACGACTCCGGATCCGGCCACTCGATGGATTCGATGGGCTCGATGTCGATGACCTCGAGTGCGGCGCAGTCCGCGTCGTCGGGCACGCACAACAACGCCGATGCCATGTGGGTGCAGATGATGATCCCGCACCACCAGCAGGCCGTGGAGATGGCGGCGCTGGCCGAGGGCCGCACCGAGAATGCGGAACTGCTGGCGCTGGCCGGCCAGATCAAGGCCGCCCAGGACCCCGAGATCGTGCAGATGACGGGCTGGCTCGCCGAGTGGGGCGTGCCGACGATGGCAGCCGACATGAGCCACGCCGATATGGGCCACGGCGACGGGATGATGACCGCGGAGCAGATGACGCAGCTCGAGCAGTCGTCGGGAGCCGATTTCGACCGGGCCTGGCTGGAGATGATGATCGCCCACCATCAGGGCGCCGTGGATTCCTCGTCCGCGATCCTGACTGACGGACAGAGCGAGCAGGTGCAGGAGCTCGCGAAGAAGATCATCGCCGGCCAGCAGGCCGAGATCACCCAGATGAAGACGATGCTCGGGCAGTAGTCGCGCGCGAGCCTCACCGCGAACGTCCCCGTGGTCACCCTGGTGGCCGCGGGGACATTCGCGTTCAGAACGGTGGCGGCACTGGTGGTGTTTCCGGTTTCGGCAATGGGGTGTGGCCGCGGTGGCCCGTGATCCGTGGCGCCGGAGTGTGCAGGGTGTGGCTGCCGTGGGCGCCCGCGGGAAGGGTCAGGGCGGTGGTGCCAGCGCGGGAGGTCCAGAGCATTGCGTGGCCGGGTAGTGCGGTGACGGTCCAGAGGCCGAGGGTTTTGAGTTGGTGGTGGAACTGGCAGAGGCAGTGCAGGTTGGTGGCGATGGTCCAGCCGCCGGTGATCGGGTCGTGGGGCCGGTATTCGATGATGTGGTCGAGTTGGCATCCGGCGGCGGGGCGGGTGCAGCCGGGGAATCGGCAGTGTCCGTCGCGGGCGTGGACGAGTGCGGTGGTGGCGGCGTCGGGGCGGTAGGTGAGGGCACCGTCGGGTGGGGCGGTCAGGCCGCCGTGTCCGTCGGGGTGTTCCGGTCGGGCGAGGGTGGGGTCGGCTTCGATGGCGGCGAGGATCGCGTCGGTGATGGTGCCGATGCTGGTCGGGACCGATGGGTCGGGCGGCATCGGTGAGGCGCTGCCGTCCGGCGGTGTCGGGTGCTGATGCTCGCTGCTCGGTGGTGATGCGGTGCAGGGTCGCGGCACGGGGAGCGTCCCGAATTCAGGGCTGTAGCCGGCCTTTCGGCGACTGCCGCGGGCGAGGTACGAGCGCACGCAGAACCGCGGCGGTAGCGGTGGTGGCGGTGCATCGGGGCCAGGTGGTTCGGCTTTGATGCGGACAAACTTCTCGCTATGCGTTTCGGTTTCGGGTTTCTCGTCGGTGTCGGCGACTGACTCCGGCACCGGTTCCGGCGCAATGTTTTTGACAGTTCCTGTGGCCGAGCGTTCGCCGTCGCCGTCGACATCACTGGCGGCGGCCTCGTCATGGGCGATCAGGCCAAGCTCCTCGGCCAGGTTCAGTGCCTCGGTGAGCAGCGCCTGCCACGTCCCATCCGCGGCCAGCCTGCGGGCCAGCTCCGGATCGATCAGCCCATGCCCATGCAGATACGCCGGCTCGGACAACAACCCCACCAACGTCGCGACGTCCATGGTGACCTGGGTCAGTGGCGCCCGCCGCCCCGGCAACGCCGCCCTGCCCGCCTGCGCGCAGTCGACGCGCTCGCAGCTGCACCGCAGATACGGCTCGCCATGCATCATCGCCAACACCGCATCCACCAACCGGCACCGCTTGCCGCGCTTGTCATGCGGACAGACCGTGGCCGCGAACTCGGCGACCAATTGCATCACCTGCTCGGCCTCCTCCGGCGACACATTCACCTCGATGGTGGAGATGGTGCCGCGGGAACGCTTGACGATGCGGCGCCCCAACTCCTGTGCGGTTTCCCGCTGCGCGGCCGCCTCCTCCGCCGAGAACTCCGAGACGAGCCGGCCGATCTCCCCGGCGAGTGGGCCCGGCGTCAGCTGCCGTGCGGCCGCCACGATCCCCGGCTCCAACGCGGCCACCGTCTCCGGCTTCAGCCCCGTCGTCTCGCGACTGATCGCCCGCACCCGAGGCAGATCCAACTCACCGGATTCGAATGCGGCACGCGCCAGGGGCAGCCGCGACCGCAGGTCCATCCCCAGTGAGGCGTGAGACTCCGCGACCGTCTTCGAGCAGCCCATCCGCACCGCCAACTCGGCGACCGCACCGTTGCCACAGTCCACGATGTCACCCGACCCCAACCGGACATCGCGCTCGATCCACGACTCCCAGAACCGACCCGCCGCCAACACCTTCCGCGCCGCGAACCGATTCTCCGCCCGACACGACCTAACGACCTCGTCGAGGGCGGCGACGTCGGCCAGCAGCGAGGCGGCCTCCGCCTCCACACCGGACCTCACCTCACCGACCCCGCCACCGTTCTCGAACATACATTCGATTATACGCCGAGGGTCCGACATAGATCAGGACTTGCACGAAGCCAAACCCAGCGCGCCCAGTCGTCTACTATCCACCGTAGTAGCCGATGAGTTGCGAGGGGGCTTCATGCCGGTCAACACCACACTGGCGCAGTACAGCGATTTCGCATTCGCGTCCGCGTTCGCGATCTACGTTCTTGCTCTGGGTCTTTCGGCATTCGAATTTGCGGGCACTTCCGTTCGCCCCCGCACCGCAGCGGACGCCCTTTTGCGGGCTGTGGCCACTGTCGGCGCATCAGCCCCGGATATGCCTGGGCGAATCTCGACCTCGGACAGCACCCGCCCGCCCAGCGAGAGAGCTGGACGTGCCGCCATCGCCCTCACGCTCGTTGCCCTGACACTGAACGTGGCCGCGATCGTCCCGCGTGGCCTGGCGACCGATCGCTGGCCGCTGGGCAACCTCTACGAGTACGCACTGTTCCTGTGCGCAGCGACTGTCGTGTGCTGGCTGGTCGCCGTACGGAAGTACCCGATCCGCAACCTGACGGTGTTCGTACTCGCTCCGGTGGTCGTACTCCTGTTCATCGCAGCATCGGCGATGTACAACGACGCCGCTCCCCTCGTGCCGGCGTTGCGCTCCTACTGGATCGCCATCCACGTGACAATCATCGTGTCCGCCTGCGGGATCCTCACGTTCGCCAGCACAGCCAGCCTGCTCCACATCGTCGCCGTCCACGGACACGCCAACGACCGCGGCCCGAAAGCCTGGATCGCCAACCGACTTCCATCCGCAGAACTGCTCGATCGGGTCGCCTACCGCACGACCATCGTCGGCTTCCCGCTCTACTCCATCGGAGTCATCTGCGGCGCGATCTGGGCCGAAGCCGCATGGGGACGCTTCTGGGGCTGGGATCCGAAGGAGACCGTTTCCTTCATCGCGTGGGTGCTCTACGCCGCCTACCTACACGCGCGAGCTACTAGCGGGTGGGGGACCCTTCGCGCGTCGTGGATCAACGTCGCAGCCCTCGCCACCACACTGTTCAACATGTTCGCCATCAACTTCGTCGTCTCGGGCCTGCACTCCTACGCAGGACTCAACTAACGCGCGACCACCTGCTCCGACTCCGGCACCTCCACCCGGGCAGAACGGAGCAGCGGCACCAAGAACGCCAACCCGAGCACCAGGATTCCTGCCGCCACGGCGAGCGACCGTGAGTACCCGGTGTCGAGCAACGGGGCCACCATCAGCGGGCCGAGCACCTGGCCGAGCCCGTACAGCGCCGTTCCGATCGCGGGGGCACGCGGGCCCACCAGCTCGGTGCCCTCCGCGAGCGTCAGCATCACGATCCCCATGAAGGTGCCGCCGAAGGCCAGCGCCGCCAGCAATTGCACCGCCGTCGCATCGAACAGGGCCGAGGCCGCTACCCCGATGATCTGGACAACGAACGCCACCGCGAGCATCGCTACCCGGGAGTGCCTGCGTGACAGCCTGATCCACAGCACGCAGGACGGGAGCCCCGCAAGCCCGACCGCGATCCACACCGCGCCGCCCAGCCAGGTCGCCGTGCCGATGGAGGCCACCGCGGCGACGATGAAGGTGGCGGACACGATGTAGCCGATGCCCTCGCAGAAGTAGGCGGCCATCAGCCAGGCGAATCGCGTCCGGTCCCGGCGCGATACCGGCGACTGTCGGCCCACCGAGGTCGCGGTCGCGGGGTCACCGCCGGGCAGCGACCACGCGAACAGGGCCAGTACCGCCGCCAACGCGGCCACCACCAGCCAACTCACCCGCCACGACCCGCCGGACCCCAACGCGAGAAGCGCGCAGCCGGACAACGCGATTCCGGCCCCGATGCCACCGAACACCCAGCCGACACCGTCCCCGCCGCCCCTGACCTGCTGGTGCGCCACCCGCGCGGTGAACACGAACAGCACCGCGCTGGCGACGCCGGCCAGGAACCGCAACGTCAGCCACAGCGACATCGACTCTGCCGCCGGCATCAGCGCAAGCGTCGCGATCAGCAGGACAAGCGAGACCCGCAGCGCCGCCCTGCTCCTCGGAATCCAGTGCGCGAAGATCGCCGCCACCGCACCCACCAGGTAGCCGAGGTAGTTCGCCGTCGCCAGCGTGGCCGCGGACTCCGCGGTCAGCTCCGTCTGACCCACCATCAACGGCAGGATCGGCGTGAACGCGAACCGGCCCAGCCCCATGGCGACGGCCAGCGTGAGGCTCGCGCGCAGCACGAGCAGCCGATCCTTGCCCCCGGTAACCACCATGACCAGCAGGTTACGACCCTCCGAGAATCGCCGAATCAGCTGCCGGAATGAACTCCGGCGACGCGGGGTTGCGCAAAGCACCCCTATGGCAAGCCAATCGGACGGAGAGCCCATGAGCGTCATCGAAGAAACCCCCGACCTCGGCCGAATCGGTGTGTGGCAGCCCGCATACTTCGCGACTCCCGAGTTCGGTCAGGCGCTGGAACGGCTGGGTTACGGCACCATCTGGCTCGGCGGCTCCCCGCCCGCGGACCTGAAGACCGCAGAGTCCCTGCTCGACGCGACCACCGGTCTCACCGTCGCCACCGGGATCACCAACATCTGGGTCTCCCCCGCCGCCGAGGTCGCCGCGTCGTTCCACCGACTTGAGGCGCGCCACCCGGGCAGGTTCCTGCTCGGCATCGGCGCCGGTCATCCCGAGCACTCCGGACAGGTCTACGCGAAGCCCTATCAGGCACTCGTCTCCTACCTCGACGAGCTCGACGCGGCCGGAGTCCCCGCCGGGCGCCGCGTCCTCGCGGCCCTCGGGCCGCGCGTGCTCAGGCTCGCGGCGGACCGCACCGCGGGCGCGCACCCCTACCTGACCACCCCGGAGCACACCCGCGAGGCGCGCGAGTTGCTCGGCCCCGAACCACTTCTCGCACCCGAGCACAAGATCGTGCTCGACACCGACGCCGCGGCCGCAAGGGCGATCGGCCGCCCCGTCGTGGAGAACCCGTACCTGCACCTACAGAACTACATCGCGAACCTCACCCGGCTCGGATTCACCGAGGCCGAACTCGCCGACGGCGGCAGCGACCGGGTGATCGACGCCCTCGTCGCGCACGGCGATGCCGCCGCGATCGCCGCCCGGCTCACCGAACACCTCGACGCGGGCGCGAACCATGTCGCCATCCAGGCGCTCCCCGTCGACGGCGACCAGCTGCCCGCCCTCACCGCGCTCGCCGTCGCGCTCGGCCTGCAGAACTGAAACCACGCGGGAGATCCACCCACCCCTCCCTCCGCGGATAGGCTGGCGCCCATCACGGAGGGAGGGCACGGCATGAGCGCAGGGGGACACCCGGCGGCACTCGAGGCGATCGGACTGTCCAAGCAGTTCAAAACCGTTGACGCCGTATCGGATCTGAGCTTCACCGTGCCGCAGGGATCGATCACCGGGTTCCTCGGCCCGAACGGCGCAGGCAAGACCACCACGCTGCGCATGTTGCTAGGCCTGGTGCGGCCGACCGCGGGCACCGCCACCATCGCCGGCGTGCCGTTCGCGGCGCTCACACAACCCGCGCGCGTGGTCGGCGCTGTTCTCGATTCGCTTAGCCTGCACCCGAACCGCACCGCGCTCGGCCATCTCCTCGTCTACACCGCCGCGACCGGGCTCCCCGATTCGCGCGCCCGACAGGTCCTGGCGCTGGTCGGGCTCGAACAGGCCGCACACCAGAAGGCAGGCACCTTCTCGCTCGGCATGCGGCAGCGGCTCGCGCTGGCCACCGCCCTGCTCGGCGACCCCCAGATGCTGGTCCTCGACGAACCCGCGAACGGCCTCGACCCCGAGGGCATCGCCTGGCTGCGCGAGTTCCTCAAGGCATTCGCCCGGTCCGGCCGCACGGTCCTGGTCTCCAGCCACATCCTGCGCGAGGTGGAGCAGACCGTCGACCGCCTGGTCATCGTGAGCGAGGGCCGCCTTGTCTACCAGGGCGGCATCGATGACCTTCGGCGTTCTCGCCAGGGCCGCATCCTGATCGCGGGATCCGATCCCGCCACCCTTGCGATCGCCCTGGCCGCCAACGGGATCACCGACGCGCAGGTGCTGCCCGACGGCCGCCTGGCCGTCACCGGCGCCGAACTCGACACGATCGCCGCCATCGCACAGCCCGCAGGCGTGCGCATCTTCGGCGCCACCGCCGAGCCGGTCGACCTCGAGCAGGTGTTCCTGTCGATGACATCCGGCCGGTACGCGGCCGACTACCAGCCGGGCCAGCACTACGGAGGTCCCCGATGACCGCGCTGCTCACCGCGGAACTCCGCAAGGTCACCACCCTGCGCTTCTGGTGGGCCCTGGCGATCGCACCGCTGGCGGTCGCCCTGTTCGCCGGAGCGATCTTCGCGGCGGTCGACGACACCCTCACCACCATGGACGCCGAACTCACCACCAGCGCGGCGAACGTCGGGCTCTTCATCACCATCGGCTGGGTGGCCCTGTTCGCCGGCCTCTTCGGCGCGGTGAACGCGGGTACCGAATTCCGGTACAGCACACTGACTCCCACCTTCCTCATGGCCTCGGACCGGGACCGGGTGCTCGCCGCGAAACTGATCGTGACGGCGGCCTTCGGCGCGCTGTACGCGATCGCGGCCATGGCGCTCGCGGCGATCTGCCTGACGGCGTTCGGCGGCGCACTGGAATTCGACGGCTCGTTGGCGGAACTGTTCGCCGCCGGGGTGCTGACGTCCATCGCCTGGTCGCTGATCGGGGCCGGGCTGGGACTGGCGTTCGCCTCCTCGATCGGCGCGGCGATCGCGCTGCTGGCCTGGTACCCGGTCGGCGAGATGATCGTCGGCGCGATACTCGCCGGGTTCGGTGCGGGATCGGTCGCGGCGTGGTTGCCGGGCGCGCTCACCCTGTCCACCGTGCTGGGCGCGGCCACCGACGGGCTCTCGGACACCGCGCCGTGGCCGCTCGCGCCGATCGTGCTGCTGGCCTGGGCCGCACTGTCGGCCGGCCTCGGCTGGTGGCTGACGCGAGCCCGCGACATCACCTAGCCCTGAGGCGTCCGCGTCGGACCCCGGGGCTACCGTGGATTTCGATGGTGACCTCGGAGAGCAAACGCGGCTGGATACGTCGGCTGACGGCCGAATGCTGGGCCCACCGGACCGTCGTGCTCGGCGCACTCGCGGTCACGGTGATCGCCGCGATCATCGACATCTCGTTCCCGCTCCTGACCCGGATCGCGATCGACGACGCCACCAGCGGCGCCACCGAGATGATCGCGACCGTGGCCGCGAGCATCGCGGCGCTGGCCGTGGTCCGGTTCGGATGCCAGTTCGGCCGCCGGATGCTCGCCGGCCGGCTCTCCATCGATGTGCAGCACGACCTCCGCCTCGGTCTGCTCAGCTCGCTGCAACGCCTCGACGGCGCGGGCCAGGACCAGATCCGCACCGGACAGGTGGTGTCCCGCTCGATCACCGATCTACAGCTGGTGCAGGGCCTGCTCGCCATGGTCCCGCTGTCCGCGGGCGCGCTGATCCAGTTCCTGCTCGCGGTCGTGGTGATGGCCTACCTCTCCCCCCTACTCACCGTCGTCGCGCTGCTCGTGGTGCCTGCGGTCTCGCTCGTGGTCTGGCTGATCCGACCCAAGCTGTACGCGGCCACCTGGTCCGCCCAGCAACGCGCAGCCGACCTCGCGCAGCACGTCGAGGAGACCGTCACCGGCGTCCGGGTGGTCAAGGGGTTCGGCCAGGAGGCCAGGGCGGTGCAGCGCCTCGAGGGCCTCGGCCGCGACCTCTACGCCGAACGGATGCGGGCCGCCCGGATCAACTCTCGCTTCGCTCCGACCATGGCCGCGCTGCCGCAGCTCGGGCTGGTCGGGGTGATCGCCCTCGGCGGCGCGTTGGCGCTGCAGGGCTCGATCTCGGTGGGCACCTTCCTGGCGTTCGCGACCTACGTGGCGACGATGTCGAACATCAGCCGCCTGCTGTCGTCGGTGGTGATCATGGCCCAGCTGTCGCGGGCGGCGGTCGAACGCGTCTACGAGGTGATCGACACCGAGCCCTCGGTCGCGGACCCGGCGCACCCGATCCCGTTGCCCGCCGGGCCGATCGGGGTCCGGCTGCGCGGGGTCACCTTCGGCTTCGAGTCCGGCCGCGAGGTGCTTCGGGACCTGGATCTCGACATCGCTCCCGGCGAGACGGTGGCCGTCGTTGGCCGGGCCGGATCCGGCAAGACCGCGCTGTCGCTGCTGCTCCCCCGCTTCTATGCGCCCACCGAGGGCAGCGTGGGACTCACCTCGGACGGACAGGCCATCGACGTGGCGGACCTGCGGGCCGATCAGCTGCGCGAGGCCGTCGGGTTGGTCTTCGACGAGCCGTTCCTGTTCTCCGACACCATCTCCGCGAACATCGCGCTCGGCCGCTCCGACGCCAGCGCCGAGGAGATCGCGATCGCCGCGAAGATGGCGCAGGCCGACGAGTTCATCGAGGCGCTGCCCGACGGCTACGACACCGTCGTCGGCGAGCGTGGTCTCACCCTCTCAGGCGGCCAGCGCCAGCGGGTCGCACTGGCGCGCGCGCTGCTGGTCGATCCGCGGCTGCTCATCCTCGACGACGCCACCTCCGCCGTCGACGCGGCCACCGAGGCCGCGATCTTCGACACCCTGCGCTCCCAACGCGACCGGACCACGCTGATCCTGGCGCACCGGCGCTCGACGCTGACCCTGGCGGACCGGGTCGCCGTCCTCGACGAGGGCCGGATCATCGACAGCGGGACGATCGCCGAGCTCGACGAGCGCTGTCCGTTGTTCCGGGCGCTGCTCGCCGACCCGGACCCGGAAGGCGCGCACTCGGACCCGACGCCGGTGCCGACGGGGCCCGAACCCACCGACACCCAACTGTGGCCCGAGACCGTGCCGTCCACCGAGTTCGACGCGATCGTCTCCGAGAACCCGGCCGCGTCCGCGGGGCACGGCGGCGCCCCCGGCCGCGGCGGAGGGGGTGGCGGAGGCGGAGGGCCGATGGCGGGCGCCCTCGGCGATGTCGCGGCGACCCCCGAGCTGCGGGCCGCGGTCGAGGCGCTGCCGCCAGCGGTCGAGAACCCCCGGATGGACGACGCCGGCCTCCGCAGGCCCGATCCCGACTTCCGGTTGTCCTCGCTGCTGCGGCCGGTCCGCTGGATCCTCGCAGCGGTGGTCGTCAGCCTCGCGCTCGATTCGCTCGCGGGTGTGCTGTTCCCGTCGATCGTGAAGTTCGCCATCGATCACGGCGTGGTCCCCGACCAGCCGTCGGCGCTGTGGTGGGCCACCCTCGCGGGGGTCGCGCTGGTGGCCACCAACTGGGTGGTGGTCGCGGTGATGACGGTGATCACCGCCCGCGCGGGCGAGAAGGTCCTCTACGGCCTGCGCGTGCGCAGCTACGCCCACCTGCAGCGGCTCGGACTCGACTACTACGAGCGCGAGCTGTCCGGCCGGATCATGACGCGGATGACCACCGACGTCGACGCGCTGTCGTCGTTCCTCCAGACCGGCCTGTCCACCGCCGTGGTCAGCGTGCTGACCGTCGTCGGCATCTCGGTGGCGCTGCTGCTCACCGATGTCGTCCTCGCGCTCGTCGCCCTCGCCGTGGTGCCGCCACTGATCGTCGCCACCCTGATCTTCCGGCGGGTGTCCTCCGTCGCGTACTCGGTCTCCCGCGAACGCATCTCCATCGTGAACGCCGACTTCCAGGAGAACATCGCCGGCCTGCGCGCCGCCCAGGCGTATCGCCGTGAGGACTTCGCGGCGGAACGGTTCGCCGCCAGGGCGGACAGCTACCGCCACAGCCGGATGCGCTCGCAGCTCGCGATCTCGATCTTCTTTCCGTTCATCACGCTGCTCTCCGACCTGGCACTCGCCGCCGTGGTCCTTGTCGGTTCGCGCGAGGTCGCGAGCGGCGACGCCACCGCGGGGACGCTCGTCGCGTTCGTCCTCTACCTGGGGCTGCTGTTCGGTCCCATCCAGCAGCTCTCGCAGGTGTTCGACGGCTACCAGCAGGCGAGCGTCGGCCTCACCCGCATCGGCGACCTGCTGCGCACCTCGAGTTCCATCGAGACCGCCAACCAGCCCGACACCGTTCCCATCGAAGGCCACCTGCGCGGCGACGTCTCCTTCGGCGCCGTGAGCTTCCGCTACAGCGGTGCCGAACGGGAGGCGCTGAGCGGGGTGGATCTGCGGATCGAGTCCGGCACCACCGTCGCTCTCGTCGGCAAGACCGGCGCGGGCAAGTCGACGGTGGTCAAGCTGCTCGCCCGGTTCTACGACCCGAGCACCGGTTCCGTTCGCGTCGACGACGTCGACCTGCGCGCCTATCCACTGCACCGATACCGCGGCCGCCTCGGTGTGGTCCCACAGGAGGCGCACCTCTTCTCGGGGGACGTGGCGAGCAACATCGCCTACGGGAAACCCGACGCCACCCGTGACGAGATCGTCGCCGCGGCCCGCGCGGTCGGGGCGCTGCAGACCATCGCCGGATTCCGGGGCGGGATGTTCCAGCCGATCGGGGAACGCGGCCAGGGGCTGTCGGCCGGGCAGCGACAACTGATCGCCTTGGCCCGCGCCGAGCTGGTCGACCCCGACCTCCTGCTGCTCGACGAGGCCACCGCGACGCTCGATCCCGCGACCGAGCGGACCGTGCTGGAGGCGGGCCGACTGCTCACCCGCAGGCGGTCCGCGGTCATCGTGGCGCACCGCCTTGCCACTGCCGCCCAAGCCGACCTCGTGGTCGTGATCGACGACGGGCGGATCGTGGAGAAGGGACGGCATCGCGATTTGCGGCGTGCCGGTGGTCACTATGAGCGGCTCTGGGATGCAGCGCAGAGCCAAGAAGGGAATAATTCGCGGGGACTAACCGTCATCGATAGTAGTGAACCCGGCGGCCTGAAGTGATGTACTTCACTCGGCGGGCGCCCGGTGCGCGCTCGTCACAGATGGGGTCTAGCCTCAGGTCTATCCGCGCTGATCTGGGACCAAGAGAGAAACGAGGCGAACACCTGCCGTGAGCAGCAGTTCTACGTCACAATTCGGACAGAACCAGTGGCTGGTCGACGAGATGTACCAGAGGTTCCAAAAGGACCCGGCATCAGTCGACGCGAGTTGGCACGAATTCCTCACCGATTACACGCCAGATGCTTCCGGAGCCGGCAACGGCGTGAGCAGCCCCGCTGTTCCCGCGGCGCCCGCCCCGACGAACGGCACCGCCGCACCCGCAGCGACGAACGGCACGCCGCCCGCCCCGGCCGCCGCCGCACCGCCTGCCGCCGCACCCCCTGCCCCCGCCCCGGCAGCCCCGGCGCCTGCCCCCGCAGCAGCCACACCGGCAGCAGCGCCCGCGCCCGCAGCCCCGGCCCCCGCTGCCAAGCCCGCGGCCGCGGCCCCGGCTCCCGCAGCCAAGCCCGCGCCCGCAGCCCCGGCTGCCAGCACCGACGAGTCCAAGGTCCTGCGTGGCGCCGCGGCCTCGCTCGCGCGCAACATGTCCGCCTCGCTCGCGATCCCGACCGCCACCAGCGTGCGCGCCATCCCGGCGAAGCTGATGTTCGACAACCGCGTCGTCATCAACAACCACCTCGCCCGGACCCGCGGCGGCAAGATCTCGTTCACCCACCTGCTGGGCTACGCCATCGTCCAGGCCGTCAAGGCCTTCCCGAACATGAACCGGCATTTCGCCGAGGTCGACGGCAAGCCGAACGCGATCACCCCCGCGCACACCAACCTCGGTCTTGCCATCGACCTGCCCGGTAAGGACGGCAGCCGCTCGCTGGTCGTCGCCGCCATCAAGGGCACCGAGTCGATGAACTTCGCCCAGTTCCACGGCGCGTACGAGGACATCGTCCGCCGCGCCCGTGACGGCAAGCTCACCGCGGAGGACTTCGCCGGCGTCACCATCTCGCTCACCAACCCCGGCACCATCGGCACCGTGCACTCCGTGCCGCGCCTGATGCAGGGCCAGGGCGCCATCATCGGCGCGGGTGCGATGGAGTACCCGGCCGAGTTCCAGGGCGCCAGCAACGAGAAGATCGCCGAGATGGGCGTCGGCAAGCTCATGACGCTGACCTCGACCTACGATCACCGCATCATTCAGGGCGCGGAGTCCGGCGACTTCCTGCGGACCATCCACAACCTGCTGATCAGCGACGACTTCTACGACGAGCTGTTCCACGCGCTGCACATCCCGTACGAGCCGGTGCGGTGGCGCCAGGACATCTCCGCGACGGACATCGACAAGAGCACCCGTGTTCTCGAGCTGATCGCGGCGTACCGCAACCGCGGACACCTGATGGCGGACACCGATCCGCTGCAGTTCGTCAAGGACAAGTTCCGCAGCCACCCCGACCTCGACGTCACCACCCACGGCCTGACGCTGTGGGACCTCGACCGCCAGTTCAACGTCGGCGGCTTCCACGGCAAGCAGCGGATGAAGCTGCGCGACGTGCTGTCGATCCTGCGGGACGCGTACTGCAGGCACATCGGCGTCGAGTACACGCACATCCTCGACCCCAAGCAGCAGCAGTGGCTGCAGGAGCGCGTCGAGGCCAAGCACGTCAAGCCGACCGTCGCTCAGCAGAAGTACATCCTGAGCAAGCTCAACGCCGCCGAGGCCTTCGAGACCTTCCTCCAGACCAAGTACGTCGGCCAGAAGCGGTTCTCGCTCGAGGGCGCCGAGTCGGTCATCCCGATGATGGACGCCGTCATCGACCAGAGCGCCGAGCACGAGCTCGACGAGGTCGTCATCGGCATGCCGCACCGCGGTCGCCTCAACGTGCTCGCCAACATCGTCGGCAAGCCGTACTCGAAGATCTTCACCGAGTTCGAGGGCAACATGAACCCGGCGGCCGCACACGGCTCCGGCGACGTGAAGTACCACCTCGGCGCCGAGGGCACCTACATCCAGATGTTCGGCGACAACGACATCAAGGTCTCGCTCACCGCGAACCCGTCGCACCTCGAGGCCGTCGACCCGGTCCTCGAGGGTCTCGTCCGCGCCAAGCAGGACATCCTCGACAAGGGCGAGGAAGGCTTCACCGTGCTGCCGCTGATGCTGCACGGCGACGCCGCCTTCGCCGGTCAGGGCGTGGTCGCGGAGACGCTGAACCTGTCGCTTCTGCGCGGCTACCGCACCGGTGGCACCGTGCACATCGTCGTCAACAACCAGGTCGGCTTCACCACCGCCCCGGAGCACTCGCGCTCCTCGGAGTACTGCACCGACGTCGCGAAGATGATCGCCGCACCGGTCTTCCACGTGAACGGCGACGACCCCGAGGCCTGTGTCTGGGTCGCGCAGCTCGCCGTGGACTACCGCGAGGAGTTCGGCAAGGACGTCGTCATCGACATGATCTGCTACCGCCGCCGCGGCCACAACGAGGGCGACGACCCGTCGATGACGCAGCCGGCGATGTACGACCTGATCGACACCAAGCGCAGCGTCCGCAAGAGCTACACCGAGGCCCTGATCGGCCGTGGCGACATCTCGCTCAAGGAAGCGGAAGACGCGCTGCGTGACTACCAGGGTCAGCTGGAGCGGGTGTTCAACGAGGTCCGCGAGCTGGAGAAGTTCAAGCCGGAGCCGTCGGAGTCGGTCGAGCTCGACCAGACCCCGCCCGCCCGCCTGACCACCGCCGTCGAGCCGGCCGTCCTCGAGCGGATCGGCGACGCGTTCGTCAACGTGCCCGAGGGCTTCACGGTGCACCCGCGCGTCAAGCCGGTCATCGAGAAGCGCCAGGAGATGTCGCGCGACGGCAAGATCGACTGGGCGTACGCGGAGCTGCTGGCGTTCGGTTCGCTGGTCGAGCAGGGCGCGCTGGTGCGCCTGACCGGTCAGGACTCGCGCCGCGGCACGTTCACCCAGCGCCATTCGGTGCTCATCGACCGCAAGACCGGCGGCGAGTACAACCCGATCTCCGCGATCGCGGCGAACGCGGGCAACGGCGGCAAGTTCATGGTCTACGACTCGGCACTGACCGAGTACGCGGGTGTGGGCTTCGAGTACGGCTACTCGGTGGGCAACCCCGACGCGCTGGTGCTGTGGGAGGCGCAGTTCGGCGACTTCGTCAACGGCGCCCAGACGATCATCGACGAGTTCATCTCCTCCGGTGAGGCCAAGTGGGGCCAGCTCTCCGACGTCGTGCTGCTGCTGCCGCACGGCCACGAGGGCCAGGGCCCGGACCACACGTCCGGCCGCATCGAGCGCTTCCTCCAGCTGTGCGCGGAGGGCTCGATGACCGTGGCGGTGCCGTCCACCCCGGCGTCGTACTTCCACCTGCTGCGTCGTCACCACCTCGACGGCATCCGGCGTCCGCTGGTGGTCTTCACCCCGAAGTCGATGCTGCGCAACAAGGCCGCGGTCAGCGATCTCGCGGACTTCACCACCGGCAAGTTCCGCTCGGTGTTCGAGGAGCCGGAGTACGAGACCGGTGGTGGCGAGCGCGACAAGGTCAAGCGCGTGCTGCTGGTCAGCGGAAAGCTGTACTGGGAGCTGCTGGCCCGCAAGCAGAAGGACAACCGCGAGGACATCGCGATCGTGCGGATCGAGCAGCTGTACCCGCTGCCGAGCCGGCGCCTGCGCGAGACCCTCGACCGGTACCCGAACGCGACCGAGTTCCGTTGGGTCCAGGAGGAACCAGCGAACCAGGGTGCCTGGCCGCTGTTCGGCCTGGCGCTGCCGGAGCTGATCCCCGACAAGCTGACCGGCATCAAGCGGATCTCTCGCCGCGCCATGTCGGCCCCGTCCTCAGGCTCGAGCAAGGTGCACGCCGTCGAGCAGCAGGAGATCATCGACGAGGCGTTCAAGCCGATCGCATAGCTTGACCGCACCCGATTTGCCACTGAGCCGGGTCGAATTCACTCGCAGGAGCGGATTCGACCCGGCTTCGTGGTATCTCGACCTGCCCTCGATCGGCGAACTGTGCAGGGACGGACTCGATTTCACCAGCCCGGTGACGGTCGTCGTTGGCGAGAACGGTGTCGGCAAGTCGACCTTGGTCGAGGCCGTCGCCGGCGCCTGGCAGAACGGATTCCGCGGCGCCCAGGACCGGCTGTGGTCGGCGGGCGGCAGCGCCGAGGACACGGACCTGCCCCGTCATCTCACCTGCATCGGGGCGCAGCCCAGGCCATACGGCGGCTGCTTCCTACGGGCCGAGTCCATGCACTCGCTCTTCGACCGGGCCGACACCGATCGCGTCCGGGACACCGATCAGGGGCTCAACGAACTCTCCCACGGCCAGTCGTTCCTGCGCTACGTGGCGGACCGGCCGATCGGTGTCGGCCTGTGGATCCTGGACGAGCCGGAGGCCGCGCTCTCGTTCCAGTCCTGCCTGGCGCTGCTCGGGGTGATCAAGGACCTGGCGGCCGAGGGCTCCCAGGTGATCATGGCGACCCACTCCCCCGTGCTCGCCGCCTGTCCCGGCGCCGAGATCTGGGAGCTGACCGAGGACGGCATCGAGCACCCGCGGTGGGACGAGCTCGACCTGGTCCGGAACTGGCGCTCATTCCTGGACGGCCCCGACCGGTTCCTGCGGCACCTGTAGCGGCTGCGCCGCCCGTGCGCGAGTCGTTCCCCTACCGGGGTGAAACGCGCGCACGGCAGCGACCCCGAACACCGTGGCTGCGATCAGGGCGCCGCCCGCCGCGAGGGTGAGCGCGTCGGGGTCGGTGAGCGGCTGTCCCCGCAGCGCCTGCCACGACAGCAGCGCCAGCAGGCCCGTGTAGCCACCGGCGAGCACCCCCATCACCGCGGCCCGTGTGCCCTCCTCCCGGAGCCACGCGACGCGCGGGGCGAGCGCAGCCAGCACAACCGCGGCCAGCAGCAGGACCTGCAGCGCGTGCAGCCCGACGAAGTGAGGGATGCGCAGGTCCCCACCGGTGGTGCTCCAGTTGGTGATCGGCATGCCGGGTCGGTCGTCGGTAGCTCCGACGGTGTGCCTGGCGCCGAGCTCGACCATGCGACCGTTCGCGTCGCGCGCCGTTTGATCGCCCTGGAAGCCCACCATGTACGCGATCGCCATTCCGGCCAGCGCGAGCCACAGCCCGGCCTTGATGGCCCTGGTGGTCGGGCGGTCGGCCAGCCGCTGCCGCAGCAGGATCACGGCAATCACGAGGTTGGCGGCGAACAGCCCCAGCACGCCGAACCCGAAGATCGTCTGCCCCACCGAGTTGACGATGTCGTCGGAATTGTTGAAATGGCTGAAGGTTCCGCGTGCCGCCTGGACCGCGATGAAAGCGACATCGGTGAGGCCGGCCACCGCGAAGACGAGAGCCAGCAGGCGCGTCCAGCGACTCCCCCGGTGCGGCAGGTTCAGCAGCCACGCCAGGGTCGCGCCGTAGAGCGCGAAGGCGATCGCGAACTTGAACGGTTTCACCCAGACCGACACCCCCAGCAGTGTGCGGTCGTCGACCACCATGCCGACGGCGCAGGCGAACGCGAGCAACATCATCGCGGTGACCATCACCATGAGGGGCCGCTGCCGGGCGAACAGGGAGCGAACCTGCGATCCGAGGGTGTCCATGCACCGACGGTATGGACGCGGACCCGATCGGCGCGTCCCGCTGCGGAGTGAGATCGGATCCCATACCCAGGTATGAGGGCACGTCGCGGATCTCCCGGGCGAGATCTGCCCGTCACGCGCCCAGCAACGCCGCCGCCTCCGAGCTCAGCGCCACCGCGGGCAGGGCGGTGACGATCAGGTCGATCAGTTCCTCGCGGGCGATCTCGGGATCCTTGAGCCAGCTGATCGTGGCCTCCTCGACGAACGCGATCCAGCCACGGACCGCGAGGGTGATCCTGGGTCCCGGTTCGATGCCCAGCTTCGGCAGCTGCAGGGTGATCCGTTCCGCCATGATCGCCCGGGTCCGCTCGAACTCGTCGCGCATCTCGGGGTCCCCGCTCGCGGTGCCGCGGAGCAGCGAGACGTAGGTGTTCCGGTTCTCCGAGACGTAGTCGACATAAGAGGTGATCGCGGACCTCAGGATCTCGAGCGGCTCCAGGCTGAGGTCTGGTTCGGTGTGGGCGAGCATCTCGACGTTGGTGTGGCGCACGATGGCGAGATGGAATTCGCGCTTGGACGCGAAGTAGTGGAAGAGCAGTCCGCGGGAGACGCCGGCCTGGTCCGCGATCTCCTCGACCGAGACCTGCTCGAGGGGTCGCTCCGCGAGCATGCGCGCGCCCAGGTCGATGAGCTGAGCGCGCCTCTCCTCCGGGCTGAGCCGGGTGCGCTTGGTGACCGCCATGACCATCAGCTTACTGAATTTTTGTCAATAAGCTATTGACTGCGACTCAACAAGCCCCTACTGTGTGGTACATGAGTCTTCCAGTTACAGACACCGCCGTGAAGCCGGGTGGAGCTCCGCGACACGTCGACACGCTGATCATCGGCAGTGGCTTCGCGGGCCTCGGCGCCGCGATCAAGCTGGTACAAGAGGGCAAGCGGGACTTCGTCGTCCTCGAGCGCGGCAGTGAGGTGGGCGGCACCTGGCGCGACAACACCTACCCCGGCGCGGCCTGCGACGTCCCGTCGCATCTGTACTCATACTCCTTCGCGCTGAATCCGACCTGGACCCGGTCGTTCTCCAAGCAGCAGGAGATCCAGAACTACATCAGCACCGTCGCTCGCAAGTACAACGTGCTCGACAAGCACGTCTTCGACTGCGACGTGCAGGAGGCGCGCTGGAACGACGTCAGCGCCCGCTGGGAGGTACAGACCTCGCAGGGCGCCTTCACCGCCAAGATCGTGATCTCGGCCGTCGGCGCGCTGTGCGAGCCGTCGCTGCCGGACATCAAGGGCATCGACGGCTTCGAGGGCGAGATCTTCCACTCCGCACGCTGGAACCACGACGCCGACCTGGCGGGCAAGCGCATCGCCGTGATCGGCACCGGCGCCTCCGCCATCCAGATCGTCCCCCAGCTCGCCGCGAAGGCCGGCCGGCTCGACGTCTACCAGCGCACCGCGCCGTGGGTCCTGCCCCGCGCGGACCGCGAGTACACCACGCTCGAGAAGCTCGCGTTCAAGTACGTGCCCGGGTTCCAGAAGCTCTCCCGCACCGGCATCTACTGGATGCGCGAGACCCAGGTCGTCGGCCTGGCCAAGGCCCCGATCTTCATGAAGCCGCTGCAGTTCGCTGCCGAGCGCCACCTGCGCATGCAGATCAAGGACCGGGACCTGCGCGAGAAGGTCACCCCGAACTTCCAGATCGGCTGCAAGCGCATGCTGATCTCCAACAACTACTACCCCGCACTGACCCAGCCGAACGTCGACCTGGTCACCGACGGGATTTCGGAGGTCACGGCCAACGGCATCGTCGACCGCAACGGCGCCACCCGCGAGGTCGACGCGATCGTGGTGGCCACCGGCTTCCACGTGACCGACTCCCCCACCTTCGCAGGCATCATCGGCAAGGACGGCCGCTCCGCCGCGGAGGTCTTCGAGGCCAGCGGGCAGCAGGGCTACAAGGGATCGGCGATCGCCAACTTCCCCAACATGTTCTTCCTCGTCGGCCCGAACACCGGCCTTGGCCACACCTCGATGGTCTTCATGATCGAGTCGCAGCTCAACTACGTCATCGACGCGATCAACACCATCGAGCGCAACGGCATCGGGACCATCGAGGTCCGCCAGGACGTGCAGGACGCCTACAACAAGGACCTGCAGGACAAGCTCGCGCGCAGCGTCTGGAACAACGGCGGCTGCGCCAGCTGGTACCTCGACAAGCACGGCAACAACACCACGCTGTGGCCGGGCTTCACCTTCCAGTTCCGCAACACGACAAAGAAGTTCGACCTCGCTGCGTACCGCAGCGTGGCCACCAAGGACCTGCCCGCGATCACCGGCGACGAGATCGCCGCCGAAATCGAACGCGGGACGGCATCCACTGTCGGCACCGCCGACGACGATGAGAAGGTTGTTGCACAGTGAGCGATTTCGCAGGCAAGGTCGTCGTCATCACCGGAGCGGGATCCGGCATCGGTCGCGCGCTCGCGCTGAACCTGGCCAAGAAGGGTGCGCGGCTCGCCCTCTCCGACTTCGACAGCGTCGGTCTGGCCGAGACCGTGCGCCAGGTTGAGGCGCTCGGCGCCGAGGTCAGGTCCGATCACCTGGACGTGACCCAGCGCGAGGCCGTGCTGCAGTACGCCGAGACGATCGCGGCTCACTTCGGCAAGGTCAACCAGATCTACAACAACGCGGGTATCGCGTACCACGGCGAGTTCGAGAAGTCCGAGTTCAAGGACATCGAGAAGATCATGGACGTGGACTTCTGGGGAGTCGTCAACGGCACCAAGGCATTCCTGCCGCACCTGCTCGCCTCCGGCGACGGTCACGTGGTGAACGTCTCCAGCCTGTTCGGCCTGCTCTCGATGCCCGGCCAGTCCGCATACAACTCCGCGAAGTTCGCGGTTCGCGGCTTCACCGAGTCGCTGCGGCAGGAGATGCTGATCGCCAAGCACCCGGTCAAGGTGACCTGTGTGCACCCCGGCGGCATCAAGACCGCCATCGCCCGCAACGCGACCGCCGGGCCAGGGGAGGACCTCGCCGCCTTCTCCGAGTTCTTCGACAAGAAGCTCGCGCGCACCACGCCCGAGCAGGCCGCGAAGGTCATCGTGAACGGCGTGCAGAAGGGCAAGGCGCGGGTGCTGATCGGCGCCGACGCCAAGTTCCTCGATGCCTGGGTCCGCCTGGTCGGCTCGAGCTACCAGCGTGTGGTCGCCGAGATCGCCGGCCGCGTGATGCCGAAGGGGAAGTAGCCCAGTGGTGTTCCTGCCCCGACCGCTGGTCGCCGCCAACCTCGGCGCGTTCTACCGGGTGGCGCTGCACGCGAAGATGCCGGTACCCGCGGCGCGCGCGCTGCTCGACGCCGGATCCCCGCTGCAGCGGCTCCCGCGCGACACCGTCGTGCGCGAGCTGACCCTGGCAGGCCGCAGGGCCGAGCGCATCACGGTCGGCGCCAGCGAGCGCCGCACCGCCGTGCTGTACCTGCACGGCGGCGGCTACACCCTCGGATCGCCCGCCACCCACCGGTCGCTCGCCGCGTACCTGGCACGGGAGTCCGAATCCGCGGTGTACCTGCTCGACTACCGTCTCGCCCCGGAGAATCCGTACCCGGCCGGGCTGGAGGACGCGGTCGACGCGTACCTCGAGCTGCTGGTCGAGCACGGGTACACCGCCGATCAGGTTGCCATCGCAGGGGATTCGGCGGGCGGCGGACTGTCGCTGGCCACCGCGCGGCGCCTGATCGACGCGCACGACGTGCACCCGGCGGCCCTCGGATTGATCGCGCCCTGGGTCGACCCCGGCGCCCGCGACGCCCCGAAGGATCGCGATCTCGTGGTCAACACGGCGTGGTCGTTCGTCGCGGCCGAGGCGTACCTCGACGGGGGCGACCCGACCGACCCGGGCTTCGCGCCGCTGCATGCCGACATGGAAGGCCTGCCGCCGACCATCGTGCACGTCGGCACCTCCGAGGTGCTGTACCCACAGGTGGTGGAACTGGTGGGCAAGCTGCGCGCCGCCGACGTCACGGTTCGGTTCACCGAGTACCCGAAGCTGTGGCACGTCGCGCATCTGCAGGCGTCGATCCTGCGGGAGGCCAACGACGCCGTGCGCGAGCTCGGCGGCTTCCTACGCGAGGCGCTCGAACGCACCAGGGTCTAGCTCACGCATCGAACGGGTGGTTACCGGGACGATTGCCGAGACGCGAACCCGGTAACCGCCCGTTCGTGCGTCACCGCCGCCAGCCGTCTACCTTCGGCGCCTGCGCACGGCGACCCAGCCGATGAGCGTGCCGCACAACACGACTCCGGCCACCGCCACGGCGATCACGGCGGTCGACGAACTCGAGTCCGAGGTGCCTGCCCCGCCCGCCGCCTCGACCACCACGGTGTCGGCAGCAGGACCGCCGGTGGGCGGGGCGTTCACAGCCTGCGTCGTCGCGTTCTCGCCGAAGATCCCGTTCGCAACCCCGGACGAATACGAGGGACCCTCCTCAACCTTCCCCCCGACAGTCAGGTCCAGCCGGATCGGCACCGGACGCTTCTCGCCCTCCGCCGCAGTCGAGCCCACCTTGACCGCGATGTAATACGACCCGGCCACGGCTTCCTTGCGGGTGTCCAGGACATCGGATGTGCGGTTGTTGTAGCGGATCGGCACCGTGGCGAATGCCCCGTTCGACGGCAGCATCCGGTCGGTGCCGGTGTACGACCCGGTATCCAGGTCGATCTCCTCGCGGACCGGGGAGTACACGGCGGTCTGGATGTTGGAGATGTTCTCCACGCCTCGGCCGCCGTTCTCCCCGTAGTGCACCCGATACGCGAGCCCCTGCCCCCAATCCAGCGGAACCCGGTAAAACACGAACTCGCCGGGCTGCAGGGTGTCGGTGTACCGACCACTGCCGTCGAGCTCGGTGGCCACATTGAAGGACCCGCCGCCGACGACCGGGGTACCCGGACCGGCCTGCTCGGTAGAGGCGATCGGCGGAGCCACGGCGATCGGCCCGGGATCGGTTGCGGCGGGCTCGATGCCGATGAGCAGTTCGATCGGCAGCCGTTCCGGCACACCGTGGGACACCGTGGCCCAGGTCGGCGCGAAGTAGTAACGCCCGCCGCCCCTGCACTTGTCGGCACCGCTGCCGTCGTCCGCGCGCTTCTCGGTCGCCCCGTCGAAGGTCTCGGCCACCGTCAGTGCCGCGCCATCGCTCGAACTCGTCACCTGTTCGAACACGAACTCGTTGCAGTCTCGGCCGTCCCTGCCGTAAACCCGCAGGTTGAGAACATTCATGTCCTCGGTGCTCGAGATGTCGGGCAGGCGGGGAAAGGAGATCGTGCCGCTGAAATAGGCGGTGGCCCCGTCGGGAACATCGACCGCGTAGTAGCGCGTCTCCTTCTGGCCCATGGTGTCGAGGTATTGACCGGGCTTCGCCACCGGGGCGGTCTCGTACGTGGGCGTTCCGGCGATCGGTGCCCCGGCCGCCGTGTAGTTGCGCAGCGCAGCGGCCGTTACCCGTGGCAGCGTCCGCTCCAGCGCGGGTCCGTCGGCGGCGTCGGTGTAGGTGCCGCCGGTGGCCTGCGCCATGCAGGTGAGCTGGGCGCGGGCCTTTCCGTCCACCGCGAAGCCGATCGCGTGCATCACCAGGTCGACGCCTCGCTGTTTCAACTCCCTGGCGACCTCACACGGATCCGGTGGGGAACAGGTGTCGTCGCCATCGGAGACGAGCACGATCGAGCGCGGTCCCGAGTCCGGGAGGGCGGCGGCCGCCTGGCGCATTGCGGTGCCCATCGGCGTCCACCCGCTGGCCTTGATTCCGTCGACCGCATTGGTCAACGCGGCACGGTCAAGGGTGTCGGGCTTGTGCAGCACCTGCACGTCACGACATCCTGCGGACTTGTCCGCCTCGGTGTTGCCTGTGCCGGTGCCGTACACCGTCAGTCCTACCTTCGATTCGGCAGGCGCGGCGCCGACAAAGGTGCGGACGGCGTTCTTCGCGGCGTCCATCATCGTGCCCGCCGGATCGGGACGTTGCATGGATCCGGACGCGTCGAGAATGAGCATGGTCGGCGCATACTGCGGAGCCGACTCGGAGCTCGCCTGCGCTTGGACAGGTGGTGCGGCAATCGAAAGGCCGATCAAGGCCAGCGCCAGCCCTGCGATCAGCTTGGTCGGTAACTCGGCAATCCTCGGCATTGGCCCCCGCCTGCTTTGTGTGCTCTGCTGCATCGGGGTTCGACATTACAGACGCGATTCGGGCGGCCACATTGCCCACCGATCACCGACAGAGCCGATCCGCCTGGTTGCCGGATCCGCTTCCGCGGCAGCTCACTACGTGCAGGGGATCCTCTCAGCGAGCCGCCCGCCATTCGTCCGCGGCCTGCTCGGGGGTGAGCTCGCCTACGCGAACCCGCTCCGCCATCGACGCCAGGTCGTCCGAGGTCAGCTCGCCCGCAACGACGTTGAGCGCCTTGACCTGATCCTCGGTGAGCACGCCGTTGCGCATGAGGGGCACCACGTTCTCCGCGGGTGCCGAATCATCGGCCTCCAGCTCCGCCTCGCTGTAGTCGGAGACCGAGAGCCCCTCCGGCAGAGACCTGTTCAGCTCCTCGAAGACCTCATCGGGATCGGTGAGCGCCGAGTCCGGCTGGAAGTAGTGCAGGAGCTGCCCGGTGAAGTCCGGCACCAGCGTGATGTCCGCCGCCCCGAGTCCCTCCACGTACTCCGCCCTGGTCTCCGGTGAACCCACCTCGACAGGGGATCCGGTGCCACGCAGGATCCCCGCGTAGATCTCCGCGACGACCTGTGACTCCGCGCTCTCCCCGGATCCGACGGTGATCGCCGCCGGTGCCTGCGTCTGGTCGAGCCGGGAATTGTCCACCGTGCATCCGGCGAGCGCGCACACAACGGCCGCGGACATCGCTGTCATCGCGGCCTTCCTCCACCGAGCCGTCATGGCGCGCCACGCTCCCTCTCCTCACCCAGCGAATGTCCTCCCTATCGTTACACTCGGTGGCCAGCACCATCTCGAGCGGCCGAGAGATCCGGCTTGTCGACGCCGCAGCAACCAGTCCGAAGGGGACGGGTGCTACCGCCGGAACCGATGGAAGGACGCCATGAGGTTCTCAGCTCTCCGCTCCGCCCGCCTGCGCTCGATGGGCATTCCGCAGGCTCCACGCCTGCGCTCGATGGGCATTCCGCAGGCTCCACGCCTGCGCTCGATGGGCATTCCGCAGGGTCCACGCCTGCTCCCCTTCGCCGTCGTCGCGGCGGTCACCTCCCTTGCCCTCGCCGGCTGCGGCGGTGACTCCGACCCGCTCAGCAGCAGCGGAGGCACCAGCTCGGACCCGAACGCGATCATCGTGGGGTCGGCGAACTTCCCCGAGTCCGAGACCGTGGCGAACATCTACGCGGAGGCACTGCGTGCCAACGGCTTCGACGTGCAGACCAAGCTGAACATCGGCAGCCGGGAGACCTACATCCCCGCGGTCAAGGACGGGTCCATCGACGTGATCCCGGACTACACCGGCAATCTGCTGCAGTACCTCGACAAGGACACGACCGCGACCAGCGCCGCCGAGGTGGACGCGGCCCTGCCCGCGGCGCTCGGCCCCGACCTGGCGATCACCACGCCCGCGCCAGGTGAGGACAAGGACGCGGTGGTTGTCACCCGCGAGACCGCCGACAAGTGGCAGCTGACCTCGATCGCGGATCTGGCGCCGCACTCCGCCGAGGTGAAGTTCGGCGCACCCGCCGAGTTCCAGGAGCGCGCGGGAGGGCTGCCCGGACTCGAGGCCGACTACGGCCTCGTCATCAGCCCGCAGAACTTCGTGCCGATCGCGGACGGCGGCGGACCGGCCACGGTGGCCGCCCTCTCCTCCGGCCAGGTCACCGCGGCGAACATCTTCACCACCTCGCCTGCCATCGCCAAGAACAACTTCGTGGTCCTCCAGGACCCGAAGTACAACTTCCCGGCGCAGAACGTGGTGCCGGTGCTGCGCGCCGACAAGCAGTCCGAGAAGCTGGCAGCGGTCCTGAATGCGGTGTCGGCCAAGCTGACCACCGACGAGCTCATCGCACTGAACACCTCGGTCTCCGGCGACTCGAAGACCGAACCGGACGCCGCCGCCACCGAGTGGGTGTCGGCCAAGGGGCTCGACAAGCCGGTGTCGTAGGCGGCAGGCCTTGATCTCTTTCGAGTCGGTCACCAAGCGCTATCCGGACGGCACCACCGCTGTCGACGATCTCGACCTGGTCATCGAGCCCGAGTCCTTCACCGTGTTCGTCGGGCCGTCGGGCTGCGGTAAGACCACGTCCATGCGGATGATCAACAGGATGATCACGCCCACCTCCGGCAAGGTGATCGTGAACGGCCAGGACGTCACCCGCACGGACGCGGTCAAGCTCCGCCTCGGCATCGGCTACGTGATCCAGAGCGCGGGCCTGTTGCCGCACCGGACCGTGGTCGACAACGTGGCCACCGTGCCTGTGCTGCGCGGCGATTCGCGGCGCGCGGCCCGCAAGGCCGCGCTCGAGGTGCTCGAGCGGGTCGGGCTCGACCCCGCACTGGCCACCCGCTACCCGTCCCAGCTCTCCGGCGGCCAGCAGCAGCGCGTCGGCGTCGCAAGGGCGCTGGCGGCCGACCCGCCGATCCTGCTGATGGACGAGCCGTTCAGCGCGGTCGATCCGGTGGTCCGCGAGGACCTACAGGCCGAGATGCAGCGCCTGCAGGCCGAACTGCGCAAGACCATCGTGTTCGTCACCCACGACATCGACGAGGCGGTCCGGCTCGGCGACCGCGTCGCGGTGTTCGGCCCGCACGGCAGGCTCCAGCAATACGCCGATCCGCAGACCGTGCTCGCTTCCCCCGCAACGGATTTCGTCGCCGACTTCGTGGGACGCGATCGCGGGTACCGCGGGCTGTCGTTCCGACCCGCCGACGAGGTGCCGGTACACGAGATCCGCACCGCCGTCGAGTCCGAGCTCGCCGCGCTTCGCCTCGACCAGGGCGAGTGGGTGCTCGTGGTCACCGAGGACGGCGCGCCGCGCGGCTGGATCGACGTCACCGGCGTCGAGGGCATCCGGGCAGGCAACACACTGGCCGAGAGCACATCCGCGGGCGGTTCGTTGTTCACGCGGGGCGGGGACCTGCGGCAGGCGCTGGACGCTGCGATCTCGTCGCCGTCCGGAATCGGCGTCGTGGTGGACGAATCCGGCTCGGTGGTGGGCGGGGTCAACGGATCCGAGGTGATCCGCAAGCTCGCGGACCAGCGACAGGCCGAGGACCGGGCCAGGAACCGGCACTTCTTCAACGGCGAGACGGCCGGCTGATGCGCTGGTTGATCGACAACTTCTCGCAGGTTGTCGACCTCGCGAAGACGCACCTCTACCTGGCGCTGCTGCCGCTGCTGATCGGGCTGGTGATCGCGGTGCCCGCCGGCATCGCCATCCGAAATGTCCCGTGGCTGCGCAAGACCACCATGACGCTCGCCTCGCTCGCGTTCACGATCCCCTCGCTCGCGCTGTTCGTCACCATCCCGCCCCTGCTCGGGCTGAACATCCTCGACGAGATGAACGTGGTGATCGCGCTGTCGATCTACTCGACCGCGCTGCTGGTGCGCGCGGTGCCCGAGGCGCTCGACTCGGTGCCAGAGTCGGTGATCGACTCGGCCACCGCGATGGGCTTCACCCCGCTGCGCCGCGCGCTGACCGTCGAACTGCCGCTTGCCGTCCCGGTCCTGATCTCCAGCATCCGGGTCGTCGCCGTCACCAACATCTCGCTGGTGTCGGTCGGCTCGCTGATCGGCATCGGCGGACTAGGTGAACTGTTCACCAAGGGCTACCAGCGCGACTACCCGGACCAGATCCTGGCGGGGATCATCGCGATCGTCTTCCTGGCGTTGGTGATCGACGGCCTGCTCTACCTCGCGGGTCGCGTGCTGACGCCCTGGACCAGGACCGCCCGCAGCCGCAAGGCCGAGGAGCCGGCCGCGGTCCTGCGCGCGACGGAGGGCCCCGCATGAACCTCTTCGGCTCCGCCTTCGACTTCATCGCCGACCCGTCGAACTGGTCCGGCCCAACCGGCATCGGCGCCCGCATCGTCGAACACCTCTGGTACAGCCTGCTCGCGGTGGCCGTCTCCGCGGCCATCGCGATCCCACTGGGCCTGCTCATCGGGCACTTCCGCAAGGGCGACGCCATCCTGGTCGGTCTGGTCAACTCGCTCCGCTCGCTACCGACCCTCGGCATCCTGACGTTCCTGGTGCTGCTCCTCGGGCTCGGCCTGATCCCGCCGATCATCGCGCTGGTCCTGCTCGGCATCCCGCCGATCCTGGCAGGCACCTATGCGGGCGTCGCGAACGTCGACCCTGTCGTGGTCGACGCCGCGCGGGCGATGGGGATGACCAGGGCACAGGTGCTCGGCCGGGTGGAGGTCCCGAACGCGCTGCCGCTGATCGTCGGCGGGCTGCGCAATGCGACGCTGCAGGTCATCGCCACGGCCACGGTCGCCGCCTATGTCAATCTGGGCGGACTGGGGCGGTACATGTTCGACGGCTTGGCGCTCGGTGACTATGCCCGCGTCCTGGTGGGTGCGATCCTCGTCGCGGCGCTGGCCCTGATCCTCGACGGCATCCTCGCGGTCGCGGTGTGGGCCTCGGTACCCGGCACCGGGAGGCTGCGCCGCACGCCGACGCTGAGCTGAGCCCGCGTCCGGCAAGACCGGACACCCCGAACGCGAAGGGGCCCCATCGTGCGGTGTCAACCGCACGACGGGGCCCCTCGAGCTCTGGGCTGGAGGCTCAGGCCTGGGCGACGCCCTCGGCCTTGGCCGCGGCCGCGACGGCCTCGGCGACCGCGGGGGCGACCCGCGGATCGAGCGGGCTCGGCACGATCTTGTCGACGGCCAGCTCGTCGGCGACGACGGACAGGATCGCCTCCGCCGCGGCGAGCTTCATGCCCTCGGTGATGCGGCGGGCGCCTGCGTCGAGCGCGCCCTTGAACACGCCGGGGAAGGCGAGCACATTGTTGATCTGGTTCGGGAAGTCGCTGCGGCCGGTCGCGACGATCGCGGCGTGCTTGCGTGCGATGTCCGGGTGGATCTCCGGGTCCGGGTTGGACATCGCGAAGATGATCGCCTCGGGGGCCATCGTCGCGATGATCTCCTCCGGCACGGTGCCCGCGGACACGCCGAGGAACACGTCGGCGCCGTCGAGCGCCTCGACGATGCCGCCGGTGCGGCCTGCCGGGTTGGTGCGGGCGGCGAGGTCGGCCTTGATCTCGTTCAGGTCGCCGCGGTCGCTGGACACGATGCCCTTGGAGTCGAGGACGGTGACGTCGGCGATGCCGGCCGCGAGCAGGATGTTCGCGCAGGCGACGCCTGCCGCGCCCGCACCGGAGATCACCACGCGCAGCGCGGTGATGTCACGGTCCTGGACCTTGACCGCGCCCTTGAGCGCGGCGAGCGCGACGATGGCGGTGCCGTGCTGGTCGTCGTGCATGACGGGGCAGTCGAGGGCCTCGATGACCCGCTTCTCGATCTCGAAACAGCGCGGGGCCGAGATGTCCTCGAGGTTCACGGCGCCGAAGCTCGGGCGGAGCCGGATGAGGGTCTCGACGATCTCGTCGGGGTCCTTGGTGTCGAGCACCAGCGGGATCGAGTTCAGGCCCGCGAATTGCTTGAACAGCGCGGACTTGCCCTCCATCACCGGCAGCGAGGCGCGCGGTCCGATGTCGCCCAGTCCGAGCACCGCGGTGCCGTCGCTCACGACGACGACGAGACGGCTGGTCCACGTGTAGCGGTCCGCGAGCGTCTCGTCCGCCGCGATCGCGCGGCTGACCTGTGCCACACCGGGCGTGTATGCGATCGACAGGGCGCGCTGAGAATCGAGGGGGGCGGTCGTCTCGACAGAGAGCTTGCCGCCGACATGGCCCGCGAAGATCTCTTCGTCGGTCAGCTCAACCTTTTTCGGTGTGGTTGCTTCAGACACAAGAGACACGATTGCACTCCTACTCATGCCGCTCCCACTCGGGGGCGGGTTACTGGGAAGTAGCAGCGCCGAGGTGGAAATCGACGCAGCCGCAGGTTTTTGGTCGAGATGGGGGTGAGGCTAACCGAGGGTGCACGATCAATTCCCGATTGGTCTACGGGCCGCTGCACTCAACTCGGAAGCGCGAAGGCGCCAGGCGGGGTGAGCCCGGGCGCGAAATCTGCCGCTGGTGAATCCGACTCTCGCTCCGTTACCGGGGGGTAGCACCGGCGCGAAGTGCAACAAGTGTGCCACCGCGGCCTCACCGCACGCAAATCTCACCGGTGAGTAGCTTTTTTGGTGAGCTAACGCCACCACTGGGTCCACAGCAACAGGCCTGTGACCAAGAACACGCCCACCGAGCCGAAGACGGCCGTGACACCCCGCCGGTGATCGGCCACCCGCTGCGCCAGCAACACCAACACGACCGCGACGATGTGCGCGCCGACCGAGACCTTCCCCGGCCCCGGGAACCCGCGCTGGCCGCCGAGATACGACGTGCCGAGGACGACCACCGCCAGCACCACAACGCCCGCCGCCATGGCACCGCTCAGCGCCCGCAGTCCGCGGGCGACTCCCCCGCTGCTCTCTGCGTGGTCCTCGTACTCGTCGACCGACACGTCCCTACCCACCTGCGATGAATCCGCGGACCGAGTCCGCAATGAGCTGCACCGCGATCGCGGCCAGCAGGAGTCCGGCGATCCTGGCCAGCAGCGAGATTCCGCTCACGCCCAGCAGCCGGATCAGCACCGTGGAGAACCGCAGCACCACGAACAGGATGAGGTGAATCGTCAGAATCGCCAACCCCACGGCCAGCGGGGCACCCGAATGCCCCTCGGCCTGGTTCACGAAGACGATCACCGCGGCGATCGCGCCGGGCCCCGCCATCAGCGGCGTCCCGAGCGGCACCAGCGCGACGTTGACGTCCTCATTGCCCTTCGGCTGATTCGCGTCCCGGCCGGTCAACAGCTCCAATGCGATCAGCAACAGCAGCAGGCCGCCCGCGCCCTGCAGCGCGGGGATCCCGATGTGCAGGTAGTTGAGGATCGCCTGGCCGCCGATCGCGAACACCGTGATGACGGCAAGCGAGACCGCGGGCGCCTGCCATGCGGCCCGGTTGCGCGCCTCCTTGCTCTTGCGGCCGACCAGGGACAGGAAGACGGGGATGGCGCCCGGCGGGTCCATGATCACGAAGAGAGTGATCACGGCCGTCATGTACAGGGTCGTGTCGAAGGACATCAGCACTCCTCCCTCATGCCGAGATCACGTCGATGCCGGTGGCCCTGGCCACGATCCGTTCGAACTCGCTGGGCGCGGTGAGAAATTCGCCGAGCTTCACCGCCTTGTTGACGCCGTGATAATCCGAGGACCCGGTCACGATGAGTCCGTGTTCGCGGGCGATCCCGGCGAGGATCTCCCGATCCGCGGGCAGGTGGTCGTGATGGTCGATCTCCACCCCTGCGAGACCGTCCGCCACGAGTTCGCCGATCTGCTCCATCGCGAGCAGGCGGCCGCGGCTCGCGGCCCGCCCGTGCGCGATCACACTCACCCCGCCCGCGTCGGACACCATCCGCACCGCCTCGGGCAGCGGCGTATCCGCCTTGTGCACGTAGTAGCGGCCACCGGTCTTGAGCAGGTCACCGAACGCCTCGTCGACGGATCCGACCACCCCCGCCGCCACCAGCGCCCGCGCCAGGTGCGGGCGACCGGCCGCGGGCCCCGCCGCAGCCATCACCTCGTCCGGGTCCACCGGCAGGCCGTCGAGTGCCATCCGCTCGGCCATCGCCCGCAGCCGCGACGTCCGCTCGGATCGCAGCCGTCCACGTTCCGCGGCGAAGGCCGCGTTCGTCGGGTCGAAGAGGTAGGCGAGCAGGTGAACCGCGACCGGCCTGCCGTCCTCGCCGCGGCCCTCGCACGACATCTCCATGCCACGGACCAGGCTCAGCCCGGCCGGCAGCGCGGCGGCGGCCTCCGCCCAGCCGGCGGTGGTGTCGTGGTCCGTCAGGGCCACCACGTCGAGCCCGGCGTCCGCGGCGTGCCGCACCAGGTCAGCGGGGCTGTCCGTCCCGTCCGAGGCAGTTGTGTGAGTGTGGAGGTCGATGCGCACCGAGCCATTGTCTCAGGCTGTGGGAAGCGGTTCGACACCTCGCAGCTCAGCGTCCGCCCGATTCCACCGGGGCTAGGATTGACCCCAGATCATCGCCGGGCTCGAGAGGGAGTGGCTGCTGTGCCGTCCATGCCGTCGCTACGCCCGACCCGCAGGTCGCCCGGCATCACCCCGGCACGGATCCCCGTCCCGACCGCAAGGGCCATCGTGGACTGCGCCGTGTACATCGACGGCGAGCGACTGCCGGGGAAGTTCACCCACTCCGCCGCCCTCGCCGAGGTCCGCGCCCGCGGCAAGGGCTTCGCCTGGGTGGGCTTGCACGCCCCCGACGAATATCAGATGGGCAGTGTCGCAGAGGTTTTCGGCTTGCACGAGCTGACAGTCGAGGACGCCGTGCATGCCCACCAGCGGCCCAAGCTCGAGCTATACGACGATGTGCTCTTCCTGGTACTGAGGACCGTGAATTACGTTGAGCACGAGTCGATCACCACGGCCAACGAGGTGGTCGAGACCGGCGAGATCATGATCTTCCTCGGCGCCGACTTCGTGGTCACCGTGCGGCACGGCGAACACTCCGGCCTGGCCGGTGTCCGGGCGCTGATGGAGGCCAACCCCGGTCGGCTCGCGCTGGGTCCGTCGGCCGTGTTGCACGCGATCGCCGACCACGTGGTGGATCAGTACCTCGCAGTCACCGAATCCGTCGAGAAGGACGTCGATCTCATGGAGGAGGAGGTCTTCAGCCCCCGCACCCGGGTCCCGATCGAGCAGATCTACCTACTCAAGAGGGAGATCGTCGAGCTACGCAAGTCTGTGAACCCGCTCGCCAGTCCCCTGCAGCGGCTGAGCCAGGACACCACCACCGGGGTGCCGAAGGAGGTCAGGCGCTACCTACGCGACGTGCAGGACCACCACACCATCGTCGCCGAGCGGATCGCCGAGTTCGACGAGGTGCTCAGCACCCTCGTCGAGGCCGCCCTGGCCAAGGTGGCCGTGCAGCAGAACACCGACATGCGCAAGATCTCGGCCTGGGTCGCGATCGCCGCGGTGCCGACGATGATCGCGGGCATCTACGGGATGAACTTCGACCACATGCCGGAGCTGCGCTGGAGCTACGGCTATTACGGTGTTGTCGCGGTGATCGTGATCGCGTGCGCCGGCCTGTTCGTCACGTTCCGCCGCAACAACTGGCTCTGACTAGAGCGAGGCCGCCCCGCGCGCCGGGTCGCGCACGTCGATCCCGGCCTCCGCCCACGCCTCCCGCAGCGCCGCGGCTCCGCGCAGCCGCACCCAGGCGGCCTCGGTCCCGGTGATCGGCACCGCGGCGAGGAAGCGCACCGGATCGGCCGGCTCGGGCAGCTCGAGGTCCTCGACGTCGCTCTCCCCCAGCAGCACCGCGGTGAACGGGGCGCCCTTCCACAGCGGCTCGCCCACGTCGAGCAGGCCGTCGACCGTGAGGACCACGCCCTCCACCGCGGGCGCGGCGGCCAGGATCGCCAGCGTCTTGTGCACGCCCGAGGCGACGCCGACGCCGCCGCGCAGGGTCAGCATCAGCTCCGCGCGTGGCCCGCGCACCGGGTCCGCGATGGCGTCGCTCGGATCACCCATCGGATGCCGCGAACAGCCGAGCGAGACGTACCGGACCAGGTCGTCGGAGTCGGCGGGAAAGCGGAGTACCTCCAGCGGTTCCAGCCCGAGGAAGGTTACGGAGGCGGCGGAGGGCGCGGGCCCACCGATCCGCTCGGTGAGGTGCGCACGGACGGAGGCGATGACGCTGTCACTCACCCGTTCATCTAACACCCCACGCCCGTCAGGCACCGATCAGGGCGCCGGGGTGAGCGTCACGGTGACGTCCTCGTCCGCCTGCGGCTGCCGGAGGGTGAGCAGCCGGGATTGCTGATCCCAGGCCAGCACCTCGCCGCCGTCGACCGCCACGCCCGCGGGGAAGCCGCGCTGCGGCAGGTAGATCTCGGTGGGCGCCGAGATGTCGCGGTCGGGCCGGAAGGTCAGCTGGAGCCGGTCCGCGGACGCCTCCCACGAGATCGGCGTGCCCGCGACCGCGCGCGGGTACGGCGTGTCGAGTGCGGTGACGAGGTTGCGGGCGGTGCCGTCCTCCCCGTACGGACCCCACGGACCCGGATCGCGCGACCAGTAGCTCACGCCCGCACCGATCTCCGCCGCCGTGGCGTAGATCCGGTCCACGTAGTCGAGCGCACCGGGGAGCGTGGTGTCGAGCCCGAACTCCCCCAGGATGATCGGGGCGTCGCCGAGGGCGGCCGCGGTGCGCACGGTGTTGTCACGCCAGGAGGCGACGGTCGCGTCGACCAGGTCGCGGGAGGTGCCCTCGTAGCCCCCACCGAGGTCCATCGGCAGCGGATAGATGTGGGGGCAGTAGGCGATCCGCGCGTCGCCCTCGCGGCTGTCGGTGATCGCGCCGAGGCCGCTCGGGGTGCCCCAGTTGTTGCCCATCGCCTGCGGCGCCACACAGACCCAGCTGTCCTGGTCGACGGTGCGGATCGCGTCCGCCGACTTCTGGTAGAGCGACGTGAGCGGCCCTGACTCGAAGACGGGGCCCTGCAGGGTGCCGCCGTAGGGCTCGTTCATCAGGTCGTAGGCGACGACGGCGGGATGGTCGGCGAATCGCTCGGCCACCGCCCGCCACGCATTCGCGTAGTGCTCGGAGAGTTCGGGGTGCGCTCCGGTGGTGTTCCAGAAGTTGTCGAAGGCGCGGATCACGCCTGCGTCGAGGTAGTACTGCTCCCACATGTCGTGCGATCCGACCGGCAACCCGTCCATGTACGTGGCCCACGCGGGGGCACCGTTGCCGGCCTTGCCGCCCGGGGTGATCGCGGCCCCCCAGGTGTCCTGGTGCATATCGAGCATGACGTGATAGCCGCGGTCCGCGTACCAGTCGATGCGGTCCTCCACCCGGTCCAGGTATTCCTGGCTGTAGACGCCGGGCTCCGGCTCCACCGAGCGCCAGGAGATCAGGAACCGGACGAAGTTGGTGCCCATGTCGGTGTGTTCCCGCTCGAGGTCGGCCTCGGTGAACTCCGGCATGCCGTCGGGGGTGCTCTTCGCGCTGGATGCCGTGTTGAATCCGCGGAGGACGAGCGAACGTCCCTGGCCGTCGGTGAGGTACGACTCGGCAGGCGCCGGATCTGATCGCAGCACCGCGCCGACACCACCGGCGAGGACGAGCGCACCGGCCGCAACGAGGGACACCACTCTGGTTCGCCGCACAGGACTCACACCCAACTTTCTGCATGATTCTGGACGCTTGGTCCATTCGATCCCGTTAATGTTGCGGCATGTCTGACGCCAGCGCTGCTGTTTCGGTGAATCCGCAGGTCGATGCCGGTTTCCGCGCCCCGTGGCCGGCTGTCGCGACGCTTGCGGCGATCTCGGTCCTGTTCGGGGTCTGGTCGATCACGGGCGCCGTGCTCACCCGGATCCCGGAGCTGCTCGTCCCGAGCGCGATCGGGCTGCCCTTCGGCATCCCGGCGCTGCGGTTGTTCCCGCTGGGCGAGACGACCACCACCAACTGGCTCGTCGATTGCGCCGCGGCACTGGTGATGCTCGCCGTCGTCTGGATGCGGCTGACCGACTCGGCGCGCAGGCACCCCGGCGGCGGGGTCGGGCGCGCCTTCTTGGCGGGCCTTGGCGCCACCGTGACCGGCGTCCTCGCAGGCAACCTGATCCGCACGGTGTACCTGAGCTTCGTGCTGCAGGAGGGACCGGGCGCCTACCTGGCCTCGCTCGTCGGCGGCGCGCTCGTGTCGGCGGTCTGGGGCGCGATCGTCGGGCTGTTCGTTGGCGCGGCCCACGCGCTCGCGCGGCGGATCTCGCGGGGTACGGCGGCGGCGGAAGCGGGCAACGACCTTCCCGCAGCGGGCGAGTCGTCGATGGCGGAGGCGGCTACCGCGCGTCGGTGAACCGGATGTCGTGATCGTCGGCGTCGGGGTGCGCGAACGTCAGCAACCGCTGCGCCTCGGCCTCGAGCGCCGACGTGGCGCCCTTCGCGACCGGGGCGAATGTCGCGATCTCGACTGCCGCCGAACGCTTCTTGGCGGTGACCGTGACGAACCCGGCAACCTGGCCGCCCACCAGGACCGTCGGCTTGATGATCCCGTTCACGGTGAACACCACCTTGCGGTGCTCGTCGGCGATCACCCGACTCCGGTTCGCGTGGCCCAGCAGGACGCTGTCGTAGGGCGCGAGGATCCGTGGCGGCAGGCTTCCTGCCGGGTCAGGCCGCGGGGCGTCGGGCAGATCGAACAGTTCGGCACCGTCCTCATCGACGAACACCCGCAACCTCGGGCGAAGTCGGTCGAACACCTCCCCCAGCCTGGTCAGGCCGGACCAGGCCTGTGCGTCCGCCGCCGACGCCGGGCCGTAGGCCGCCAGGTAACGCAGGATGATCTCGTCCGGAATCGGTTCGGACAGTGGCGTGTCCGTCCACCGCTCCAGGGTGGTGCAGACCGGCTGACCGGACCTGCCCCAGATCCCCCGCGGGGGCACCTGCACGAGCGGGAGCAGGGCCCGGACCGCATGTGCGAGGGCCACCGGGTCGCGGTCCGGCCAACGCTCGGCCAGCAGCGGCCGAAGGTCGGCCAGGCTCAGCGGGGTGCCCTCGAGGGTCGCCCGACTCCAGTCCGTCAGCGCCGCGAGGTCCATCCCGACGAGGGCGGCCTTGTGCTGGGTGTTCGTTCGCAGGTCCGCGTCCATGATGGGCCGCACCCACGGCCGCAGCGAGAGGGCATCGGCCGCGGTGACGGCGTGCACCGTGCCGCGCATCAGGGCGATCCGTACGACGTCCCGGTTCTCGATCGGCGCGGACAGGTCGGCGGGCCGAAATCCCTTGAGCCGAGCCCACAACGCGAAGTACGGCGCCATCGGCGCCTGCGCCTGCAGGCCGAACAGGTGGCCGACCAACTCGAGCGCGGTGCCGCTCGTGCGGCGCAGCAGGTGCTGACGGTCGAGCGTCGCGCGGCTCAGGGCCCTGCGGGACAATCGTTCTCGCCTGGCCTCGAGCCCCGCTGACATTGCACTCCCCTACCGCCGAAAGACTTCCGTCGCCGCACCAAGGGTAGGACATCGCACCACGAAACCCTCGGCACCGCGCACTCACGCGATGCGGCCGGAACGAAGTTCGGTCACCGCGATGTGAGCGGCCCGTCCGATCGCCCGGTCGACCACGGGCAGCACAGGATCGGCGCGCGCCGCCCGTGTGAAAATGGCTACGGCAACCGGAGTCTCGCCAGGGAAACCCACGACTGCCACCTCGTTGCGGATGGCCCCGATCGTCCCGGTCTTCCCCGCCACGGTCACCCCCGCATAGGGAAATCCCGAGCGGATTCGATGCGGCCAGATCTGTCCCGCCATGACCTCCCGGATGAACTGACCCTGATCCGCAGACACCACACCGTCGGTCCAGATCGCGTCGAGTAGCGACGTCATCTCTCTCGGGGTCGTCGCGCTCGTGAACGCCGGATCGTAGGCGGAGCCCGCCCACGCCTCGTCATTGTCGGCGAGTACCTCGAACGCTTCCCTCGTCGTGTGCGAATTCGCCTCCTCGAGCATGGTCCGATGGATATCCGCTGTGCCGCCGACGATTCGCGTGCGGAGCAGTCCGAGTTCGGCGAGCACCCGATCGATGCCGTCGAGTCCCACTCGTCCGAGGATGAGGTCCGCGGCGGCGTTATCGGACACCGTCATCATCGACAGGGCCAGATCGCGCCAACTCATCACCACCGGGTCCCGGAAGGTCGACACCCCGGTCGGCCCCGGCGTGCAGTCCGCGGGATTGATACGTACCGTCGCTGTCGGGGAGAGGGACCCCACGTCGAAAGCCCTGCACAGGGCAACCAAGAGTGGGAGTTTGTAGACGGACGCCGTCACGACGAGTTCGTCGGCACCGACCGAGACGGCGTCTTCGTCGTCGTCCGCTCGCCGCGTTCCGATGCGCCTGGCGTGAAGCCAGCCGGTGCAGCCGGCGTCGGCGAACACGTCGCGGATCCGCTTCTCCGCGGTCGTGCTCATCGTCCCGCCTTGAGGAGCACCCGGTCCAGTGCGCCTGCCGACAGCGCGAGATCGGCACCCGCCCGCCAGACGATACGAAGGCGCAGCGCAAGTTCCTCTCGCACCATGTCGACCCAGGACACGCCGGGCATCGTTGTCGGCGGAGTCGTCGTCACCCCGAAAGTGCCACCGGCCGCCACGCGGGCGAGCAGGTCTCGCGGCCCCGTCGAGACGACCACGTCCGGGTCAAGGCCACGGGCCCGCCACATGTCCACGAACAGGTCGTGAGCGGGGGGATTGTCCGATCGTGGACCTGTCGACAACGTCAGTCCCCGAAGCATCCGGACCTGCGCCTTCTTCGCGATCGCGGCCGGATGGTCGTCCGGCACGACCACCCAACGCCGAATCTTCAGGATGGGCCCACTATCGAGACCCGTGAGCAGCGCCGGGTGTTCGACCACAGCGACGTCGAGACTCCCTGTTCGGACGCTCTCCACCAGTTCGGTGGTGGTCGCAGTGGTGGTGACGACCCTGGTGGGCCTTGCCTTGTCGGCGTCGCGGAGCGCGCGGACACACCGCACCACCACGTCGTCGCCAAGCGAGTGCGTGACACCCCATCTCACCGCTGCGTCATGTCCGCCCGTGATGCGCCGAGCCTCGTCCTCGAATCTGGCAGCGTCGGAGACCAGGAGCCGTGCTCGCGGAAGCAACTGTCGCCCAGCGTCCGTGAGCCCGACGCCACGAGCGCTGCGGTGGACGAGCTCGGTGCCCAGCCTCTGTTCGAGACGCCGCAGGCCCTGCGACAACGGCGGTTGTGTCATTCCCAATCGTGCCGCGGCATTTCCGAAATGCCCCTCTTCCGCAACTGCGACAAAGAAATTCAAATGGCGGACCAGATCCATGGCCACCATTGAATCAGCCGATCAGGGGGCGTCAGGGGCGCGCGACGAATTGCTCCACACAGAATTGCCTCCTGAACTGGCGAGATAGCATTCTCGACTCGTCTCGACGCTGTGACCGTCTTTGCGCACGGCGGCGCCGACCCCGACATTGGGGTCATGACCAGAAATCGAGTTCATCCGAAATCGAAGCGGGGCAGCATCGGACATCACGGTGCCCGCACCCTCGCTCTCACTCTTCCGCTGCTTCTTGGCGCGTGCACGGCCGCCGCGGATCAGACCGTCCAGGACACTTCGGTGGCCGTGACACCGGAACTGCCCTCACTCGACACGAAACTCGACGCGCTGGAGGCCCGCTACTCCACGCGAATCGGGGTCACCGCAATCGATCCCGCGACCGGCCAGATCTACCAGCATCGGGGCGACGAACGATTCGCCCTGTGTTCGACGTTCAAGACGTACGCGGCCGCCGAGGTACTCCGCCGGACGCGGGCGGGCACATCGTCACTCGACAAACCGGTCCTGGTCGAACCCGGTGACCTCGTGGAGAATTCACCCGTCACCGCGGCCGCCGTCGGCACCCCGATGACACTGCGGCAGATTGCCGAAGCGGCGCTGACCCGGAGTGACAACACGGCAGGAAACTATCTACTCGAGGAGATCGGCGGGCCGCCCGCGATCACCTCACTCGCCCGCGAGATCGGAGACGAGAGCACCCGCCTGGACCGGTGGGAGACCGAACTGAACAGCGCGCTCCGCGGGGACCCGCGGGACACCTCCACACCGAAAGAACTCGCGGACGGCTACCAGGCACTGCTCCTGGGGGACGCGCTCAGATCTCCCGAACGCGCGCAACTCGTCGACTGGATGCGGGCGAGCAAGACGTCGGACAAGCGAATTCGCGCCGGTCTGCCGGACGGGTGGACCGCTGCGGCAAAATCCGGCGCAGGCCGGTTCGGGACCGTCAACGACGCAGGCGTCGCCTGGGACCGGGACGGCAACCCCCTGGTTCTCGCTATCCTCACCGACAGCCTGACCAATCAGGAGGATGCACAGGGGAACAATCAGGTGGTTGCCGACACCACCGCTGCGGTGGTCGAGGCCGTGACTTCGCCGTGAGTCACCCGTGTGGAGACCCCTGGTGCGGCGGGAACCGTCAGATGGCCAGCTTGGCGAGCAGATCCCGCGCCCGCTCGGCGGTCTTCGGCTCGCACAGCACGTCGTAGCGGCCGGCCACCAACTGCATGGTGGACGCGAAATCACGCTGACCACGCGTGGCGGCGTACGGGATGGTGGTGGAGATCAATCCGAAGATGATGCCGCCGATGATGCCCGCGACCAGCGGGCCGAGGAGGCTGTCGGTGAAGAGTCCGAGCAGCAGGCCAAGGAACACACCCAACCAGGCTCCCGAAACGATTCCGCCACCAATCACTTTCGCCCAGGTGAGCCGTCCGAGAACGCGCTCGACCTGCATCAGGTCCACGCCGACGATGGTGACGTCCTCGACCGGGAAGGCCTGGTCCGACAGGTGATCGACGGCGCGCTGCGCCTCGGCATAGGTCGGGTACGAACCGATCGGCCAACCGGTGGGAGGGGTCGGCAGCGGCCCGCCGCGTCCGGTCCGATTCGGCTGTGCGAGCGGATTGGTCATCGTCTGTGCTCCCTCATCGGTGATTCAGCTCGTGAGAACTGCACTCTCGTCGATGTCCATCTTACTGAGAGTTCGGGTCGAACCGTGTGGTCCGCACCATGCCTGCCGCGCGCCCCTTGCCCGCGACGACCAGCGCCATCTTGGCGCTCGCCTCGTCGATCATCTCGTCACCGAGCATCGCGGCGCCGCGCCCGCCGCCCGCCGCCGAGGTGTGGAACTCGTACGCGTCGAGGATCATCTCGGCGTGGTCGTAGTCGGCCTGACGCGGGCTGAAAACCTCGTTGGCCGCATCGATCTGGCCGGGGTGGAGCACCCACTTGCCGTCGAAACCGAGCGCCGCGGTCCGCCCGGCGGCGCGCCGGAAGGCCTCGACGTCGCGGATCTGCAGGTACGGCCCGTCGATCGCCTCGAGCCCGTGCGCCCGCGCCGCCATCAGGATCGTCATCAGGATGTGGTGGTAGGCGTCGCCCGGCTCGTAACCCTCCGGCTGCTCGCCGACGACAAGGGTGCGCATGTTGATGCTCGCCATGAAGTCGGCGGGCCCGAAGACCAGCGTCTGCACCCGCGGGCTGGCGGTCGCGATGGCGTTGATGTTGGTCAGGCCGATCGCGTTCTCGATCTGCGCCTCGATGCCGATCCGGCCCACCTCGAGCCCATTGGCCCGCTCGACCTGGGTGAGCAGCAGATCGAGTGCCTGCACGTGACTCGCGTCGGTCACCTTCGGCAACAGGATGGCGTCGATCCGGGCACCTGCGCCGGAGACCACCTCGATGACGTCGGCGTGGGTCCACTCGGTGGTCCAGTCGTTGACCCGGACGACCCGGATCTGCTCACCCCATCCGTCGGAGTTCAGCGCATCGACGATCTCGGCCCTGGCCTGTGCCTTGGCGATCGGTGCGACGGCGTCCTCGAGATCGAGGAAGATCTCGTCGGCCGGCAATCCCTTGGCCTTGTCGATCATCTTCCTGCTGCTGCCGGGAACGGCAAGAATCGACCGACGCGGACGCGCGACCTGCATGTGGACCTCCAGTGTGAATTAGCCTGGCCATCATGGCAGCAGTGAGCAAGGTCTTCGTAGCCAGGCTCGCCGGCCTGGTGGTGCTCGGGCCCGACGGAGAATCGATCGGTCGCGTCCGCGACGTCGTCATCACCATCCGGGTCGGCCGACAACGCCCCCGAGTCCTCGGCCTGGTCGTCGAATTGCTCACCCGGCGAAGGATATTCATCCCGATGCTGCGGGTGACGGCCATCGAGCCCGGCTCGGTGACACTGACCGGCAACGTGAGCCTGCGCCGGTTCACCCAGAAACCCGGCGAGGTGTTGGCCCTGGCCCAGATACTCGACAGCCGGGTGCGTGTCGACGACCCCGAACACGACGACCTGGCCGGTCAGGAGGTTCTGGTCGCGGACCTGGGCATCGAGCTGACCAGGACGCGGGACTGGGTGGTCTCCCGCGTTGCGGTCCGCAAGCCCCGAGGCAGGCTCGCCCGCCGCACCGCGATGCAGATCGTCGACTGGCAGCACGTGCAGGGGCTGACGCAATCCCAGCTGGCCCTGCCGGGACAGGGCGTCTCGCAGCTGTTGGCACAGTTCGAGGGCATGCGTCCCGCCGACGTCGCCGAGGCCATCCGCGAGCTTCCCGACAAGCGCCGTCACGAGGTCGCGGTCGCGCTCGACGACGAGCGGCTCGCGGATGTGCTGCAGGAGTTGCCGTCCGACGATCAGACCGACCTGCTCACCCACCTCGAGGTGGAACGCGCGGCCGACGTGCTCGAGGCGATGGACCCCGACGACGCCGCGGACCTGCTGGGCGAGCTGCCCGACGCCGAGGCCGAGTCGCTGCTGCAGCTGATGGATCCCGAGGACTCCGAGCCCGTGCGCCGGCTGCTCGAGCACTCCCCCGACACCGCGGGCGGCCTGATGACGCCCGAACCGGTGATCCTCACGCCCTCGACCACCGTCGCCGAGGCGCTGGCCCGGGTCCGGAACCCGGATCTGACGCCTGCGCTGGCCAGCCTGGTGTTCGTCGTCCGGCCGCCGATCTCGACGCCGACCGGCCGATATCTCGGTTGCGTGCACCTGCAGCAGCTGCTGCGGGAGCCGCCCGCGACCCTGGTCGGCGGGGTGCTGGACACCGACCTCACCCGGCTCGACCCGGACGAGTCGCTGACGGCGGTGACCCGCTACTTCGCGAGATACAACCTGGTGTGCGGACCGGTCGTCGATGACGAGGAACACCTGCTCGGCGCCGTCACCGTCGACGACGTGCTCGATCACCTGCTCCCTGAGGACTGGCGCGAACAGGAAGTGGCCGATGAGTGAGAAGCGGACATCGTCGGAGAAGACGACTGCACTGAGCGCACGTCAACGGCTCGACACACCGCGCGGATCCCGGCTGTTCAATTTCCAGATCGACGTCGAAGCCGTCGGCCGGGTCGGCGAGCGGTTCGCTCGGTTCCTCGGAACCGGGCGGTACCTGGCCATCCAGACGATCGTGGTGATCGTCTGGATCACCCTCAACGTGTTCGCGGTGCGGCTGCAGTGGGATCCGTACCCGTTCATCCTGCTCAACCTGGCGTTCTCCACCCAGGCCGCGTACGCCGCGCCGCTGATCCTGCTGGCGCAGAACCGGCAGGAGAACCGGGACCGCGTCTCGCTCGGGGAGGACCGGGCCAGGGCGGAACAGACCAAGGCCGACACCGAGTTCCTGGCCCGCGAGCTCGCCGCGCTGCGCCTGGCCGTCGGCGAGGTGGCCACAAGGGACTACCTGCGCCGCGAGCTCGAGGAGATCAAGTCCCTGCTGACCCCGCAGGATGAGGAAGAGCCGAGGCCCCCGCGCCGGTAGCACCACCCGAAAGGGCCACCACCTGCGTATCCACTCTGTAATCTGGGTCACATTTCGTGGGTTCGGGCATTGCGAAGGGTGGGCGCATGCGGATCAGGGGTCTCGCGGCCGGGTCGACGGCGACGTTGGTCGCGGTCGGGGCCGCTGCCACAGTCGTGGGCGCCGCGCTCGGCTTCGGACCGTTCGGTACCGCCGCACCCGCCCTGGCCGGGGTCGCGGTCACGACGCAGGACGCCCCCGATCCCGCGGGCACGGTCGGGGTGCTGCCACCCGCGCCCAGGCCGGCCCGCGCACCGCACGCATACACCCCGCCCCCACCGGTCCAGTTCGAGCTGCCGCCCGCGCTGGCGCCCCGCCTGTCGCCGATGCCCGCGGCGATCACGGTGAGCGAACTCGGCATCCCCGAACTGGTGCTCGGCGCGTACCGGATGGCCGAGTCGACGATGGCCACGGAGGCACCGGACTGCGGGGTGACATGGCATCTCCTGGCCGGGATCGGCCGGATCGAGTCCGGGCACGCGGGCGGCGGCCGTACCGACGCGGCGGGCACCACGCTGACCCCGATCCTGGGACCGGTCCTGAACGGGCACCTCGCGGGAAACCAGGTCATCACCGACACCGACGACGGCGCCCTGGACGGCGACAAAAAGCACGATCGCGCGGTCGGGCCCATGCAGTTCATCCCCAGCACCTGGACGCGGTACGCCGCCGACGGGAACGGCGACGGCACCGCCGACCCGAACAACGTCTTCGACGCCTCGCTCGCGGCCGCCCGGTACCTCTGCTCGGGTGGACTGAACCTGCGCGACAGCGCCCAAGAAGTCCGGGCGGTCCTGCGCTACAACAATTCGATGGCCTACGCCGCCAATGTGCTGGCGTGGTCCGCGGCATATGCGGGCGGCGGGACGCCCGCCCCCGGTTCGATCCCGGAGGTCCGGCCGGAGCCGGCCGAGCCGACGTCGGCACCCGAACCGGGACGCGCCGTCGATGCGGCCGCACCCGTCGCGCCCGCCGCACCGGCCCCAGCACCGGCGCCACTGATCCCCGGCCTGCCCGAGCTGCCGTGCCTGATCTTCTGTCCGCCGCCCGGCGGCACTCCCGCCGCGCTGGCGACGCCGCCTCCCCCGCCCGCACCCTGACAGTCCGGACGGAACGCTCGGCATCCCTTCGCCAGGTCTCGAACGGGTTCACTTTTCGGTCTCGACGCGCCCTCGGCGTGACCTAACTGAAACTATCCAATTTTCTTCGCTGACCAGTGATTACCTCCAGAATCCCGTTACGCAGATCACGGTAAAGTAACGGAAGTATCTCGAATTCGGGTAGCCTCGGCTCCGGTCGATAACAAATCAGTGCCCCGACCGGGACGCAGGAGGATCACCGTGGGTCGCCACAGCAAGAAGAACGATTCGAATCTTCGCCGCAACTCCGTCGTGGCACTCGCCGGGTTAGTCCCCGCCGGGCTGGTCGTCGGGACCACGGCAAGTGCCTCCCCCTCGCTCCCGTTCACGGTCGCCGCCGACTCCGCACCGATCGCCGACGTTCCCGCCGCCCCGCAGCCCGAGGCCGAGCCCGCCGCCGTGGCCACGCCCGCCGCCGAGGCCGCCCCGGTCCTCGCGCCCGCCCCCGAGCCCGCACCGGCGCCCGCGCCCGCCCCCCTGCCCGAGGGACCGCTCGGCATCCCCGGCGTCAACTTCGCCGCCTACCAGTCCGCCGAGAAGCTGCTCGCCAAGGACCTGCCCGGCTGTGGCATCAGCTGGATGCAGATCGCGGGCATCGGCATGGTCGAGTCGCACCACGCCAACGGCGGCAAGGCCCACGACAACGGCGACGTGTTCGAGCCGGTCATCGGCCTGCCGCTCAACGGCAGCCTGCCCGGACAGGCCGTCATCATGGACACCGACGGCGGCGCCCTCGACGGCGACACCGTCTACGACCGCGCGGTCGGCCCCACCCAGTTCATCCCCACCACCTGGGCGCAGTTCGGCGCCGACGGCAACGGCGACGGCAAGATCGACCCGCAGAACCTGTTCGACTCCGCCGCCGCGACCGGCAAGTACCTGTGCGACCGCGGGACCAACATGCGCGACATCGGCTCGGCCACCATGGCGATCCACCGCTACAACAACTCGATGGCGTACGTGGCCAACGTGACCGCATGGGCGCTGGCCTACTCGACCGGCATCACCCCCACCGCGGACGCCCTGCCGCGTATCCACTGAGTCCAGGCCACCTAGGATTAGGGCATGCCAGTAGTGACCGAGTCCGACGTTCGTAGCGCGCTGTCCCGGGTGCTCGATCCGGAGATCCGCAAACCCATCACCGAGCTGGGGATGGTCAAGAGCGTCGCGCTGTCCGACGACGCCAGCGTCGACATCGAGATCTACCTGACGACCGCGGGCTGCCCCATGCGGACCGAGATCACCGATCGGGTCACCAAGGCGGTCGCCGATGTGTCCGGCATCGGCGCCATCCGCGTCGAGCTCGACGTGATGAACGACGAGCAGCGCACCGAGCTGCGCAAGTCACTGCGCGGCGACTCGGCCGAGCCGGTCATCCCGTTCGCCCAGCCCGGCTCGCTGACCCGCGTGTATGCCGTGGCATCCGGCAAGGGCGGCGTCGGAAAGTCTTCCGTCACAGTCAATCTCGCGGCCGCCATGGCCGCCCGCGGCCTCTCGGTCGGTGTCCTCGACGCGGACATCTACGGCCACTCGGTCCCCCGGATGCTCGGCACCGACGCCAAGCCGACGCAGGTCGAGCGGATGATCATGCCGCCGCAGGCGCACGACGTGAAGCTCATCTCGATCGCGCAGTTCACCCAGGGCAACACCCCCGTCGTCTGGCGCGGGCCGATGCTGCACCGCGCGCTCCAGCAGTTCCTGGCCGACGTGTTCTGGGGCGACCTGGACGTGCTGCTGCTCGACCTGCCGCCCGGCACCGGTGACGTGGCGATCTCCGTCGCCCAGCTGATCCCCGGCGCGGAGATCCTGGTGGTCACCACCCCGCAGCAGGCCGCGGCCGAGGTGGCCGAGCGGGCGGGCGCGATCGCGCTGCAGACCCGCCAGCGCATCGTCGGCGTCGTGGAGAACATGTCCTGGATGGAGCTGCCGGACGGCACCAGGATGGAGGTGTTCGGCTCCGGGGGCGGTCAGGCCGTGTCCGACCGGCTCACCAAGGCCGTCGGAGCGAAGGTCCCGCTGCTCGGACAGATCCCGCTCGAGCAGGCGGTCCGCGAGGGCGGCGACGAGGGCGTCCCGATCGTGCTCAGCGATCCCGACTCCCCGGCAGGCACCGCGCTGCGGGATATCGCCGAGAAGCTCTCGGTCCGCTCGCGCGGCCTGGCGGGCATGTCGCTCGGCATCGACACCACGCGGCACCTGTAGGTCCGGCGCTCAACGGCCGCGCCACGCGGCGGCACCGATCACCTCGAGCGCCTCACGCACCGAGATCAGGGTGTCGGCGGCCAGCAGCCGGTCGCAGTACGGGAGCGCCGCGGCCATCGCCCCGACCAGCGGCTCGAACCCCGTCGCCCCCGCGCGTGGGTTGAGCCAGATCACGCGGTACGCCCTGCGGTGCAGGCGGGCCATCGCGGCGCCCAGCTGCTGCGGGCTGTCGCTGTCCCAGCCGTCCGAGGCGATGAGCACCACCGCCCCACGCAGCGCGTTGCCGTGGTGCGACGCGAGCAGGTCGCGCACGCTGCCGCCGATGTGGGTGCCGCCGAACCGGTCGACCACCCTGTCGTTGGCGTGCGCGACCGCGGCCTCGGCGGATCGGTGTGCGAGCACGGCGGTCAGCCTGGTCAGCCGCGTCGAGAAGGCGAAGACCTCCGCGTCGCCACGGGTCACGGCGGCACGCATCAGGTGCAGGTAGACGTCGGCATAGGGCTGCATGGACTGGCTCACGTCGCAGAGCATCACCATCCGCCGGGGCCGGATCACCGGCCTGGTGCGCACGATCGTCAGGGTCTCCCAGCCGGTGCGCCGAGACCGGGCGATCGTCTCCCGGAGCGCGATCCGCCTGCCCGCCGGGTGGCGTCGCCTTCGCCTCGTGCGTCGCCTCGGCCAGGCGACCGATGCCTCGTCCAACCAGCTGCGTAGTGCCCGCAACTCGTCCTCCCTGAACTCCCCGAACGGCCGGCCCTCCACCGCCTCCAGGCGGCCAGGCAATCGCAGGGGCAGGCTCGGCCCCTCCTCGCCGCGGTCGCGGGTGACCCGGACCGCCTCCATCGTCGCCCAGGGCAGTCCGACGCCCTGCGATTGCGTCGAGTCGCTCCCCGCGCGCGACACCAGCGCCGCAATGTGGGAATCGGGCAGCGAATGACGCAGCGCGCGGTGTGCATTCGGGTCCATCGCCAACAGCGACGCCCCGAAGACGCCCGTGAAGACCCGGTCGAAGCCGGCGAGATCGGCCTGCCTGCGCACCAGAGTCAGGCGCGCCGCCCAGTACAGGCGGGACATCGACGTCGGCCGCAACGACGACAGCGCCCTGGCGAACTCGGCCGCGGCGCCCTCGGTCACCGGGATCCGCGCTGCCCGCAGGCGCATCGTCAGCGCAATGGAGAAGGCCGCCAGGTCGATCCCCCTTGCCAGTGCCGGTTCGGCCATGACCACGGCTCAATGTCGCCACAGGAATCGAATGGCCAGCCCGACCACGAGACCGGCCAGCAGCGCCGCCGCGAGTGGGAGCAGCCGCTTCGCGAGGGCCGGTCCGGCCAACCCGAGCAGGTCGAGCGGCTCGGGCTCATGGGCCGGTTCCGGCGCCGCGACGAGCGCACCGGGTGCCTCCTCTGCCTGCGCCGCCGTCTCCGGCTCGCTTGCCTGCTCCCCCGCGGCCAGCTTGGCCTCGAGCGAGGCGGCGAACTGGTTCATCATCTTCTCCGACACCTGTGCGATGACGCCGCTGCCGAACTGCGCCAGCTTCCCGACCACCTTCATGTCGGTGTCGACGGTCACCCTCGTCGCGTCGCCCTCCTCGACCAGCCGCGCGGTGATGGTGGCGGAGGCGTTGCCCGCGCCCCGCGAATCCCGGCCGTTGGCCTCGATCACGGCTCGATGCGCCGCTCGGTCGGTTTCCCTGAACGCCGCCCGGCCGGAGAACTCGCTCGTCACGGGGCCGACCTTGACCTTCATCTTGCCCAGGTACGCGTCGCCGTCGCGCCCCGTCAGCTGCGCACCCGGGAGCAGAGGCGCGACCACATCGAGATCGGTCAGGGTGTCCCAGGCCGTCTCGATCGGCGCGTGCACCGTGAACTGATTTTCCAGCTTCATCGCCCTTGACCTCTCATGTGGTGACATCGGGTGCCGCGCACGGCGTGGCCCGATCGCGTTCGTTGTGGTCGAGCAGCGCGACGATCGAGTCCCGGTCGTCCGGGGTCTTGGCGATCGCACCGAGGCTCGTGACCGCCTCGGCGCGGCCGAGTTCGGTCGCGCCCAGTGCCGCGAGCGCCGACACCCAGTCGATCGACTCGGCCAGACCGGGCGGCTTGTCGAGGTCGAGCCCGCGGGCTTCGCCGACGAACTCGGTGACCTGTTTGATCAGCGCTGTGTTCGCCTCCGGTACGGTGCGCCGCAGGATCGCCACCGCGCGTTCGGGTTTCGGATACTCGATCCAGTGGTAGAGGCAGCGCCTGCGGAGCGCGTCGTGCAGATCGCGGCTGCGGTTGGAGGTGAGGACCACCACGGGCGGTCGCTCCGCGGCGAAGGTCCCGAGCTCCGGCACCGTGACGGACGACTCGCCGAGGAACTCGAGCAGCAATGCCTCGAATTCGTCATCGGCACGGTCGATCTCGTCGACCAGGAGCACGGGTGCCCCTGCGCCCCTGTGCCGCACGCACTGCAGAATCGGGCGCGGCAGCAGGAACTCCTCGGTGAACAGATCCGACTCGTCCAGCCGGCCGGCGCGCGACTCGGCCATCCGGATCGCGAGCAGCTGCCGTTGGTAGTTCCAGTCGTACAGGGCCTCACCGGCACCGAGCCCCTCGTAGCACTGGAGCCGGATCAGCGTGGTGTCGAGCGCGGCGGCGAGCGCCTTCGCCGCGGTCGTCTTACCCACTCCCGGCTCGCCTTCGAGCAACAGTGGCCGCCCGAGCGCCAGTGCCAGGTAGATCGCCGACGCCGTGCCCTCGTCCAGCAGGTAGTCCTGCGCGTCGAAGCGCCCGACGACGTCGGCGAGATCGGCGAACCCGGGCCGGCTCATGGCTCACCGAGAATCCTGCGCCTGCAGCGCCAGGTAGTCGTCCCAGGTGTCGACATCGAGCGGGATCTCGGCATCGACCGGCACCTCCAACACCGGGATCCGGCCCGATTCGAGCAGTTTCCACACCCCCTTGTCGCCGTGCAGCCCCCGCAGCTCGGGAAAGATACTGCGACCGAACCAGAGCGGGTGCCCGCGGCCGTCCCGGTATCGGCAGACCGCACTCGCGTCCGACGTCGCGACGTCGAGCAGTGCCGCGACCGTCGCCGACCGGACCCCGGGTTGGTCGCCGAGCATCAGGACGATGCCCCGCGCGTTCGGGTCGACCTCGTCCAGCGCGCGCGAGATCGTCGAGGCGCAGCCGGAACCGAAGTCGGGGTTGTGCACGACCTGTACCCCGGACAGGTCGACGGCGGCCTCCACCTCGGCCGCCGCCCCGCCGAGGGCCACCAGCACCTGGTCGAGGCGGCACTCGCGCGCGACCCGCAGCACCGCCGCCAGTAGCGGGGCGCCCCGGTACTCCAGCAGCTGCTTGGGCCTGCCGAGGCGGGCCGATCCCCCGGCCGCGAGGACGATGCCGGTGACCGTCACGGGGACCGCTCCCGCGCGTACTGGTCGCGGCACCCGGCGCTGCAGAACCAGTAGGTCTGCCCGTCGAGCTCGACCCGCGGGGTGTCCGCGCGGACCGTCACCGTCATGCCACAGTTCGGATCGGTGACCGTGTCCTGCGCCGCGGCGGCGAGTGCGGCGTCCAGAGCCGGGCTTCGGCGGGCCAGCTCGCCGAGCCGAATGCCATGCACGATCTGCGCGAGGATCGACAACGCGATCTCGGCAGGGGTGCGCGCGCCGATGGGCAACCCGGCCGGGGTGTGGATCCTGGCCCGCTCCGCCTCGTCGAGTTCGAGCTGATCCAGCACGCTCGCGCCGCGGATCCTGCTGGCGACCAGCCCGATGTATCCCACGCCGGCGTCGAGCGCGGACCTGATGGACTCCGCCTCGTTCCCCCCGAGTCCGACGATCACCGCCGCCACCGCGTCGCCGGGCCTGCCGCCCTCCTCGACCCGCTCGATCTGGAACCCCAGCATCCGGGCCAGCTCGGCGACCGCGTCCGCGGCGGGGTTGGTGCCCATCAGATACAGCCGCGCGGCGGGCAGTCGCGGCGCGAGGAAGATCTCCAGTGCGCCCCCGGACAGGCACGGGTTGACGACGACCGTCGCCCCCGGCGCCTCCGGGAACTGGGCCTGGCCGTCCGGCAGCACCCGCAGCAGCACGCTCTCCTCGGACTGCAGGGCATCGAGCGCGGCCCTGCGCACCGAACTCTCGGCGCACTGACCGCCGACGAAACCCTCGATGGTGCCGTCCGGCAGCACGATCGCCTCGTCGCCGGTGTGCGCGGAAGTCGGCGGCTCGGCCCGCACCACGGTCGCGTGCACGAACGGTTGCCTGCGGTCGATCAGCTCGGCGATCCGCGCGTTCGTCTCCATGCCCGCACCCTCCTGCGCTGTGCTGGGTCCTGCCCGGTCTCCGGCCGCGGGCTAGATCGGTGGTGCCGCTCTGCCCTGCATCGCCTCCCACACCCGCGAGGGTGTCAGCGGCATGTCGGCGTGCCGGACGCCGAACGGCTTCAGCGCGTCTACCACGGCGTTCACGACGGCGGGCGGCGAACCCACGGTCGCCGACTCGCCGACACCCTTGGCGCCGATCGGATGGTGCGGCGACGGCGTCACCGTGAAACCGGTCTCGAGGTGGGGCACCTCGAGCGCCGTCGGGATCAGGTAGTCCATCAGCGAGCCACCCAGGCAGTTCCCGTCCTCGTCGAACGCCATGATCTCCATCAGCGCCATCCCGATCCCGTCGGTGATGCCGCCGTGCACCTGTCCCTCGATGATCATCGGGTTGATCCGGGTGCCGCAGTCGTCCACCGCGAGGAACCTGCGCACTTTTACCTCGGCGGTGCCGGGATCGATGTCGACGACGCAGAAATACGATCCGTACGGGTAGGTGAGATTCTCGGGGTTGTAACAGATCTGGGCTTCGAGCCCGCCCTCGAGACCCTCCGGCAGGTCGCCGGCACCGTACGACCGCATCGCGATGTCCTGGATCGTCACCGCCGTCGTCGGATCGCCCTTCACGTGGAAGGAACCCTTCTCCCATTCGAGGTCGGCCACGGACACCTCGAGCATGCCCGACGCGATGATCTTCGCCTTGTCCCGCACCTTCCGCGCGACCAGCGCCGCGGCCGCCCCGGACACCGGCGTCGACCGGCTGCCATAGGTGCCGAGGCCGAACGGGGTGTTGTCGGTGTCGCCGTGCACCACGTCGATGTCGTCCGGCGGGATGCCGAGCTCCTCCGCGACGATCTGCGCGAAGGTCGTCTCGTGCCCCTGCCCCTGGCTCTGCACCGACAGCCGAACCACGGCCTTGCCTGTCGGGTGCACGCGGAGTTCGCAACCGTCCGCCATGCCGAGCCCGAGGATGTCCATGTGCTTGCGGGGCCCGGCACCGACCGCCTCCGTGAAGAAGGACATGCCGATGCCCATCAGCTCGCCCCGCTCACGCTTCTCGGCCTGCTCCCGGCGCAGGTCGGCGTAGCCGATCATGTCCATGGCCTTGCGCATGGTCACCTCGTAGTCGCCCGAGTCGTAGACCCAGCCGGTCTTCGAGGTGTAGGGGAACTGGTCCGGCTTGAGCAGGTTCTTCAGCCGCAGCTCGGCGGGATCCATGTCGAGGTCGTACGCGAGGCAATCGACTAGTCGCTCAACGAGATACACCGCCTCGGTGATCCGGAACGAGCAGGCATACGCCACCCCACCCGGAGCCTTGTCGGTGTAGACGGCGGTCATCTTGCAGTAGGCGGCCTCGAGGTCGTAGCTGCCCGTGAACACCCCGAAGAAACCGGCCGGGTACTTCACCGGAGCCGCGGTGCCGTTGAAGGCGCCGTGGTCGGCGAGCACGTTCGTCCGGATCGCGAGGATCTTGCCCTCCCTGGTGGCGGCGATCTCGCCCTGCATGATGTAGTCCCGCGCGAACCCGGTGCTCATCAGGTTCTCGCTGCGGTCCTCCATCCACTTGACCGGCTTCCCGGTCACCAGCGAGGCGACGATGGCGCACACGTATCCGGGGTAGATTGGCACCTTGTTGCCGAACCCACCGCCGATGTCCGGCGAGACGACCCGGATCTTGTGCTCGGGCAGCCCGGCCACCAGTGCATACAGGGTCCGGTGGGCGTGCGGCGCCTGGGAGGTGGACCAGAGCGTCAGTTTGCCGTTGACCGCGTCGAAATCCGCTACGGCGCCACAGGTTTCCATCGGCGCCGGGTGCACGCGGGGGTAGACGATCTCCTGGGTGGTGATCACCTCCGCCCTGGCGAACGCCTCCTCCGTCGCCTTCGGATCGCCCGCCTCCCAGTCGAAGACGTGGTTGTCGGTCTTGCCCTCGAGGTCGGTTCGGATCACCGGGGCGTCGGGCGCGAGCGCCTTGCGGGCGTCGATCACCGGATCGAGGATGTCGTATTCGACGTCGATCAGCTCGAGCGCATCACGCGCCGAGTACCGGTCCTCGGCGATGACGCACGCCACCTCCTGCCCCTGGAAACGCACCTTGTCGGTGGCGAGGACCGCCTGCACGTCGTTGGAGAGGGTCGGCATCCAGGCCAGTCCCTGCTCGGCCAGGTCGGCGCCGGTGATGACCGCCTTCACCTTCGGATGCGCCTGCGCCGCCGTCGTGTCCACGCGCACGATGCGTGCGTGTGCGACGGGCGACCGCAGGATGGCCAGGTGCAGCATGCCGGGAAGCACGATGTCGTCGACATAGTTCCCGCGGCCGCGGATGAAGCGGGGATCCTCCTTGCGGAGCATCCGCCCGTACCCGACCGGCTTCTTGTTGTTGTCGAAGTGTTCGTTGTCCGACTCGTCCGTCACTGGTCCGGTCGGTGGATGGTCGACGGTGGTCATGATGCACCTCCGGCGTGCTCGCTGACGCGCGGCGGTGAGGAGGTCTCGGGCTGCGCCGCGGTGGGACCGGTGCCGCGCTCCGGTTCCGGTTCGCGGGCCGCGCCCTCTTCGTGCGCCGCGGCCCACTGCACGGAACGGACGATCGTGGTGTACCCGGTGCACCGGCAGATCTGTCCGGAGATCGCCTCGCGAATGGCCTGCTCGTCCGGATGCGGGGTGCTGTCGAGCAGGGCCCTTGCGGTCATCATCATGCCGGGGGTGCAGAAGCCGCACTGCAGGCCGTGACATTCCATGAAGCCCTGCTGGACCGGGTCGAGTTCGCCGTCGCGTTCGAGGCCCTCGACGGTGCGCACCTCGTGCCCGGCGGCCATCGCGGCCAGCATCGTGCAGGACTTCACGGGCTCGCCGTCCACCAGCACCACGCAGGTGCCGCAGTTGCTGGTGTCGCAGCCCCAGTGGGTTCCGGTCAGCCGCAGCTGATCTCGCAGGAAGTGCACCAGGAGCATTCGGGGTTCGACGTCCTCCGTGACCTCACTGCCGTTGACGGTCATCGTCACCTGCATGTCTTTCGTCCTTCCCTGGTCCCCCGACCTGTCCTCGCTAGTGGACCCGTCCGGCAGCCGTGCGCAGCGCGCGGCGGGTCAGTTCCTTGGCCAGGTGCCGCTTGTACTCCGCGGTACCCCGCTGGTCGGTGACCGGTTCGCAGTGCCGGGACGCCAGATCGCCTGCATAGAGCGCGACCTCGTCGGTACACGGCTTGCCGATGAGGAACTCGTACACCTCGCCGAATCCGGACGGGTCGGCATTCACCGCGGTGAGACCGATCCTCGCCTCTACGACGACCGGGCCGTCCAGCCACACCGCGGCGCCCGCCGCCGCGATCGCCCAATCCCCTACGCGTCTTTCCACTTTCGCGTAGGCATTCGACCCGTGATCACGGAAGGGGATCCGGATCTCGGTGAGGATCTCGTTGTCCGCCGCGGCGGTCTCGTACGGCCCGAGGTGGAACTCGGACATGGCGATCGAGCGCTCACCGCGCGGCCCCTGCAGTACGCAGGTCGCGTCGAGCACCTCGCACACCGTGCTGAGGTCCTCGGCCGGGTCCGCCTGACAGAGCGATCCGCCGATGGTGCCGCGGTTGCGCACCACCGGGTCGGCGATCACCCGCTCGGCGTCCCGGAAGATCGGCCACAGCGCGGCCAGCTCCGCGGACTCGAGCAGTTCCCGGTGTCGCACCATCGCACCGATCCGCACGCCCGACGGCTCCACCGTGATGTGACCCAGCTCGTCGTGCAGCGGGTTGATGTCGATGAGGTACTCGGGGTTCGCCAGCCGCAGCTTCATCATCGGGAGCAGGCTGTGGCCGCCGGCCACCAGTCGGGCCTCGCTCCCCAGCCGTTCGAGCAGTCCGATCGCGTCGACCACGCTCGTCGCTCGCTCGTATTCAAAGGGTCCAGGGACCTGCATCTGATCCACCTCGCATCGCATGGGGACAAATCCAGACTCGACCGGTCCACCGGGGGTGTCAAGCGCCCCGAGCGATCAGCGCAAACGATCCGCACACGACTCGTGCAGGCACCGGTCAGGAGGTCTCGTCGTGGTGGATCCGGCCCTCGATCGCGGTCAGCCGTTCGCCGCCCCCACCCCAGCGCAGCTCGATGATCTCGGCGGCGATGGACACCGCGGTCTCCTCAGGCGTGCGGGCCCCGATGTCGAGTCCGATCGGGCTCGACAGCCGCGCCAGCTCCGCCTCGCCGAGCCCGGCCTCGCGCAGGCGGTGGAGCCGATCGCGGTGGGTACGCCGCGACCCCATCGCCCCGACATAGGCGACCTCGGGCAGCCGGAGCGCGAGCGCCAGCAGCGGGACGTCGAACTTGGGGTCGTGGGTGAGCACGCAGATCACGGTGCGCCCGTCGATCGCCTCGGCGTCGATCTGCGACTGCAGGTAGCGGTGCGGCCAGTCCACGACCACCTCGTCCGCGGTCGGGAAGCGGGCGTGGGTGGCGAACACCGCCCTGGCGTCGCACACCGTGACGCGATAGCCGAGGAAGGCTCCCTGATGCGCCACCGCCGCGGCGAAGTCGATGGCGCCGAAGACGAGCATGCGTGGACTCGGGGCATGACTCGCGACGAACACGCGCATTCCCTCGCCCCGCCGCTGGCCGTCGGGGCCGTAGGTGAGCACCCCGGTCCGTCCCGCCGCGAGCAGACCTCGGGCGTCATCGCCGATTGCGGCGTCGGCGCGCGCCGAACCGACCGTTCCACCGATCCCGTCCGGCCGCACGATCATCCGGCGACCGACCCACGCGGTCTGTGGGTGGTCGATCACGGTCGCCACGGCCACCGGGCGTTCGTGCTCGATGTCCTCGGCGACCTCGGCGAGCTCGGGGAAGGTGCGGCGGGAGACCGGCTCGACGTAGACGTCGAGAATGCCGCCGCAGGTCAGCCCCACCGCGAAGGCATCATCATCGGTGACGCCATATCGCTCGAGCTCCGGCCTGCCGGACTCGACCACGTCCCGGGCGAGCTCGTAGACGGCGCCCTCCACACAGCCACCCGAGACCGAGCCGGCCACGGTGCCGTCGGGGGCGACCACCATCGCCGCGCCAGGGGGCCTCGGTGCCGACCTGAAGGTCTGCACCACCGTGCCGACACCCGCGGTCCCACCCGCACGCCAGATCGCCATCAGTTCGGTGAGGACATCGCGCATCAGACGTCACCCCCCGCGTGGCACAGCTGGTTGCGGGCGCCCTGGGTGGTTCCCATGGCTGGACGCTACGCCGAATGCGCTCGATAGAGTGTGGCTTCCTGGACGGTGGACGAGGCGGGGGCATTGAGCACACTGGATCCGGCTCGGCGGCGGCACGACGAACTCGAGTCCAGGCGCGGCAGCCCCACCTTCTTACTGTGGCTCTGCTTCCGGTTCGCGGTGTTCGTGGCCTGCGCGGCGCTGCTGGGTTACGGCCTGGCCTGTGTCGCCGACATCTTCCGGCACGCCGTCATCGACACCGCGTTCGCCGACGAGGCCCGGTTCGACGAGGCTCCGACGTGGCTCTGGTGGCCGTTCGGGGCGGCCTTCGGCTACGTCCTGTTCGGTGTCGGGATGTCCGACGACCTCGCGACCTTCCTGGGGCGCCACCGCTGCCCCGGCCTCATGGCCGCGGCCGGCTGGGTGGGAATCACCCTCGGCTTCTCGGTGTCCACCCTGAACTGGTGGCCACCGGCGCAGGTCGGCGCGGCCATCGACCCGGTCACCATGACCGAGACGCCGTGGAGCCCGCTCGCCTGGGTGGGCTACTACACCGAGATCTGGATTCCCCTGCTCCTGCTGGTGACGACCGGAGCGGCGGTGTCGCGGACCGTGTCCGGGTTCCGCAGGCAGAACGTCCAACTCAGGGAGCGTGACCGGCTGTTGGAACGCGGGCTACGGGTGCCGGGCATCGTCGCCGACGTCAACGTGCTCGTCGACAGCCCTCAGGAGGACGGCTCGGTGTCGATCGCGGGTATCGACGCGACGGTGACGTTCACCGACGCCCAGGGCGTCACACGGTGGGTCACGCGAAGGGTTCCGAGCCTGCACCGGGCACCGGACCAGGGCACGACACAGGTCCTGTTCGACCCGGAACGCCCTGGCGACGAGGGCTCGATATTCGTCGCTTTCCACCGGGACCCGGCGACCAGCGACTGGATTCCGTTCGACGGGCCCTAGGTGGCGTCGGCGTCGTACGGGGGACGCTCGCCGGAGGCGAGGGGTGTCGATTCGCGTTGCACCGTAGGGGGCAGGCCGGTGCTGGCGGGCCCGCCGCTGCTCTGCGGCTTCGCGTCGAAGTTCCCGGTCAGGATCGAGTCGTCGCCGTCGAGCAGATGCTTGGTGATCATCGAGCGCGGCGTCATCCCCCGCAGCTGCTGCAGATCGGAGAGCGGCTTGCGCAGGTCCTCGAACTCGGGACCGAGCTCGTCCTTGAGCTGCTGCGTCGCGCCGCCCGCGTAGTCACGGACCTGGCGCAGCGACTTCGTCACCCACGAGACGGCACCGGGCAACCGCTCGGGTCCGAGGATCACGAGCGCCGCGACGAGTAGGACCATGAACTCGCCCCAGCCAATGTTGCCAAACACCGGGTCAGCCTACGTGCCCGCGGCGATCCGCGCCGCTATCGGTGCCGAATTCACATCGCATACCGCTGCCCTCCGAGGGAACCACTCAGTCCGAAGCGGGTGTGACCTGGACTTCGACCGTCCGGCCCGCCCGCACCAGTTGCACCGGGACCGGCTGGCCGACGGCCTGCTGGTGCACCGCGACCACCAGCTCGTCCGCGCTGGTCACGTCGCGGTCACCGACCTTGACGATGACGTCGCCCTCGATGATCCCGGCCTGCTGCGCGGGCCCGCCGTCCTTGACGTTGGCCACCTCGGCGCCACTGGTCTGCTCGTTGGTCACCGACCGCGCGTTCACGCCGATCTCGGGGTGATGCATGGCTCCGGTCCGGATCAGTTCCTGCGCGACCGCGGTGACGTCGTCGACGGGGATGGCGAACCCCAGGCCAACCGATCCCCCGCTCTCGCTTCGGATGGCGGAGTTGATCCCGATCACCCGGCCCTCGCGGTCCACCAACGGTCCACCGGAGTTGCCGGGGTTGATCGCGGCATCGGTCTGGACCGCATCGATGACCGCATCGGTGTCGGTGCCCTCGCCGGACAGCCGGACCGGGCGGTGCAGCGCGCTGACGATCCCGCTGGTGACCGTCTTGCTCAGCCCCAGCGGCGATCCGACCGCCACCACGTCGTCGCCGACCTTCAGGTCCGCGGACCGGCCGAGCTCGGCGACGGTCAGGTTTCCGACATCCACCTTGAGCACCGCGAGGTCGGTCTTCGTGTCGCGACCCACGACGCGCGCTGGCGCCTTGGTGCCGTCCGCGAAGACGACGCGGAGCGTCGCCGCGTCGGGGTTCGTCGCGGCCATCGAGATCACGTGGTTGTTGGTGACGATGTAGCCCTCGCCGTTGATCACGACACCCGAGCCGGTGCCGGACTGCTCACCGAGCGCGACCTGGATGGACACCACCGACGGGAGCACCGCCTCGGCGACCTTCGCGACCTGGCCGAGTTCGGCGTCGTCGCCGCTCGACTGCGTCAGCTCGACCCGCTGGCTGGTCAGTGCGCCGACGTTCTCGGCCGTGACCCGGCCGATGATGCCGCCGACCAGGCCGATCGCCAACGCGACGCCTGCCAGCGCGGCCAGTGCCCGCGGCGCGATGCGCTCGCCGAGCAGGACGTCGCGGATGCCGAGTGCGGGCGCGGGCGGCAGGTCCCCGGCCGCGGGGGCATCGAGGGCGGGCGAACCGAGCCGTGCCGGTGCGTCCGGGTCCCGCCACGGATCGGCAGGCGCCTCGTCCGCCGCCTCCTCGGAGTCGCTCGCGGACGGATCGCGCTGGATCGAATCGGTTTCGCCTGCCGGACGGCCGAAGGCCTCGGCGAGCACCGGGTCGGGACGCCGAACGGCGACCTTCGGATCCGCGGTGCGGTCCGTGCCGGGCGCGAAGGAGGAGTCGACGCCGTCGGGCCGTCCGAAGGCGTCGGCGGCCGCGGGGTCGACGGTGGGACGGTAGAGCGGTCGCGGCGCCAGCCGGGGCGGTGCCGAATCCTGTTCGGCTGCTGCATCCAGCGCGCCTGCGGCCGGGGATGTGGGATCCGAGTTCACGCGGCTGTGTACCCCTCGTTGGCGTCAGTCACGGATCCCAGTATCACCGACGCGGCGCGACCCATCGTCACCGACGCGGTGCGTCGCATCATCACCGACGCGGTGGCGACTAGCGGCGCCTGCGCCACGACGACGCGAACGAGTACGACGTGACCATCGCCGCGAGCACGGCGCCTGCCTTGCCGTCGGCACGCCGGAAGCCGGATCGCTCGGCGAAGCGACGACCGCGGCCCTGTGCTGTTGCGTCGGCGTCCGGGAGCGGGTTGCACATCGGGATCTGGCTCAGAATGCCGAGAAGCGAACTGGGCATGCTGATCTCCGAGGCCTCACGGAGCGCGCCGCGCGCGTGGTGCTGGGCGTCGACCTCGGCAGCGCACTCCGGACACATCGACAGGTGCTGCGCGGCCCGCAGGTAGGCGTTCATCTGCAGCTCGCCGTCGACGTACGCCGCGATCGCCTCACTGGCCAGATGCTCGGTAGAGCTGAAGCGGCGCGGTTTCCGGGCCTGCGTCATCCAACCCTCCTGCACGGTCATGCGAATGTCATCTTCCCTGTCCCCGACACCGCGGTCAGATATTCCTTCAGCGCCTGCCGTCCACGGTGGATTCGGCTGCGTACGGTACCGAGCTTGACTCCCAGTGTGGCACCGATCTCCTCGTATGACAGGCCTTCGACGTCACAGAGCACCACAGCGGCACGGAACTCGGGCGCGAGCGAGTCCAGCGCGGACTGCAACTCCGGATCGAGCCGGGCGTCGTGATAGATCTGCTCGGGGTTCGGACGGTCGGACGGGACCCGCTCGTAGTCCTCGGGCAGCGCCTCCATCTTGATCCGGTTGCGGCGCCGCACCATGTCGAGGAACAGATTCGTGGTGATCCGGTGCAACCACCCCTCGAAGGTGCCCGCCTGGTAGTTCGAGAGCGACCGGAACACCCGGATGAAGGTCTCCTGGGTGAGGTCCTCGGCGTCCTGGGCGTTGCCCGAGAGCCGGTAGGCCAGCCTGTACACCCGGTCGCCGTGCTCACGGACGAGCTCGTCCCATGACGGCATGCTGGTCTGATCGCCGGTGGCGTCAAAGGCGGCGGTGCCGCTCAGATCGGCGGCGTCGGGGCCGCCCGTCGGCACCGACTCGGTGAATTCCGCATCGAAGGCGGGTACGGCGTTGACCATCGAGATTGTGGAAACCTCCTGCTAAGGACAGCTGGTGAGCGAGCACAGGACGATACGAATAAAAGGCACAACCCCCACAATGTCGGGTTTGTTCCCTTCTCGCCGGGTTCGTCCGGTACCCCCTTCCTGGGCGGTCAGCGATCTCGTGTGCCCCTACCTTTTCCGATCCAAATGTGTGAGATGTGTGAGCAACCTGAGGTTCAGCTGAGAATCTGCGGGTCAGCGGCCAAAATCACGTGCGCGCCTCGACTCCACCGCAGCGTGTCGGCTATAACCTCGGATTCGTGCACAACAACGCCGAGCAGCTGCTGGCTCACACCGAGGAATCGGTCCTGGAGGACGCGGTCCTCACGCTCGCACGCGAACGGGCGGAGGATCTCGGCGCGACCCCGGTTCCTCCGTCCGTCGGCGCGCTGTTGAGCCTGTTCACCCAGATGCTCGACGCCAAGACCGTGGTCGAGATCGGGACCGGCGCGGGGGTGAGCGGGTTGTGGTTGCTCGACGGCATGCGTGCCGACGGGGTGCTCACCACCATCGACACCGAACCCGAGCACCAGCGGGCCGCCAAGGACGCGTTCCGGTCCGGCGAGATCGCGCCCGGCCGAACCCGGCTCATCAACGGCTGGGGCCTGGACGTGCTGCCCCGCCTCGCCGACGCCGCCTACGACCTGGTGTTCGTCGACACCTCGCCCGCCGACCACCCGCAGTTCGTCGCCGAGGGGGTTCGACTGCTCCGACCCGGAGGGGTGATCGTGCTGCACAACGCGCTGCTCGGTGGGCGCGTGGCCGACCCGAACCAGCGCGACGCGACCACCCTGGCCGTGCGCGCGGCCGCCAGGGCGATCGCGGAGGACGACCGCCTGACGAAGGTGCTCCTGCCGGTCGGCGACGGGCTGCTCTGCGCGTCGCGTTCGGAGTAGCGCCACCCGCTCGCGCCTGCGTCGGCGAATTTTTACGGCCTCTTGACGGGAGACCTCTTGCCGCACGACTGAACGAGTGTTTAATCTACTAAACATGCGTTCAGCAATGGCCGACTCTTCCACCCCCGACCGGGACATGACCGCCCGTGCACGGATCCGCGACACGGCGATCCGGGTCTTCGGCGAGCAGGGTTTCGTCACCGGGGTCCGCGCCATCGCGACCGCAGCCGGGGTCTCCCCCGGACTGGTGAACCACCATTTCGGCTCCAAGGACGGACTGCGCGCCGAGTGCGACGCGCACGTTCTCGAGATCATCCGGGAGCAGAAGGCTCAGGCCATGTCGACGCCCGGTCCTGCGGGCGCGATCGCGGCGCTGAGCGAACTCGAGCAGTACGCGCCCGTCGTCGCGTACATGGTGCGCAGCTTCCAGGCAGGCGGCCGGCTCGCGGAGTCCCTCTTCGAACACATGGTGGCCGACACCGAGGAGTACCTCGCGATCGGCGTGCGCTCCGGCAAGCTGCGGGCCAGCCGCGACCCGAAGGCGCGGGCGCGGTACCTCACCCTCAACAACGTCGGCGCGCTGCTGCTCTACCTGCAGATACGGGCGGACCGGGAGGGGACGCTCGACTACGCCACGGCCATCCGCGACCTGTCGGACGAGATCACCCTGCCCGCCCTCGAGATGTATGCCGAGGGGATCTTCACCGACTCCTCGCTGCTCGACGCGTTCCTGGCCACCGAGGCCGACGACCCCACCACCCATCCCGACACGGAATCCCCGACCGAGGAGACGCCATGACGACCCCACTGATCGACGTTCGCGACCTGGTCAAGACCTTCGGCCAGATCCGTGCCCTCGATGGCCTCGACCTGCAGGTCGCGCCTGGCGAGGTGCACGGCTTCCTCGGCCCCAACGGCGCGGGCAAATCGACCACCATCCGGGTGCTGCTCGGCAGCCTGCGGGCCACCGCGGGCAGCGCAACGGTTCTTGGCCGCGACCCGTGGCGCGACGCCGTCACCTTGCACCGCGACCTGGCCTACGTACCGGGCGATGTCACCCTGTGGCCGTCGCTGACCGGCGGCGAGACCATCGACATGCTGGCCCGGATGCGCGGCGGCATCGACGAAGCCAGGCGCTCCGAGCTCATCGAGCGCTTCGACCTCGATCCACGCAAGAAGTCGCGCACCTACTCGAAGGGCAACCGGCAGAAGGTGTCCCTGATCTCGGCGTTGTCGTCCAACGCCCGGCTGCTCCTGCTCGACGAGCCGACCTCCGGCCTGGACCCGCTGATGGAACAGGTATTCCGCGAGAGTGTCGCCGAGGCGGCCCGTCGCGGCGTCACCGTGCTGCTGTCCAGCCACATCCTGTCCGAGGTGGAGGCACTGTGCGATCGGGTGACCATCATCCGCGCGGGCAAGACGGTGGAGAGCGGCTCGCTGTCGTCGATGCGACACCTGAGCCGCACCTCGATCAGCGCCGAGCTGACGGGCGACCCGGGCGACCTCAGCCGGCTCGCGGGTGTCGAGGACGTCTCGATCGACGATCACACCCTCCATTGCCAGGTCGACAGCGAGCACCTGGGTGAGCTGATCCGCGTGCTCGGCGATGCCGGGGTGCGCAGCCTGGTCAGCAAGCCGCCGACGCTCGAGGAACTGTTCCTGCGCCACTATCAGGTCGAGGGACCCGAGCACACCGGGGAGAAGGTGTCGGCATGAGCACCGCGACGGTCGCGGGCCCCCGGCATCCGGCCGCGGCGGTCCCGCGCGGGACATCGAATTTCACCGGAACCCTCGGCTTCGTCCGGCTCTTCCTGCGGCGGGACCGGATCGTGCTGCCGCTGTGGGTACTGCTCCTCTCGTTGCCGTTGGCGCCCGTCTACATGGGCAGCATCGAGAGCATCTACCCCACCGAGGCGGACCGTGCGGCCTTCGCGGCCACCATCATGGGAAGCCCGGCGCAACGCGCCATGTACGGCGAGATCTACAACGACAGCCTGGGCGCCGTCGGCATCTGGAAAGCCGGGATGTTCTACACGCTGATCGCGATCGCGGTGATCCTCACCGTCATCCGGCACACCAGGGCGGAGGAGGAGAGCGGTCGGACGGAGCTGCTCGATTCGACCGTCGTCGGCCGGTACTCCGGCCTGACCGCCGCGTTGCTGGTGGCCTTCGGCGCGTCGATCGCGACCGGGCTGATCGGCGCGGTGGGACTTCTCACCACCGACGTGCCACACGCGGGCTCGATCGCGTTCGGGCTCGCGCTGGCGGCGTCGGGGATCGTGTTCACCGCCGTTGCCGCCGTGGCGGCCCAGCTGAGCACCAGCGCCCGCACCGCCCGTGGCATCGCCTTTGCCGTGCTGGGCACCGCCTTCGCGCTCCGTGCCGTCGGCGACGCCGGCCCGTCCGCACTGTCCTGGCTGTCACCGCTGGGCTGGTCGCTGCAGGTGCGCCCGTACGCGGACGACCGCTGGTGGGTGCTCCTGCTGCACCTGACAACGGCGATCGCGCTGACCGCGGCGGCCTATGCACTGCTGCGCAGGCGGGACGTCGGCGCCGGGTTGATCGCCGAGCGTCTGGGCTCGCCCACCGCGACGCGGTCGCTGAGCGGCCCGTTCGGCCTGTCCTGGCGGCTGCAGCGCGGCACGCTGATCGCCTGGACCATCGGGATCAGCCTGTACGCCCTGCTGATCGGCAGCGTCGTACACGGGATCGGCGACGAACTCGGTGGCAGCGACGCGGTCCTGGAGATCATCAGCCGGATCGGCGGAACGCAGGCACTCGAGGACGCGTTCATCACGATCTCGTTCACCATGCTCGCCGTCGGCGCCGCGGCGCTCGCGATCTCCTCGGCGCTGCGACTCCACGGCGAGGAGACCGCGCAGCGCGCCGAGTCCGTGACTTGCGGCGCAGTCGGCCGGACCCGATGGGCCGCAAGCCATATCGTCTTCGCAGTCGCGGGCCCGGCCGTCGCCCTGCTCGCCGCCGGGCTGGTGGCCGGGGTGACCTACGGAATCGCGGCGGGCGATATCGGAGGGAAGCTACCCCGGGTGCTTGCCACCGGGCTCGTGCAGTTGCCCGCGGTCTGGATGCTGGCGGCGATCACGGTGCTGCTCTTCGGACTGGTTCCGCGTTTCACCCCGGTGGTGTGGGGAGTGCTGGTGACTTTCGTCGCCCTCTTCCTGCTCGGCTCCATCTCCGGCGTCCCGCAGTGGGTGCAGGGCCTCCAACCCTTCAGCCACACACCCAAGTTGCCCGGCGCGGAATTCGAGGCCACCCCTCTGGTGTGGCTCCTGGTGATCGATGCGGCGCTGCTCGTCGCCGGCCTGATCGCGTTCCGACGGCGCGACCTCCGGCAGTAGGTTCGCCCGGCTCCCGGCTCCCGGCTCCCGGGGCCCGCCGGAGCCGCACCGTTACCCCGAGATGGACAGTTGACCAACTTCCGGTCAACTGTCCATCGCGCGGGCCGGATCCGGGGCAGCATGAGAGCTCGTGATCTGCTCAGACCGCCCCCGACCGGAGTCGGGGGGCTTCGCCCCCGCCGACTGCGACTACCCACGCCTCGCCCTGCCGCACGCCTGGGTGGAGCGTGCGCTGTGCCGCGCCGAGCACCCCGATCAGATGTTCGTTCGCGGCGCCGCCCAACGCGAGGCGGCCGCCGCGTGCCGCCGGTGCCCCGTCATCGTCCAGTGCGGCGCCGAGGCCCTCGACAACCGCGTGGAGTTCGGTGTCTGGGGCGGGATGACCGAGCGTCAGCGCCGGGCACTGCTCAAGCGCCACCCGAACGTCGAGTCCTGGGCCGAGTTGATGAGGTCCACCGAGCCGGTGCGCGCGACCGCCGGCTAGATCCGGGTGGCCCTCGCCGACGGCGACGACGCCACCGGGATGGACCAGTTTCGCGAGATCTTCGACGAGTCAGCGCGATATCGACCGAACGTCGGGGCCGCTGCGTACGATCAAATCATCTCGCTGGAACACCTCTCGGAGGCCGACGTGAGCGGACTTGGTATCGATCTCGGAACCACCAACACTGTCGTCGGCACCCCCGAAGACGGCATCGTCCTGAACGAGCCATCGTTCATGCTGGTTCGAGAAAAGGAACCGCACCACGCTCTCTCGATCGGCATCGACGCGCGGGACCTGGTCGGCCGCAATCCAGTGGGGGTCACGCCCGTTCGTCCGATGCGCGATGGGGTGATCGTCGACCTCGAGTCGGCCAGGGCATTCGTCACGGCCGTCATCAAGCGCGCGGCCCCGATTAGGCACTACGGTCTGCGGCCGAAGGGCGTCTTCGCTGTTCCTGCTGGCGCCACCTCGCTCGAGCGTCGGGCACTGCTCGAGGTCGGGCACGAGGCCGGTCTGCGCAAGGTCGGGCTTATCCCGGAACCGGTCGCGGGGGCACTCGGCTGCGGGATCAACCCGCTCGAACCCCGCGCCCACCTCGTCGTCGACATCGGCGGCGGCACTTCGGAAGTCACCGCATTCTGTTTCGGTGGCATGCTCTCGCATCGCAGTTGCCGACTCGCGGGGGATGAACTGACCAACGCACTGTCTCACTACCTGCGGACCGAGCACAACATCATCGTCGGCGAGCTCACCGCCGAGCGGGTGAAGGTCGGTGCGCCCGAGACTGCCGAGGGGCAGTCGCTCGTCGTCGAGGGCCGCGACGCCGTGACCGGCCGGGCACGTCTGGTCACACTCGAGACCGAGGAGATCGTGGATGCGCTGCGCCCGACCGCAATTGGGATCGTGCAGACACTGGCCGAGTGCCTGGAGGACATTCCCGCGCAGGCGATCGGTGACGTGATGTCGGAGGGACTCCTGGTGCTCGGCGGTGGGTCGCTTCTGCGCGGCCTGTCGCAGCTGCTCGAAGAGTCCTTCGGGCTCCCGGTGAAGACGGCCGAGCGCCCGCTGACCTGCGTCGCCGAAGGTGCAACTGCTTGTCTCGACCACCCCGAAGTCGTTGCCGCCTACAGCGACTGATCCGCCCTGATCCGCTCGGCGGCGATAGCCTCGTGCGGGCACGGGATCAGCGGTTCGGCACCGCCCGGGGTTGCGCGAGGTAACGCTCGAGGAGTTTCTTTGCGACGGGCCCGGATGTCGCCGATCCGAAACCACCGCCACGGACCAGCACCGAGACCACGATCTCGGGAGCGTCGAAGGGCACCACCGCGGAGAACCAAGCATTGAGGCCCTTCCCTGGCGCCGACGGATCCTCCGCCGTTCCGGTCTTGGCGCCCGCCGCGACCGGCAAGGTGGCCAGCTGCCCGGCGGTACCGGCTGCGGCAGATGCCCGCATCCCCGCTCGCACGGGGCCGAGTTGGTCCGCGAAGGACAGTCGACGGGGCTCCGCGGTGGGAATGGGCAAGGCGTCCGGCCCGTACGCCGCGGCGAGCTGCGGTGTCACCGTCGAGCCCGTGGCGATGCCCGACGTCCAGCGCGCCAACTGCACCGGAGTCGCGCTTACGGTGCCCTGACCGATACCCATCAGCAGGGTCGACCCCGGATACCAGGTTCCCCCGATGCTGGCGACGTTCTCCGGTGTGCCAAGGAAACCCGCGGACTCGCCCGGCAGGTCGATCCCCGATTCCTCACCCACCCCGAGCTCCGTAGCGGTCGCCGCGATTCGCTCGGGGCCGAGGAGCTCGGCGAGCTGGTAGAAGTAGACGTTATCCGACCACTGGATCGCCCCGATCAAACTGTTCGGTCCCATCGGCTGCCAGTTCGCGAATGTGTGCCCTCCATAGGTGTATGACGCACCGCCTGCGAGTACGGCGTCCGGCGACAGCACGTTGTACTTCGCATTCGCCGCCGCGACGACGATCTTGAAGGTCGAGCCCGGCGGGGCCGCGGACTGGGCGGCGTGGTTGAGCATCCGTCCCGGCCCGGGCCCCTCGGTTTGTGCCGCCAGCGCGACCGTGTCGACCGGAGGGCCGTAGAGGTTGTTGTCGAATCCGGGCACGCTGGCCAGCGTCAACACCGCCCCGGTGCGGGCGTCCATCACGATCGCCGCGCCCATGTCGCCCCCGCTGGTGCGCACCGCGTCGGTCAGCGCGTCGGTCGCGAGCCGCTGCAGCCCCATGTCGAGGTGCAACCGCAGGTCGTGTCCTCGCACCGGGTCCACCCGCTCGCCGGTGGCCACCAGACGCCCAGAGGGAGCGACGTACATGCACTGCCTGCCGTCGGTGCCGCGGAGCAGCGCGTCGTACCGCTTTTCGAGTCCCGCTTTGCCGACCCGTGATCCGAGGGCAAGTTGTGGCCAGCGTTCCATGTCCTGCGGGTCCGCGAGCCCGACGTGCCCGAGGATGGATGCCAGCGATGCTCCGTCCGTGTAGTGCCTGCGCCCGGTCGGGTACACGAGCACCCACGGGATCTGGGCGTCCACGATTCGCCGAGCCTGCTCGGGCGTCACCCGTCCAAGAACGACCTCCAACTCGTCGCCGCCGCTCTCCAGGGTCGCCGCCAGCTGTTCCGGCGCGACGCCGAGCAGCGCGGCCAGTTCGGCGCGCACGGGCCCGTCGTCGCGATCGAACATTCGGGCAACCACCGCAACGGCGTATTCGGGGACGTTGTACGCGAGCGGCTCGCCGTTGCGGTCGAGGATGTGACCCCGCTCGGCGGGTAGGCGGATGCAACGCTCCATCTGCCGGTCGCTCATCGCGCGAAACTCCACACCCCGGCCGCTCTGCAGCTGCCACGCGAACACCGACAGCACGAGGAGCATCGCCGTGACGGTGACGGCGCCTGCCGACACTCCTCGGGGTAGGCGGCGCCGTCTGGACTCGGTGGCCCACAGGGGACGCGTGACGCCGTCGCGGCGGATCGCGAGCACCAGCCCGATCGCAACGAATCCGAGGATTGCGGCCGTGCCCCCGTAGCTGAACAGCGGGATCGGCATGCCGGTGTGTGGCAGAAGCGACAGGCTCTGAGCGATCGAGACCACGGCCTGCACTCCGAACAGCCCACCGATCCCGGCTGCGACGAGGGCAGCTTCCCGGGTCCGCGCCGTTCGGGCGGCCAGCGCGGCTCGCCACACGATGACCATCGTGGCGATCACGACTGCCAGACCGGCGAACAGACCCCATCCGTACACGAGGCTCGCGAAGGCGAGGTCGTGCGCCGATTCGGGAAGGTACTCGGCCCTCAGGTCGTAGAACGGTTCACGCCCCAGACCGAACCAGCCGCCGCTGCCGATCGCGATGTCCGCCTGCAACGCAGCCCAACCCGACCCCTGCGGGTCGGCGTTGCTCGAGAGGAACACGTGAATGCGCTCGAGCTGGTAGGGCCGGAGAAACAGCACGGCAAGGGGCAACGAAGCGATCCCGAGCGCGAACAGCGGGAGCAGTGGCAGCAGCGGCACCCTGGCCAGGATCAGCATGAGTATCACGGTCGAGGCGAGCACCACGGCGGTCGACAGGTCGGGCTGCAGCGCGACCAGGCCGATCGGCACACTCGAGATCAACAGGGTCGCTGCGAACCGGCCGAGGGTGTACCCACCCGCCAAGATCGCCGCGGGGACAAGTACCAGTGCCAACTTGGCGAGCTCGGAGGGTTGAACGGTGAACAGGCCGAAGTTCAGCCAGCGCTGGGCACCCTTGGTCGCGACCCCGATGAGTGGCACCGCCGCGAGCAGGACAACCGAGGCGGCGAACAACGTCCAGCCGAATCGTCGGAGGTTGCTGGGCCGCAGGCGCGAGATCGCGTACATCGCACCGAGGCCGACGGCGGCGAAGAGTGCGTGGCGCACCGCGTCCGTCGACTTCCCTGTCGAGATCAGGTTGAGCAGGCCGAGAACGACGAGGGTGATCGCCGCCCCGACGAGCCAGGGATCGGATTCTCGCTGGTGCGCCTGCATGCGACCACGCCTCAGCAGGTTGCGTTCTCGGCGGGCACGAATGCCGGCTCCGACGCGGCTGCCGCCGGGGCGCTGGTCAGCCCGGCGACGGCGAGCGCGGGGGCGTGCGGCAGGACGACGCTGGCGATGCCGTACACCTGCTGCCCACCCGGCGGCACGGGCATCGTGACGTCATTGCCCGGATGGACGGCTCCGGAGCATCGGTCGTACACGCTCACGTGCCAGGTCACCGCTCCGACGTTCGCCGCGGGATCGACGTGGACGTCGACCCGCATGGTGCACGGTTGTCCCGTCGAGCATTCGCCGTTGGCGAAGGTGGCGGTGACCCGGGTGATCGGCCCCGCGCTGCCAGGAAGACCGGTACGAACCGGACCCGCCTCGGCGGTTCCTTGCGCGGTCGGCGAGGTCTCCTGGTCGGCTTCGGGCGCGGGTGGCGGCGGCGAGACCGGACTGATGTGATTCTGCTCCGACGGATTCACCGGATGGAGAACGGTATCCCAGCCCCGGCGCAGCTCCGACCACGCACCGGGCGCTACCCACACTGCCCCGACGAGCAACAGGATCGTCATCAGGACGAGCACACCCCGGCGACGCGACAGCCGTCTCCGTCGCCGATGCCACGGATTCCCGATGGGTGGATACCAGCCCTTCGGGGCGAGCGACGATCCGACCGCCGGGGCCGGCAGGCTCTGCGAGTTCGCGCGGTCCGTGACCACCCGATCGTCCGAGAGCGTCCGTCCCCTTGTCGCCGAGACGAGCTCCGCGAGCTGACACCGCGTCCTTCCCACCGTGGAGGGGTCGAGCGACGGTGCGACCGCGCCGCGAACCCCGCGGGCCAGGTCGGCCAGATCTGTTGTTCGGTCGATAGATTCGTCCAGCCGGTCGGCGAGCGCGCGATCACGACAGTTCGTCGCGATGCTTCGAAGCAGACTCGCCACCGCATCCTGCACGTCGTGCCAGGACGCCGCACTCCCGGTGCGATCGATCGCGAGCTGTCCCCGGTCGGATACCGTCACCGCCTGGTCGCGGAGGATCGGGTAGCCGTCCCGGCTCCGCACCAGCTCGAGCTGTTCGATCACATCGGTGACGAGCAGCGCGGCCTGCGCAGGTTTCAACGTCGCAATCGCGAGCAGCCCGCGGAGAACGATGCGACCGCCGCCTGCCTCGATGTCGATTCGCTGCACCGGCTCGAGGCGGGGTTGCGCCGGCTCGCTTCTGCTCACGGAGAGCCCCAGCACTGCTTCGCTCATCGCGCGTCCCGAAACTCTGGGCCCCCGCGCGCGTGTACGACTGACCGGTACGGGTGGCCGGCGGATCTTGGGTTAGGGCGTACTCGCTGTCGAAATCTATTCTGTCTCTGAGCATTCCATTAGACCAGGCAGACGGGGTTCATGGATTGCGGACGAAGATCTCGTTACTCACCCGAGACGCCGCGGCGAACCGGCGCATCGAACCGTTACCCGACCGGGACGACGCGATTGGGAGAGATGCCCTAGATCCAGACGCCCTTGCCGATCGCGACGACACCACCGGGGCTGATCGCGAACCGCTGCCGGTCGCGCTCGAGGTCGACGCCGATGATCTCGCCCTCGCCGACCACCACGTTCTTGTCCAGGATCGCGTGCCGCACCACCGCGCCCTTGCCGACGCGCACGCCCGGCATCAACACGCTGCCCTCGACGGTGGCGCCGTCGTCGACCATCACGTTGGAGCTGAGCACGGAGTTGCGCACGGTCGCGGCGGACAGGATGCAGCCGGCGCCCACCACCGATTCCTGGGCGAGCCCACCCTGCACGAACTTGGCGGGCGCCAGGTTCTCCGCCGCGCCGCGGATCGGCCAGCGCCGGTTGTAGAGGTTGAACACCGGGTGCACGGACACCAGGTCCATGTGTGCCTCGTAGAACGCGTCGAGGGTGCCGACGTCCCGCCAGTACCCCCGGTCCCGGTCGGTGGCGCCGGGCACCACGTTGTCCTTGAAGTCGTAGACATTGGCCATCCCCGCGGCGACCAGCGCCGGGATGATGTCGCCGCCCATGTCGTGGTCGGAGTCCGAGTTCTCCGAGTCGGCGCGGATGGCGTCCACCAGCACCTTCGTGGTGAACACGTAGTTGCCCATCGACGCGAACGTCGCGTTCGGGTCGTCCGGGGTGCCGGGCGGATGCGCCGGCTTCTCCAGGAACTGGGTGATCCGGCCCGACTCGTCGCTGTCGATGCAGCCGAACGCGAACGCCTCGCTGCGCGGCACCCGGATCCCGGCCACGGTGACCCCCGCGCCCGAGTCGATGTGGTGCTGGACCATCTGCTCGGGATCCATCCGGTACACATGGTCGGCGCCGAACACCACGATGTACTCGGGGTCCTCGTCGTAGACCAGGTTGAGCGACTGGAAGATCGCGTCCGCGCTGCCGGTGTACCAGCGCGGGCCGAGCCGCTGCTGTGCCGGGACAGGGGTGATGTACTCCCCCGCAAAACCCGACAGCCGCCACGTCTGCGAGATGTGGCGGTCGAGGGAATGCGACTTGTACTGGGTCAGCACACAGATCCGGAGATAGCCGGCGTTGACCAGGTTGCTGAGTACGAAGTCGATCAGGCGGTAGGCCCCGCCGAACGGCACCGCCGGCTTGGCCCGGTCAGCGGTCAAGGGGTACAGACGTTTCCCTTCGCCTCCGGCGAGCACGATTCCGAGCACATGCGGCTGGCTCCTCACCCTGTCAACCTATCGGCCGCGCCTGACCCCCGCCAGCGGTAGCCCCAAGTCGGCTCGGCGGCTACGTTTATCGCGTGCGGGTTGCGATGATGACCAGGGAGTACCCCCCGGAGATCTACGGTGGCGCGGGGGTCCACGTCACCGAGCTCGTGGCCCAGCTCACGCGACTCTGCGATGTCGAGGTGCACTGCATGGGCGAGCCCCGCGAGGGCGCCATCGTGCACCGGCCCGATCCCGCTCTGGCCGGCTCCAATCCCGCGCTGACCATGCTGTCGGCGCAGCTGCGGATGGCGCAGGCGGCGGGCGCGGCCGACGTGGTGCACTCACACACCTGGTACACCGGCCTGGCGGGTCACCTCGCAGGCGAGCTCTACGGGGTGCCGCACATCATGACCGCGCACTCGCTCGAGCCCCGGCGCCCGTGGAAGGCCGAGCAGCTCGGCGGCGGCTACCGCATCTCCTCCTGGTCCGAACGCAACGCGGTCGAGTACGCCGACGCCATCATCGCTGTCAGCGCCGGCATGCGCCTCGACCTGCTCGACGCCTATCCCTTCGTCAATCCGGATCGAGTGCACGTGGTGCGCAACGGGATTGACACCGATGTCTGGTACCCGGACTTCGGCGGCGAACGCCCGACCTCGGTCCTGCGCAATCTGGGCGTCGACCCGGACGCTCCCATCGCGGCGTTCGTCGGCCGGATCACCCGGCAGAAGGGGGTCGGCCACCTGATCGCGGCGGCCCACGACTTCGACCCGGACGTGCAGCTGGTGCTGTGCGCCGGCGCGCCCGACACCGCGGAGATCGCCGAGGAGACCGAGCGGGCGGTCGCGAAGCTGTCCGAGGCACGGCGCAACGTGTTCTGGGTCAGGGAGATGTTGCCCACCGCGCAGGTCCGGGAGATCCTGTCCGCGGCAACGGTGTTCGTGTGCCCCTCGGTGTACGAGCCGCTCGGCATCGTGAACCTGGAGGCGATGGCCACCGAGACCGCGGTGGTGGCCTCGGACGTCGGCGGCATTCCCGAGGTGGTCGAGGACGGCGTGACCGGGACGCTGGTGCACTACAACTCCTACGAGCCGGAGGCGTTCGAGCATGCGCTGGCCACGGCGGTCAACACCGTCGCCTCCGACCGCGACCGCGCGGCCGCGATGGGCCGGGCGGGCCGGGCACGGGCGATTGCCGAGTTCTCCTGGGAGGAGATCGCCAAGCAGACCCTCGCGGTCTACCAGGCCGCGAGCGAGGGCTACACCGGGCGTCAGCCCGCCGCAGGGACCGGGCGGTAGCTACTGATCGTGACAGAGGCCGTCACCGTCGAGGTCTCGGGCAGCCGGGCGATACGCTGCGCTCGCGCCTCGTCGCCGAGGTGACGCGCCGACGGGCCCATCGCGATCAGGCTGTCGACATCGGTGCGCGAGAGTGTCATCGGGTACTCGACGGCGACCCGGTCGGCCCGCTCGAAGTACCCGGACATGCTGGCGCCGAGGCGCACCGTCTTGTTCTCGTCCACCCGAACCAGGCCGAGCAGGTCCACGAGTTCACGCAGGTGCCGATCCGTCGGGGTCAGCATGATCAGCGTTCCGTCCGGCCGCAGCACCCGGCGCAATTCCGCGGCGTTGCGCGGGGCGAAGATCGACAGCACATGGCTGAGGGCGTGCGCGCGGACCGGCAGCTGGGTCCAGATGTCGGCGACCACCGAGCCCGCCCGGGGATGGCTGCGGGCGAGCCATCGCGCGGCGGCCTTGGAGACGTCGACACCGATACCCCGCGCGGCGGGCAGCGCGTCGAGGACGGCGGCGAGGTAATGCCCGGTGCCCGCGCCGACCTCGAGCACCGCCGGGTCCACCGGGACAGCGGTGGCGCACGCGCGCGCCACCGCGTCCATCAGCGGGTCGAAATGGTGGCTGTCGAGGAATCGAGCACGGGCCGCGATCATCTCGGCGCTGTCGCCGGTGAACTTCGCGGCCCCGGACAGCAGGCTGACGTAGCCCTGCCTGGCGATGTCGAAGCTGTGTCCCTGTTCGCACAGCAGGGTGCGGTCGGCGACGTCCAGTCCGCCGCCGCAGTGTGGGCAGGCGAGCAGCCCGACGACCTCGGCCAGCATCGGTCCGCCTCTCTGTCGATTGCACCGCAAAGACCCCGCGAGCCGAGGTGGCAAGCGGGGCCGTATGCCTGAAGGTTCGCGTCCGGCAACGTGCGCCGCACCGAACCTTGCGAGGAGTTAGCTGGTGACGCCCTTCAGCTCGTCTCCGAGCGCGGCGGCTTCTTCCGGGGTCAGCTCGACGACGAGCCGACCTCCACCCTCGAGCGGAACCCGCATGACGATTCCTCGCCCTTCCTTGGTGGCTTCGAGGGGACCGTCACCGGTCCGGGGCTTCATGGCCGCCATTACCTGCTCCCTCCAGATCTGCGCTGACAAGCTCTGCGCCTAGGCTTACCGTCGGTACCCCGACAGCTGTTGTCGGGGATCACATGTGCCATTCTTCCCTATTGCAAGGAATGCCGGGAACCTGAGTCTCGTTTCCGATCGAATGCGGACCGGAAACCGGGCTCAGCGGCTCACCCCGACCCAGCAATCGAGCAGGTGATCGTCGACCATCCCGGTCGCCTGCATCAGGGCATATGCCGTGGTGGGGCCCACAAACTTGAACCCCCGACGCTTGAGTTCCTTGGCCATGGCCGTCGATTCCGCGGTCACCGCGGGCACCTCGTCGACGGTCCGTAACCGGCTCGGGCGTGGCTCGGGTGCGAACGACCAGAGCAACGAGTCGAGATCGGTGTCCGGCATCTCGAGCACGGCCCCCGCGTTCGCGACGCAGGCCTCGATCTTCGCCCGATTGCGGACGATCCCAGGATCGCCGAGCAGCCGCTCGACGTCGTCGGCTCCGAACGCGGCCACCGCCTCGACGTCGAACCCCGCGAACGCGGAGCGGAAGGCCTCCCGCTTGCGGAGCACGGTGATCCAGGACAGCCCCGACTGGAAGGCCTCCAGGCACAACCGCTCGAAGAGCTCGTCTCGACCTCTCAGGGGCACGCCCCATTCCTCGTCGTGGTAGTCGCGGTAGATCCGCGATCCCGACCCGTCGACCGCCCACGGGCACCGGGTCCGGCCGTCGTAGGACGCGTCCTCGCTCATGGCTTCTCCGGCCCGGGAACCGGCGCCTCGCGCAGGCTCGCCAATTCGCCCCGCAGCGAATCGATCTCGCGACCCAGCCGATCCAGTGCCCAATCCACCTCGGCGGCCTTGTATCCGCGCACGGTCTGCTGGAACCGCAGCGCGCGGACGTCGGCCCCGGTGACGTCCTCGGCCGGGAGCATGGTGGCGGTGGTCCCCGGCGGCAGCGGGGCCATCTCCTCACCGCGCCCGAACACCGCGGAGGCGGCCAGGAACAACAGCCCACCGACCAGCGCCATGATCAGCAGATAGAGCAGCACCGTGAACATGATCCGATCCTGTCACGGCGGTCCGACATGCGCCGCAACCCGGTGACCCGCCTGCCTTATGGCCTGAGCGTGTTCATCGGCGGCCGGTCCGCCAGCGACACCTCGGTGGTCACCGGCACGAACGAGTCACCCTCGGCCAGGAACTGCGTCAGCCCCGCTCCGGAATCCTCGATGCCGCACCGGCGGAGCATGGTGCCGATGATCTGCCTGCTCATCACGCCGAGCTCGACCAGCGGCCGGTTGCGGTGCTTGCGCACCCCCAGGTTCACCTGGCCGATGGCGCTGAGCCCGAGCCGGTCGTAGGTGTCGAGCAGCAGCCCGATCTCCACCCCGTACCCGGGCGCGAACGGGACCGCGGACAACAGCTCCCTCGTCCCCGCGTACTCACCGCCGAGGGGTTGCAGCACCGAGGTCAGCTCGGGCCGCATCGCCGCCAGCAGCGGTCGCGCGACCAACTCGGTGACCCTGCCGCCGCCGTTCGCATCCTCGGTCCCGCTGACCCGCAGCGGCCGCCGGTAGTACCCCTTCACGAGGTGGATGCCGTCGACCGTCAGCAGCGGGCCGAGCAACTTCGGCACGAACTCCGGGTCGGGGTTGATCAGATCGGAATCGACGAAGGCGATCAGGTCGCCCGTACTCGCCGCGATCGAGCGCCAGAGCACCTCGCCCTTGCCGGGGACCGGCGCGAGGCCGGGCACCGCCTGCTCGCGACTGACCACGGTGGCCCCCGCGGCGGCGGCCCGTTCCGCGGTCTCGTCGGTCGACCCGGAGTCGAGCACGATCAGCTCGTCCACCAGGCTGCCGAGCAGCGGATGGATGGTGTCCACCACCGCGGAGACCGTCTTCTCCTCGTTCAGTGCGGGCAGCACGACGGACACCGTCCGGCCTGCCTTCGCCGCGATCAGGTCGGCGATGCTCCACGCCGGATGGTCCCAGCTGTTCGCCTCCGACCAGACACGCTCACCGCTCGTGCTCGTCCTCATGCCAGCCCCCTGACCGTGCGGGCCGGCGCCCTGGTGCCGATGATCGCGGCGACCATGTCGACCACTCGTCTGGTGGATGCGACCTCGTGGACCCTGAAGACTCGGGCACCTTCTGCGGCTGCCAATGCTGTCGCTGCCAACGTACCCTCCAACCGCTCGGCGAGTTCTACACCTAGAGTCTCCCCGATAAAATCCTTGTTGCTCAGTGCCATCAGGACAGGCCACCCGGTGTTTACAAGAACGTCCACGCGCCGCAACAACTCGAGCCCGTGGAAGGTGTTTTTGCCGAAATCGTGGGTCGGATCGATGAGGATCCCGTCGGCTGGAACGCCGAGATCGCGCGCCCGCTGCGCAGCCGTCACCACCTCGTCGACCACATCCGCGACCACGTCCGTGTAGCGGACCCGGTGCGGCCGGGTCCGGGGCACGGCGCCGCCGGTGTGCGAGCAGACGTATCCGGCGCCCAGTTCGGCCGCGACCTCCACCAGCGTCGGATCGGCACCGGACCAGGTGTCGTTGATCAGGTCGGCGCCCGCACCACAGGCCAGCCGGGCGACGGGGCCGCGCCAGGTGTCCACGGAGATCAGCAGGTCCGGGTACCGGCCGCGGATCGCCTCCACGAACGGCACCACCCGGCGGATCTCCTCGGCGGTGTCCACCTCGTCTCCCGGGCCCGCCTTGACGCCGCCGATGTCGACCAGGTCCGCACCCTCGTCGACCGCCCGGTGGACGGCCGCCATGGCCGCCTCATCGGTGAAGGTGGCGCCCTTGTCGTAGAACGAATCCGGGGTGCGGTTGACGATCGCCATCACCAGGGCCCGATCGGTCGCCACCGGCTTGCCGCACAGGGTCGGCGAGGCCGCGACGTGGGGTTCGGTCATGGGCTTCATAGTGACATGCAGGCACCGACGATCACGGGGTGGTGCAGGCGTCGAGCGCCTCGCCGACCCCGGACGTCACCAGCAGCCCGTCGAGGGCCCGCTGCTGCACGAAGCCGCCGTCACGCAGTCCGTCCAGCCAGCTCAGGAGCCCCGAGTAGTGGCCGACCGGGTCGAGCAGGACCACCGGCTTGGCATGCATGCCCAGGTAGCCCGCAGTCCAGGTCTCGAAGAGCTCCTCGAGCGTGCCGATCCCACCGGGCAGGGTGATGAAGGCGTCGGCCCGGTCCTCCATGATCTGCTTCCGCTGACGCATCGTGTCGGTGACGATCAGTTCGTCGGCATCGGTATCGGCGACCTCCCTGTGCACCAACGCCTTCGGGATGACGCCGATGGTCCAGCCGCCGGCCTCGCGGGTGGCCCTTGCCACCGCGCCCATCATCGAGACGTTGCCGCCGCCCGAGACCAACCGCAGCCCCCGCCGGCCGATCTCGGTGCCCAGTTCCGCCGCGAGCGCAAGGTACGAATCGTCGACCGGCCCGGAGGCGCAGTACACACAGATGGTGCGGATCGGGAAGATCACCACTCCTCCTCGGTTCCCATCAGCTCGGCGGCGTCGACGCCGTGCTGCGACTCGACGACGATGCGCACGGCCTCCTCGACGCTGTCGGTCACGTGCAGCAGTTCGACGTCGCTCTCGGAGATCTTGCCGCTCTCCACCAGCGTCGTCTTGATCCACTCGAGCAGGCCGGACCAGTACTGGGTGCCGAACAGCACGATGGGGAACCGGGTGACCTTGCGGGTCTGCACAAGGGTCAGCGCCTCGAACAGTTCGTCGAGGGTGCCGAAGCCGCCCGGCAGACAGATGAAGGCCTGCGAGTACTTGACGAACATGGTCTTGCGGGCGAAGAAGTAGCGGAAGTTGATGCCGAGGTCGACCCACTCGTTGAGGCCCTGCTCGAACGGCAGCTCGATGCCGAGACCGATCGAGTAACCGCCCGACTCGCTGGCACCACGGTTCGCGGCCTCCATCACGCCGGGGCCGCCCCCGGTGATAACCGCGTACCCGGCCTCGGCCAGTGCGGCACCGAGGTCACGGCCCGCGGTGTACTCGGGGTGATCGGACCCGGTTCGCGCGGAGCCGAAGACCGTCACCGCGCGCGGCACCTCCGCGAGCGCTCCGAAGCCCTCGACGAACTCGCTCTGGATCCGCAGCACCCGCCACGGATCGGTGTGCACCCAGTCGGTCGGCCCACGCTGGTCGAGCAGCCTCGAATCGGTGGTTGTCGTCTCCACCTTGCGATCGCGGCGGAGCAGGATCGGTCCGCGGTGCTTGACCGAGGCACTGCCCCGCTTCGAGGTGTTCTGCTTCGCGGCCCGGCCGGGCGTCTTGTCGGGTGCCATGCGAGCAAGGCTATCCCGACGCGGGTGACCCATTTCACTGGGTAAACGCCACAGCAAGCGATTGCAAAGTAGTTTAGCCTTCGCTAACTTCTTGTTCGCGGTGGCAACGATATGTCCCCGCCCGCCTCGGTCACCCGAGTTGCCCGGTCGAGATTCCTTGTGAGGGGATTGCTTTGAGCGTGAAGAACATGTCCGTGGTGCGCGGCGCCCGCATGGCGGGCGCAACCGCGGTCGCCGCGGTCGCGATCGGCCTGATGTCGACCGGTGCGGCGCATGCCGACACGTTTGTGCCGCTGCCGGACGGGCAGAAGGCCGGGCCGGGAGCTGTCGTCTCCCGCACCGGCGAGAGCGCCCTGATCTCGCCGTCGCTGGCCGCCAACGGTGCCGGCCGCACCGCGTGGGTCTCGGGCACGGTCACCGCCGATGTCACCGGCATCACCAAGGAAACAGAGGCCGGCCCCTCGAACGGTGCGACCAACGACAAGGGCACCAACAACTCGTCCACGCACGGGGTCTCGCGGATCAGCACGGGCTACATCGTGGGCTGCCAGGTCGACATCACCGGCCTCGGTGGGTCCATCGGCGCCTCGATGGACCTCACGGGCCCGTCAGTCTCGGGGTCGTTGACCGTCCCGGTCTCGGCCGGCCAGGTCAAGTTCGTCGGCGTCTCCGGCAAGGACATCAAGAAGAACGGCAAGTACTCCGTCCAGTACCAGGACACCCAGCTCGAGATCCAGAACTGCGGCGGCTTCGCCCAGGCCCGCTCCTACACCGTGGTCGAGATCGTCGGCGGCAACTACTCCAAGACCACCCTGTACGGCCAGCCCTTCAGCATCGGATGACAAGGGAAATCATGAACTCCAGCAACACCGGCCTGCGTCACGGGCTGCAGATCTCCGCTGTCGGCGCGGCCACGGCCGTCGCGGTCGGCTTCCTGTCGGCGGGTGCGGCCAATGCCGAAACCTTCGTCCCCTTGCCGGACGGCAGCATCACCGAGATCCTCGCCGACGGCACGGTCGTCACGATCACCCGTACCGGCGAAAGCGCCAACATCTCGCCGTCGATGGGCGCGACCCCGCTGCACCGCAATGTATGGGTGTCCGGCCGGATCGGCGCCGAGGTCACCGGGCCGAATGCCAAGGGCGGCAGCATCACCGCGGGCTACGTGGTGGCCTGCCAGCTGACACTCGGCGGCAAGGGCGGCGCCGACGCCGGGATGTCCTCGGGTTGGGAGGGTGAGAGCGCCAAGCAGACCGCCAAGACCGCGGGCACCGTCAGCATCGGCCCCGGCCAGGCCAAGAACGTCAAACTGCTCGACCTCGAGAAGGCCGACGGCTTCGGCGGCGAGATGCACAGCGGTGCCAACAGCTTCAAGGGCAAGAGCGGCAGCGTCACCTACGCCGACTCCACCATCGGCGTCGAGGGCTGCGCCGGCTACGCGCAGGCCCGGTCCTACGCCACCGTCTCGGTGAGCACCGACAACATCACCAGCAGCACCACGCTGTGGGGACAGCCGTTCAGCATCGGCTAGTCACCGCGGCCGGCCTCACCCGTCGACCGCCTGGGTGAGGCCGGCTGCGTTCCACCGGCGGCGCCGGTTCGCGTGTGCCACGATTGACCGATGCGTCTGGGGCTCCACGCGCTGGGAATCGGCACCGGCGCTCGCCGCGAGGTGATCGACGCCGTCGCGGTCGCCGCCGACGACTCCGGCTTCGCGACGCTCTTGGCGGGCGAACATGTCGTGATGGTGGACCGTCCGACCTCCCGCTACCCCTACGCCGACGACGGCAGGATCGCCGTGCCCGCCGTCGCGGACTGGCTCGACCCGATGATCGGGCTCAGCTTCGCCGCCGCGGCGACGCGCAGGATCCACATCGCGACGGGCATACTCCTTCTCCCCGAACACAACCCCGTGCTGTTGGCCAAGCAGGCGGCGACACTGGACCTGATGAGCGCTGGCCGGTTGACGCTCGGCGTCGGCATCGGCTGGTCCGAGGAGGAATTCGCCGCGCTCGGCGTTCCCTTCGCTCGGCGTGGCCCGCGCGCCGCCGAGTACGTCGCGGCCATGCGGACGCTCTGGCGGGACGACGTCGCCTCCTTCGATGGCGAGTTCGTCAGCTTCGACGCCGTTCGGGTCAATCCCAGACCGGTTCGCGACCGTCGCATCCCCATCGTCGTCGGCGGCAACAGCGACCCGGCGCTGCGACGGGCCGCGACCTGGGGCGACGGGTGGTACGGATTCAATCTCTCCGGCGTGGAGCAGGTCGCGGAACGGATCGACACCCTCCGCGGACTGTGCCGCGCGGTCGGGCGCGACCCCGGCGAGTTGCGGATGGCCGTGGCGCTGCGCGACGTCGATCCCGGCGACGTCCCCGCGCTCGCCGGGGCGGGCGTCGATGAACTGGTGCTCGTCGAGGCTCCGCCGGACGACCCCCGCGCGGCGGCCGACTGGGTTCGGTCGCTCGCCGACCGCTGGCTGCCTGCGATCGACGGGACGGACGCATCCGCGTGAGACGTCAGGTGCTGAGGTAGCCGCGCAGCACCCGGGTGACCTCGGTGATCTGCGAGGTCGGGACGTGCTCGTCCCGCTTGTGCGCGAGGTTCGGGTCGCCGGGGCCGTAGTTGACGGCCGGGATGCCGAGCGCCGAGAACCGGGCGACATCGGTCCAGCCGTACTTCGCGCGGAACTGTCCGCCCGCCGCTCCGATCAGCGCGGCGGCGGCCGGGGCACCCAGACCGGGAAGCGCCCCCGCCGAACTGTCCGTCACCTCGAAGCCGAGGCCGAGTCCGTCCACCACCTCCCTGACGTGCTCGATCGCCTGGTCCACGCTGCGGTCGGGTGCGAACCGGAAGTTCACGTCCACCTCGGCGGCGTCGGGCACCACGTTCCCGGCCACTCCCCCGGCGATGCGCACCGCGGACAGACCCTCGCGGTAGACACAGCCGTCGATGTCCACCGAGCGCGCCTGGTAGTCGGCGAGCCTGGCCAGCAGCGGCCCGAACTTGTGGATCGCGTTGTCCCCCAGCCAGGATCGCGCCGAGTGCGCACGGGTGCCGGAGGTCGTCAGCCGCACCCGCAGGGTGCCCTGGCAGCCGGCCTCGATGAACCCGCCCGACGGTTCGCCGAGCACCGCGACGTCGGCCTGCAGCCATTGCGGCAGCTCGCGCTCGATGCGGCCGAGGCCGTTGTGCACGGCCGCGATCTCCTCGCAGTCGTAGAACACCAGCGTCAGATCGTGCGCGAGTTCCTCGATCGTCGCGGCCAGGTGCAGGAACACCGCGTCACCGGACTTCATGTCGACGGTGCCGCAGCCGTGCAGCAGCTCCCCCTGCACGGGGTCGAAGGTGCGAGTGCTCGGCACGTTGTCGGCGATCGGCACCGTGTCGAGGTGGCCGGCCAGCATCACCCGGCTCGGCAGTCCCAGGTCGGTGCGGGCGAGCACCGCGTTGCCGTTGCGGATCACCTCGAAGCCGATGGTCTGCTCCCGCAGCGCCGCCTCCACCGCATCCGCGATCAGTGCCTCGTCATGGGAGACGCTCGGGATGTCGACCAGCGCGGCGGTGAGCTCGATCGGGTCGGCGTGCAGGTCAAGGCGCGGCGTCGGGGTCACCCGATCAGACTAGGCGGCTCCGCCGCCCGTGCGCGGTAAGCGAGTCCAGGGACTCGTCAACCGCGCACGGGCGCTACGCGCCTATCTCGTAGATGTCGCCGTCGAAACCGGCGCGGAACAGCCGGCCTTCGGAGAACCCGGAGCCGCCGCTGCCGAAGGTCAGCACGCTGGAACCCGGCAGGCCGCCGGCGAGGGCGCAGTACCGGTTCGGCCCGTCCACCCGCAGGATCTCGCCGCTGATGTCGGTGGGCACGATCGGACGGCCCGCCGCGTCCAGCACCAGCCCGTCGGGCGCGACGAAGGCGTCGCCGCTGCCGAAGTCCACCAGCGACTCGGGTGCGGCCGGGTTCGCCAGCGGGATCCGGCTCACGCCCGGATTCACGAAGGTCCGCGACACGTAGAGATAGCGGTCGTCGGCGCTGAGCGCGGCGCCGTTGGCGCTGGGCAGCACTGCCCAGTCGGGCTGCACGACACCGTTCGGCAGCACCCGCCCGACCAGCGATGCGAGGTCGTTGGTGGCGTACACGGTGCCGTCGCGGGTCACGGCCAGGCCGTTCGCCGCGGAGAGTCCCGACGCGAACGGGTGCACCGCGCCGGTCCCGACGTCGATCCTGACGATCCCCGCCGGCCGCGCGATGTCGCCGACGAACACGCGGGCATCGCCGTAGCCGACCAGCAGGGCGCCGTCCGGCGCGAAGACCAGGCCGCCGCCGATCGGGCCGGGCAGGGTCGCGAACGGCACGGCCGGAGCGCCTGGCCGGTCGATCCGGAGCACCCGGTTGCTGCGCAGGTCCGTGAGGTAGAGCCGGCCCGCGCCGTCGACGGCAGCTCCCTCGATTGCCGCGCCCGGCACCCGGCCGACCAACGCGGGCGCCTGCCTCGCGCCGGGGCAGAGCGGCGCGGCGCCCGCCTGCGGCGTCGACAGCAACGAGAGGGCCGCGGCCACCGCTGCGCCGGCCGCGGCGATCCTGACCGAACGGGCGAATCCGATTCCACGCATGCGTCCCCACATCCATTCGGCCGGTACGACGGTCTGCGCTCAGCCTTGCACGGGATGCGCGCGGGTGACGGTTCAATTGCTCCAGCCGGTACCCTGACTGCCCGTGAGCACTCAGGGAGCAACGGCAGTCGGTATCGCAAACGTGACCACGGGCGGGGTCGTCCTCGACACCTGGTACCCGGAGCCCACGCTGGGCGATGTGGCCGAGACGGGCACCGTCGTGCTCGAGGGCGCCGACATCCCGGCCGAGCTGGCCGCGCTGGTCGGCGACGACGAGGCCCGCGGCGTCAAGCAGGTCGCGGTGCGCACCTCGATCGCCGATCTGGCCGCCGCGCCGGTCGACGCGCACGACGCCTACCTGCGCCTGCACCTGATCTCGCACCGTCTCGTCCAGCCGCACGGCGCCAACCTCGACGGCGTCTTCGGCCTGCTCGCCAACGTGGTGTGGACCAACTTCGGCCCCTGCGCGGTCGACGGCTTCGAGCTGGTACGCGCCAAGCTGCGCGCCCGCGGCCAGGTCACCGTCTACGGCATCGACAAGTTCCCGCGCCTCGTCGACTACGTGGTCCCCTCCGGCGTCCGGATCGCCGACGCAGACCGGGTCCGCCTCGGCGCGCACCTGGCCAGCGGCACCACGGTCATGCACGAGGGCTTCGTGAACTTCAACGCAGGCACCCTCGGCAACTCGATGGTCGAGGGCCGCATCTCCGCGGGCGTCGTCGTCGACGACGGTTCCGATGTCGGTGGCGGCGCGTCGATCATGGGCACCCTCTCCGGCGGCGGCAAGGAGGTCATCTCGGTGGGCAAGCGCTGCCTGCTGGGCGCGAACTCCGGCCTCGGCATCTCCCTCGGCGACGACTGCGTGGTCGAGGCGGGTCTGTACATCACCTCCGGCACCAAGGTCTCCGGCCCGGACGGCACGGTGATCAAGGCCAAGGAGCTCAACGGCCAGTCCAACATCTTGTTCCGCCGTAACTCGGTGTCCGGCGCCGTCGAGGTGGTGCCGTGGAAGGGCACCGGCGTCGAGCTCAACGCCGCGTTGCACAAGAACGACTGACGATGACGACGAGCGACCCAGCACAGGACACCGCTACAGCCCTCGCCGAGGAGGGCGACACCTCGCACCTCGGGCACGGGCTCAAGGTCCGCCATCTGACGATGATGGGCCTCGGTTCCGCGATCGGCGCCGGGTTGTTCCTCGGCACCGGTGTCGGGATCGCGAAGGCCGGCCCGGCCGTGCTGATCTCGTACATCATCGCCGGCATCATCGTGGTCTTCGTGATGCGGATGCTCGGCGAGATGGGCGCCGCGATCCCGGCCAGCGGCTCGTTCAGCCACTACGCGCGCATCGGCATCGGCGAGTGGGCCGGCTTCACGATGGGCTGGCTGTACTGGTTCATGCTGATCATGGTGCTCGGCGCCGAGATCACCGGGGCCTCGGCGATCGTGCACGGATGGCTGCCCGGGGTGCCGCAGTGGGTGGTCGCGCTGGTCTTCGTCACCTTCTTCGCGGTGGTGAACCTGGCCAAGGTGAGCAACTTCGGTGAGTTCGAGTTCTGGTTCGCCGCCATCAAGGTCGCGGTCATCATCGCCTTCCTGGTGATCGGCGTGCTGCTGGTCTTCGGGCTGCTGCCGGACACCGACCCGGTCGGGTTCACGAACCTGTTCGGCCAGGGCGGCTTCATGCCGAACGGCTTCGCGGGCATCGCCGCGGGCCTGCTCGTGGTCGCGTTCGCATTCGGCGGCATCGAGATCGTGACGATCGCCGCGGCCGAGTCGAAGGACCCCGAGCACTCGATCGCCACGGCCGTGCGCAGCGTGGTGTGGCGCATCAGCGTGTTCTACATCGGCTCGATCGCGATCATGGTGCTGGTGCTGCCCTGGAACTCGCCGCAGCTGCAGAGCGGTCCCTTCGTGGCCGTCCTGAACCAGGCACACATCTCCTACGTGGCCGGTTTCATGGAACTGGTGGTCGTGGTTGCGCTGCTGTCGGCCTTCAACGCCAACGTCTACGGCACCTCCCGGATGGCCTATTCGCTCGCCCGTCGCGGCGACGGCCCGGCGCTGCTGGGCGGCCTGTCCAAGACGGGGGTGCCCACCAACGCGGTGCTGCTCTCGGTGTTCTTCGGCTTCGTCAGCGTGCTTTTGAACTGGCTGCTGCCGGACTCGCTGCTGTCGATCCTGCTCAACGCCGTCGGCGCCGCGCTGCTGGTGATCTGGATCTTCATCGTGGTCTCACAGCTGCGGCTGCGACCGCGGCTGGAGGCCGAGGGCAAGCTCAGCCTCCGGATGTGGGGCTTCCCCTACCTGAGCTGGTTCACCCTGGCCGCGCTCGGCGGCCTGATCCTGCTGATGCTGACCGACGCCGACGCCCGCAAGCAGCTGATCTCCACGGCCGTGCTGTTCGCCGTGATCGCCGGCCTTTCGGTGCTCAATGCGCGCAGGCGGCGTGCGGACGCCTAGGCCAAGGCGTCCGCACGCGCGTCCGGTTCCGCTCAGCGCGCCGTGAAGCCCCCGTCGATCGCGAGCGCGGCGCCGGTCACGAACGACGCCTCCTCGCTCAACAGGAACGCGACGAACGGCGCGATCTCCTCCGGCTGGGCGACGCGGTTCACCGGGTGCATGGCCGCGATCTGAGCCATCGCCTCGTCGGTGGGGGCCATCGATCCGCGGGAGAGCGGGGTGTCGACCCCACCGGTGGTGATGGCGTTGACCCGCACTCCGCGCTCGGCGACCTCCAGCGCGACGGCCCGGGTCAGTCCGACGACGGCGTGCTTGGCCGCGACATAGGGCGCGACCTCGGGCAGCCCGACGGCACCCAGGTTGGACGCGTTGTTGACGATGGCCCCGCGGGTCTCGAGGAGCGCGGGAATCTGGTGCTTGAGGCAGTGGAAGACGCTGGTGGCGTTCTGCGCGAGCTCCGCGTCCCAGTCCGCCCCGTCGATCCCGGACACCGGGCCGGACGCGTTGACGCCGCCCGCGTTGTTGAAGGCCCCGTCCAGCCGCCCGAACTCGGCGACCGCGGCGTCGACCAGTGCCGCGGCGTCCGCCTCCACCGACACGTCCGCGGGCACGAAGATCGCGGTGCCGCCCGCGGCGCGGATGCCCGCGGCGGCGTCCGCACCGACATCCCGGCGGCGAGCGCCGAGCACGACCGCGGCGCCCTCCGCCGTGAGCCGACGGGCGACCGCGAGGCCGATGCCGGAGGTACCGCCGGTGACGATGAAGACCTTGGAGTCCAGGCTCGAAGACATGATGAGTCCTTTCGGGAGATCTGCTGAAAGTGGTGCGGTGAGCACCTGATTCAGACTGCTGAATCCCGGGACTCGGTGCTGGCGGGAATCGGACGACGCGTTTCCGGAGGAGTCGGGCCGGGGTGGACACCTCCACGGGGCACATCCTGCACCTGGTGCCAGAAACCGCTCCGCGGCGGCCAGGCAGGACGTAGTGTCGGCGCGACCTACGTCCGTCGTCGAGCAGGAGAACGGCCATGAGTTTTGTCCTCGTCGAGCGGCCCCGCGAGAACGTGGCCCTGGTGACCCTCAACCGCCCCGAGCGGATGAACGCCATGGCGTTCGACGTGATGGTTCCGCTGAAGGAATCGCTCGAGGCGATCAGCAACGACAACTCGGTGCGCGCGGTCGTCCTCACCGGCGCGGGCCACGGCTTCTGCTCGGGCGCCGACCAGGCCTCCGCGGGCAGTCCCCCGCACATCGACGGCCTGACCCGTCCGTCGATCGCGTTGCGCGCCATGGAGATCCTCGACGACGTGGTGCTGGCGATCCGCCGGATGCATCAGCCGGTGATCGCCGCGGTCAACGGCGCCGCGATCGGCGGCGGCTTCTGCCTGTCGCTGGCCGCAGACATCCGGATGGCCGCCCCGGAGGCGTACTTCCGGGCGGCGGGCATCAACAACGGACTGACCGCCAGCGAGCTCGGGCTGAGCTACCTGCTGCCGCGCGCGATCGGCTCGTCCCGCGCGTTCGAGATCATGCTGTCCGGTCGGGACATCGATGCCGCGGAGGCGGAGCGGATCGGGCTCGTCTCCCGCGTCGTCGACGGCAAGGACCTGCTCGAGGAGTGCTTCGACCTGGCGACGCGGATCGCGGCCTTCTCCCGGCCCGGCGTCGAGCTCACCAAGCGCACCCTCTGGTCGAGCCTGGACGCCTCCTCGATGGCGCAACACATGAACCAGGAAGGCCTGGGTCAGTTGATGATCCGGCTGATGACCGACAACTTCGAAGAGGCCACCCTGGCCCGGCGCGAGAAGCGGGATCCGGTGTTCCGCGACAGCAAATAGTTCAGGCGCCCGCGCCGGAGTCAAGCCCGAATGCGATCACCCGGTCGGGGTGGATGCGGATCAGCTCCGGCGACATCCCCCTCCCCCACGGCTCCACGTCCGTCAATGCCTCCGCCCTGCCGCGGATCTCGATGCACCGCACCACCCACGGCTGGATCGACGCGAGGTCGTCGACGACGAAGGCCACCCGGTCGTTGCCCGCGAGGTTGCGGAACTTCCTGCTCGCGCCGAGGTTGTGGCCGCCGATGTCGATGGTGCCGAGCTCGGCGTTGTACCGATATCCCACCGGGTTGTTCTGCGGGGCGCCCCGACGATCGACCGTCGCGAGACGGCCGAGCCGCTGGCTGCCGAGGTACTCGATCTGAGCGGGTGTGAGGGCGGACGCTGTCGCGGTCATGGGGGCTCCCGTCGTCGGTGCGATGCACCCGCGACGCTATGACCTCAACCGCGGTTCAGGTCAAGAACTGCGGTCACGCGACCTTGATGATCAGCGTGCCGAAGTGTTGATGATCCGGCTGATGACCGACAACTTCGAGGAGGCCACCCTGGCCCGGCGAGAACCGGGAGCCGGTTTTCCGCGACAGCAAGTAGAGGCCCTGCCGAGAACAACCGGTTCGACGGTGGTCCTATGCGGTGCGCCGCTCCCGCCTGCACAATTCTGCGAACACGACCGCGGACACCACGAAGAAGGCCGCGCCGACCAGCCAGCCGAGGAACAACCCGACAGTTGTCCCGACCACCGCGAACAACGTGACCTGCGCGTAGAGCCGGGACGGATTGGCAAGCCTGCGGCGGGACGTCGGTGCCATCCAGACAGACCAGATCCCCGCCGCCGCGGCCGGCAACGCGACCGCCGCGAGCACCCGACCGAGCAGTGAATCCGTCGCGGCGACCCCGGTCATGGCAAGGAGAACGAGCATCGCCAGCTCACACAGGAACGCGATCAGATCGAGCGGCCCGACCTGCGCCTGCGGCCGCTCACCCAGCTCCGTCACGAGCCGGCCTCGGCCACCTTGATGATCAGCTTGCCGAAGTTACGCCCGGCCAGCATCCCGTTGAAGGCGGCGGGCGCATTCTCCAGCCCCTCGACGATGTCCTCGCGGTACGCGATGCGGCCGTTGTGCATCCAGCCGGACATGTCGGCGACGAACGCCTTGAAATCGCTCTTGACGAACTCGCTCTGGATGAAGCCTCGGATCGTCAGGCTCTTCTTCAGCACGTCGTTCATGAAGCCAGGCAGCCGGTCCGGACCCGCGGGTGTCTCGGTCTCGTTGTAGTGCGACACCAGCCCGCACACCGGAACCCGGGCGAAGTCGTTCAGCAGCGGGCACACCGCGGCCCACACCGCACCGCCGACATTCTCGAAGTACACGTCGATGCCATCGGGGCAGGCCGCCGTGAGCTGCTCGGCGAAATCCGGTGCGCGGTGGTCGATCGCGGCGTCGAAGCCGATCTCGCGCAGGTACGCGACCTTCTCGGGCCCGCCCGCGATGCCGACCGCCCTGGCGCCCTTGATCTTCGCGATCTGCCCGACGGCCGATCCGACCGGCCCCGTCGCGGCGGCGACGACCACCGTCTCCCCCGGCTTGGGGTCGCCGATGCGCAGCAACCCGGCGTAGCCGGTGAAGCCGGGCATCCCCAGCACGCCCAACCAGCTCTGCACCGGCGCGGCCTGCGGGTCGAGCTTGCGCACGTGATGCGCGTCGATCACCGAGTGCGTCTGCCAGCCCGAGAAGGACAGCACCACATCGCCCGCGTGGAAGGCGGGGTCCTTCGATTCGACCACCTCGCACACGGTGCCGCCGACCATCACGTCGCCGAGCTCGACCGGATCGGCGTACGACTTCGCCGCGCTCATCCGGCCCCGCATGTACGGATCGAGGGAGAGGTAGAGGGTCTTGAGCAGCAGCTGCCCGTCGCCGGGAACCGGGACCGGGACGGTCTCGATCCGGAAATCGGACGGATGGGGTTCGCCGACGGGGCGTGACGCGAGCACGATACGGGTGTTCTCGGCTGGCTTGGTCATGGTTATCGAGGTTAGTCGCGTCGGGCCCAAAAGGAGCCGTCTCCGCCAACGGTTCGCCTCGGCGCGCGAGATCGCCTCAGCTGTCATAGCGTGTCGCCGTGCGCTCGCCCCTCACCCGCCGGTCCCTGCTACTCGGCCTCGCCGGTGGCGTCGCGGTCGCTGGGCACCGATTCGCCGTGGTCGGCGGGCCCACCGTCGCCAGTTCCGAGCCGCTCCCGGTCGGGCCTGCCGAGAGCCTCACCGATTACCCGTTGTTGCGTCCGGTCCGGCCCGCCGTGGCGACGGTGCAGGCCAGGTACGCGGGCGCGGTCCCGCGGGAATGGGGCGTCGCCGTCAGCGGGACCAGGACCCGGCTCGCGCCGCCCGACCGCAGGCTCGCCCTCACCTTCGACGCCTGCGGCGGCCCGGGCGGTACCGCGGTGGACGCCGATCTGCTGGTCCTGCTGGAGCGGGAAAGGCTGCCGGCCACGCTGTTCCTCAACGGTCGCTGGATCGACGCCAATCCGGCGCTGACGGTGCGCCTCGCGGACAACCCGTTGATCGAACTCGGCAACCACGGGACACAGCACCTGCCGCTGTCGGTGACCGGACGATCGGCGTACGGGATCGCCGGGACCCGTTCCGTGGCGGAGGTCATCGACGAGGTGCTGGTCAATCACCGACGGCTGCAGGAGATCACCGGCGTCGCGCCGCGCTGGTTCCGGCCGGGCACCGCACACTGCGATGAGGTCGCGGCCGCCATCGTCCGGGATCTCGGCGAGGAGGTCGTCGGTTTCACGATGAACGGCGACTCGGGCGCGACCATGCCCACCTCGAAGGTCCAGGGCGCGCTGACCTCCGCTGCGCCCGGGTCGGTCGTGATCGCGCACATGAACCGCCCCGCGGGTGACACCGCGGAGGGACTGGCCGCGGCCCTGCCCGCGCTGCGGGCGCAGGGCCGCGAGTTCGTCACGCTCGGTGGTGCGGGCGCGTTGGCCTAGGGCCAGCCGGTTCAGCCGAGCTGGTTCTTCTGTACCTTGCCGAGTGCGTTGCGCGGCAACGAGTCCACCACCCGGATCTCGCGGGGCCGCTTGTGCGCGGACAGCTCCGCGACCACGTGCTCGATCAGGTCCTCGGGCGAGGGCACCTCGCCGACCACGTAGGCGACCAGCCGCTGACCGAGGTCGGCGTCCGGCACCCCGACCACCGCGACCTCGCGGACCGCCGGGTGCCCCAACAGCGAGGCCTCCACCTCCCCCGCCCCGATCCGGTACCCACCGGACTTGATCAGGTCGGTCGATTCGCGGCCGACGATGCGATGGAATCCGTGCTCGTCGATCACCGCGACATCCCCGGTCTTGAACCAGCCGTCCTCGGTCCACGACGCCGCGGTCGCGTCCGGGCGGTTCAGATACCCGTCGAACAGCATCGGCCCCCGCACCTGCAGTCCGCCGATGCTCTCGCCGTCGTGCGGGACCGGGGTCCCGTCCTCGTCGATCAGCCGGGTCTCGGCGCCCGCCACCGGCAGCCCCACCCAACCGGGGCGGTGCTCGCCGCCGACGCGGGTGCTGACCGTGATCATGGTCTCGCTCATGCCATATCGCTCGATCGGCACCAGCCCGGTCAGGTCCGCGAGCCGCTCGAACACCGGCACCGGGAGCGGGGCGCTGCCGGAGACCAGCAGCCGGGCGCCGCTCAGCGACTTGGCCGACACCTCGTCCTCGACGATCCGCGACCACACCGTCGGCACGCCGAAGTAGAGCGATCCGTGGGCCTGCGCATACGCCTCGGGCGTGGGCCGCACGGTGTGGACCAGCCTGCTGCCGACCCGCAGCGGGCCGAGCAGCCCCAGGATCAGTCCGTGCACGTGGAACAGCGGAAGTCCGTGCACCAGTGTGTCGTTCGCGGTCCATTTCCAGGCATCCGCGAGCGCGTCGAGGCCGGCGGCGATGGCTCCCCTGCTCAGCAGCACGCCCTTCGGCGGACCCGTGGTGCCGGAGGTGTACAGCACGAAGGCGATCGAGGACGGGGGCGGTTCTGGGTGAGAGTGCCAGTCACGGGTGTGCAACCGTACCGGCACGACCGGCAACCCGCTACCGTCAGGAGCGTTCCCGAGCCAGGCCTGGGCCCCCGAATCGGACAGAATGTGGCTCAACTCGGTCTGACCGGAGTCCGGCGGCACCGGCACGACCGTGACGCCAGCGAGCAGGCAACCGACCACCGCGATCACCGTCGACGCGGTCGGCGTGGCGAGGACGGCGACCCGCTCGGCGCCGCCGATGCGCTTGGCGAGCGCTCCGGCAGCGCCGAGGAGGTCGCTGCGCGAGAGCGTGGTGTCGCCGATCCGGACGGCGTCGGCGACATCGTCGCCTCGGGCGACGGCGAGGGCGTCTAGCGATCGAAGCAGCACCAGCCCAGCGTCTCACACGGAGCGTTCACCAAAAGGGCAACACGACGACGCCCGAGCCGCAACCATGGAATCGACGCCTGTGACGGTCAACCCGAGGAGTCCCGTGACCACTGTGATCGCCGTTGCGCTGGCGTTGATCGTCGCCGCGATACAGGTCCGCAGGCATCGGACGGACACCAGGCCCGCGGCGGTGATCGACACCTACCTCGTGTGGTGGCTGGTGCTGGCGATCGGGCTGAGCTCGGTGGTCGGCGCCGCCTTCCACGTGTTCGACGGACCTGCCATCGCCGAGATGATCGGATACACCAGGGGCGACGGCGGATTCCAGTTCGAGAACGCGATGGGTGACCTCGCGATCGGCGTCACCGGCGTCCTGTGCTTCTGGTTCCGCGGTTACTTCTGGCTGGCGCTGCTGACAGTCACCACGATCCAGTACTTCGGCGACGCGGCGGGCCACGTGTACTTCTGGATCGCCGAGGACAACACCAAGTCGGGCAACATCGGTGCAATGCTGTGGTTCGACATCATCCTGCCCGTCGTCGGGTTCACGCTCTACGCGCTGTCCTACCGGCGCGGCGGCGACGCGCGGCCGGTCGGCGCTCGAACCTGATCGCTACGCCGTGGGGCTACCAGCTCACTGCTCGGACAGCTCGGTCACCGTCACGGAGAACTGCCCGGCGCCGACCGGGAACACGGTGCATTCGAAGGTGCTGCGGACACTCGCCCCGGACCCGTCTTGCGAATCGACCACGCCACGGACCTCGTGGCCGAGCCCCGCGAGACTCGTCTCGTGCGCCTCCGGGAATCCCGGGGTCACAGGCGAATTCAGTCGCTCCGCAACTGCTTTCTCACAGTGCGTTTCCGCATCGAGGGCGGCCTGCGCCGCGGAGGCGCGATCGCCTGCGTCCGCCGCCCGCGGGGCGGCCGACTCCCCGACGGTCGGCTGCGGTGTGTCCTCGCCGCGGATGACTGGAGTGATGACCACATAGCCGACGACGGCGCCGACGACGACGCCGAGGACACTCAGGACTCGGCTCTTCCGTTTCCGGGGTGCCGCGACGTCTTGGACTTGCTTGGGTGCACTCATCCCCAAGGGATATCAGACAAACCCGGCAATCCAGGAATCCGATGCAGGCCTGCGAGACTCGCCGGGCGCGGCGTGCTCACGCCGCGCCCGGCGAGGGCGGTAGCTCATTCCGGAACGGGGATGCGTCCGTCCAGGACGGCCTTGCGGATCGATTCGCGCAACGCCGAACAGCGCCCGATACGCGCACCGCGCTGGGTGAGCGAAGGGTCCTGCTGGTACTCCTCGCAGATTACCTCGGGGTGGTCGGTGCTCCACTGGACAGTGGTGTGCTCCCAGCTGTTCTTCTCGACGAGCACCCGGTTGCCGCAGCGTTCGCAATCGACCGGCTCCATCAGGCCGAGGCCTCCGCGTCGGCCTTGCGGGCGATGTTGTCGGCCACTTCCTGCTTCCACGCCTCGACCGGCCTTGTGGTGTCGAGCTCGAACTCGAAGCGGTCAACCATCTCCGGCTTGACGTCGGCGACGTCGACGTAGAACTGCTCGTACCAGCGGCGCAGCTGGTAGACGGGGCCGTCCTCGTTGGTGAGCAGCGGGTTGTCGATCCGGGTCTTGTTCTTCCAGATCTCGATGTCCTGCTCGAAGCCGATGCCGATGTAGCCGATCATCGCCTGGACCATCTGGTCGGCGATCTCCGCCGGGACCTCCGGCGTCTTCTTGACCTTGATGCCGTACATCAGCACGAACTGGTCCGGGCCGACCGGGTAGTGGCAGTTGATGAGGATCGACTCGGCCTTGAAGTGCTCGTAGTGGTAGGTCAGGTCGTCGATCATGAACGACGGGCCGTGGTACGCCGCCGTCGAGGTGGTCGAGACCAGCTGCGGGACGTCCGGGTCGTCCCACTCGGTGATGTCCTCACGGCCGACGCCCTCGTACTCCTGGATCGCGACATGTCCCTCGAAGATGTTCTTGAAGTACGTCGGGAACGAGTAGTGCACGTAGAAGAAGTGCGCCATGTCGACGACGTTGTCGATGATCTCGCGGCAGTTGGTGTCGATGACGATCGACTTCCACACCCAGTCGGTCCACTCCGTGCCCTCGGGGCACATCTGCGGGATCGTCACGTCCGCGGGCGGCGGGTTGCCCTCCGGGTCGTTCCAGACGAACAGCAGCTCGTCCTGCTCCATGATCTTCCAGGCGCGGGTGCGGGCCAGCGGCGGGACGCGGCGGGCGTAGGGGATGGCGGTGCACTTGCCGTTGCCGCCCCAGCGCCAGTCGTGGAACGGGCAGGCGATGGAGTCGCCCTTGACGGTGCCCTGGCTCAGGTCGCCGCCCATGTGCCTGCAGTAGGCGTCGAGGATCTTGATCTCGCCGTTGCTGTCGGCGAACACGACGAGCTTGGTCCCGAAGGCCTCGATGGAGTGCGGCTTCCCGTCGCGGAACTCCTCCGCCAGCCCCAGGCAGTGCCAGCCACGTGCGAAGCGAGCGGGCGGGGTGCCCTGGTCGATGACGCGGACCTCATCGGTTATCTCGGTTTCCACGTTGGTCATGAAGCGTCCTCTCGTTCAGCGGCCCCCGGGGTGACCGCAGTGATACCGGTCACAGCTCCCTTCAATCTCCTTGGCCGAGAACCCGTTCTCCATAGCCGTTCCCACCCACCGGGCGGTTATCCCTCCTCAGTCCCTCGTGAAGACCGAACGGACGAAGAAGCCCAGGTTGGCGGGCCGCTCCGCGAGCCTGCGCATGAAGTAGCCGTACCATTGGCCGCCGTACGGCAGGTAGACCCGCATCTGGGCGCCGAGCCCGGCAAGGCGGAGCTGTTCGCCGTCCCTGATCCCGTAGAGCATCTGGTGTTCGAAGTCCGCCGAGTCCCGCCCCGACCCCGACGCCATCGAGTCGGCCTCCGCGATGATGACCGGGTCGTGGGAGGCCACCATCGGGTAGCCGCCGCCCTCCATCAGCACCCGCAGGCAGCGCAGGTAGGAGGCGTCCACGTCCGCCTTGGCCTGGAAGGCGACCGATTCCGGCTCCCGGTAGGCGCCCTTGCACAGCCGGATCCGCGATTCCGGGCCCGCCAGGTCGCGGCAGTCCGTTTCGGCGCGGCGCAGGTACGACTGCAGCACCGCGCCCAGCCACGGATGGTCAGCGCGCAGTTCGCGGACGATGGACAGGGTGGAGTCGGTGGTGGTGTGGTCCTCGGCGTCGACGGTGATCCAGACCCCGGCCCGCTCCGCGGCGGCGCACAGCGTCCTCGCGTTCGCCAACGCGATCTCGCGGCCGTCGACCGGCAGCGCCTGCCCCAGCGCGGACAGCTTCACCGACACCTCGAGTGGGCGCACCCCGCCGGGCTCCCTCGCCTCCGGCAGCTCCGCCAGGTCGGAGAGCAGGGCCAGGTACTCGGCGACGGCGGCCCCCGCCTTGGCCTCGTCGGTGGTGTCCTCGCCGAGGTGGTCGATGCTGATCAGCCTGCCGGTGTCGAGGATCGCGCGCGCGGCCGTCAGCGCCTCCGCCCTGGTCTCCCCCGCGATGAACCGTTTGACGATGGATCGGGTGACGGGCGCCCTGGTGATCGCGGCCTTGAGCGTCGTCGATCGCGCAGCCGCCAGGATCGCGGGCCGCAGCGGGTTCTCGAACACCTGCGCCACCACGGCTATTCTTCCGGCTCCATGTGCGGATAGCGGTGGTCCGTCGGTGGGACGAAGGTCTCCTTGATGGTCCGGGCGGATGTCCAGCGGAGCAGGTTGATCGGCGAGCCGGCCTTGTCGTTGGTGCCGGACGCGCGGGCCCCACCGAAGGGTTGCTGTCCGACCACGGCACCGGTCGGTTTGTCGTTGACGTAGAAGTTGCCCGCCGCGAATCGCAGTGCCGTGGACGCCTTGTCGACCGCGACCCGGTCGTCCGCGATGATCGATCCGGTGAGCGCGTAGGGAGCACTCGAGTCCACCACCGCGAGCAGGTCCTCGAACGCGCCGGGCTTGTCGTCGTCGTAGACGTGCACCGACAGGATCGGCCCGAAGTACTCGGTGGCGAAGGCCTCGTCGCGCGGATCCCCGGCGAGCAGCACCGTCGGCCGGACGAAGTATCCCTCGCTGTCGTCGTACTTTCCACCGACCGCGACCTGCACCCCGGCGGCGTCCCGCGCCCGCTCGATCGCGGCGACGTTCTTGTCGTAGGCCGCGCGGTCGATGAGTGCCCCTCCGAAGTTCGACAGGTCCGTCACGTCGCCGTAGCTGAGCTGATCGACCTCGGCCAGGAAGGACTCTCCCATCCTGTGCCACACCGACTTCGGGACGTAGGCGCGGGACGCCGCGGAGCACTTCTGGCCCTGGTACTCGAAGGCGCCGCGCACCAGTGCGGTGCTCAGCACCTCGGGATTCGCCGAGGAATGCGCGACCACGAAATCCTTGCCGCCGGTCTCGCCGACCAACCGCGGATAGCCGCGGTACGAGCCGATATTGGCCCCCACCTCCCGCCAGAGATGCTGGAAGGTCCTGGTCGAGCCGGTGAAGTGGATGCCGGCCAGGCGCGGATCGCTCAGCGCCACATCGGAAACCGCGGCGCCCGAGCCGGTGACCAGGTTGATCACGCCCGGCGGCAACCCCGCCTCCTCCAGCAGCCTCATCGTCCAGTAGGCGGCGACGGTCTGCGTGGTCGACGGTTTCCAGACGACGGTGTTGCCCATCAGCGCGGGTGCGGTCGGTAGATTGCCCGCGATGGCGGAGAAATTGAACGGCGTGATCGCGTAGACGAATCCCTCGAGCGGCCGGTACTCGAGCCGGTTCCACACCCCAGGACCGGAGACCGGCTGATCCGCCAGGATCTGCCGGGCGAAGTGCACGTTGAACCGCCAGAAGTCGATCAGCTCGCACGGCGCGTCGATCTCGGCCTGCTGGACCGACTTGGACTGCCCGAGCATGGTCGCGGCGGCCAGCGTCTCCCGCCAGGGACCGGAGAGCAGGTCCGCGGCCCGCAGCAGCACGGCGGCCCGGTCGTCGAAGGACAGGGCCCGCCAGCCGGGCGCGGCGGCGACCGCGGCCTCGATCGCCTCGTCCGCGTCCTCGTGGGTGGCGTTGGTGAGCGTCCCGAGCACGGCCGAATGCCGATGTGGTTGAACGACGTCCACCCGCTCACCGGCGCCCTGCCGGTGTACGCCACCGATCACGTGCGGCAACTCGAGCGGATCCGAGGCCAGCACGGTGAGCTTGGCGGTGAGCAACAGCCGCTCGCGGCTACCCGGTGCGTACGAGTACACCGGTTCGTTGCTGGGCGAAGGAACCCGAGTGACGGCGTCCATGCTGCCTCCTGCCCGCGAGGGGACGCTGCAGGGGCGGTACCCCGGCAACGAGGAACTCCGCCCCCAGGCTAGCGCCGTGGCGGGTCCGCGGCCAGGTAACGAGGGTCAGGCAGTGAGTCGCGTCGCGGCGGCGGCGATCCGCTCGTCGGTCGCGGTGAGCGCGATCCGCACGTGCCGCCTGCTGCCGGGGCCGTAGAAGTCACCGGGCGCGACCAGGATGCCGCGGTCCGCGAACCAGTCCACGGTGTCCCGGCAGGCCTCCTCGCGGGTGGCCCACAGGTACAGGCCGGCCTCCGAGCTGTCGACCGTGAACCCGGCGGCGCGCACGGCGGGCAGCAGCACCTCGCGGCGCGCGCGGTACCGCTCGCGCTGCGCGTTCTCGTGCGCGTCGTCGTTCAGCGCCGCGGTCATCGCGGCCTGCACGGGGAACGGCATGATCATCCCGGCGTGCTTGCGCACCTCGAGCAGTTCCGCGACCAGGGCGGCGTCGCCGGTGATGAAGCCGGCCCGGTAGCTGGCCAGGTTCGAGGTCTTCGACAGCGAGTGCACCGCAAGCAGGCCGGTGTGGTCGCCGTCGCAGACGCGGGGGTCGAGGATCGAGTACGCCTCGGCCTCCCAGGTCAGGCCCAGGTAGCACTCGTCGGAGACGACGATCGCGCCGCGCTGCCGGGCGAAGTCGACGACCTTGCGCAGGTGGTCGATGCCGAGCACCTTGCCGGTCGGGTTCGACGGCGAGTTGATGAAGATCAGCGCCGGGCTCTCGGGGCCGAGCCGCATGGTGCCGTCGGCGCGCAGCACCCTGGCGCCGGCGAGCAGCGCGCCCACCTCGTAGGTGGGGTAGGCGACCTCGGGGATCACGACCAGGTCATCGGCGCCCAACCCCAGCAGACGCGGCAGCCAGGCGATCGCTTCCTTGGTGCCGATCGCGGGCAGCACGGCCGCCGGATCGAGCCCGGTGACCCCGTACCGCCGGGTCAGCGCACCGACCGCGGCCGCGCGCAACTCGGGGGTGCCGTGCGTGGTCGGGTATCCCGGCACCTCCGACACGGAGGCGAGCGCCTCGCGGATCAGCGGGTCCACCGGATCGACAGGCGTGCCGACGGAGAGGTTGACGATCCCGTCGGGGTGGGACTCGGCCTTGGCCTTGGCCTCTGCCAACGAGTCCCAGGGGAAGTCGGGCAGCCCCGCGGACACGGGAACCCGGGTGCGACCGGTCACGGTGGTACCGAGCAACTCAGTGCTCGCCCATCGGCGGCAGCGCCTTGATGAACGGCGGGTCGTAATCGACCTTGCCGAGCTTGGCGGCGCCACCGGGAGATCCGAGCTCGACGAAGAAGTCGACGTTCGCGCTCACGTAGGCGTTCCACTGATCCGGGACGTCGTCTTCGTAGAAGATCGCCTCGACGGGGCAGACGGGCTCGCAGGCGCCGCAGTCCACGCACTCATCGGGGTGGATGTAGAGCATGCGGCCACCCTCGTAGATACAGTCGACAGGGCATTCCTCGATGCACGCCTTGTCGAGAACATCCACGCACGGTTCAGCAATCGTGTAGGGCACTGCTGCTCTCCCTGCCTTTCGTCAAAAACCATCACGCCGGGCGAACCCCCATGTCCGCCCACGAGTTACCAGTATCTCCTCCCCGAGCCGGGCACACCCGCTTAGGGTGCCCTGACCGCCGGATTCGACGCGAAACCGGGGAACACCCACAGACTACTGCGGAGCGGCCCGCGGCACCGGGTCGAAAGTCAGACGCTCGACAGGCCCTGCAAGCCCGATCTGCCCGCCGCCGTCCGCACCGTGTGGCCGTCGATCCAGCGCTGCCCCTGCGCGGCCGCCCGGGCGAGGGCGCCCCGCTCACCGAGGTAGTCCGCCACCGCGCCGACCAGGGGCAGCTTCCCGAGGGTCCGATAGGGCTGGCCCGGCCTCGGCCGCTTCCCGAGCTCGTCGGGGATCGCCCGGAGCATCCGGGAGGTGGTCCACATCGCGCCGAGCAGGGCGAACGGCCGCCAGGACGAACCGGCCTCGGGGGGCGTCGCATCCGGGTGCGCGAGCAGCGTCCTGGCGTCGGTCTGCCTGCGGCAGAGCACCGAGGCGAGCAGATCCACCTGGGCGCTGCGATCGGTGACGCCGAGCTCCCTGGCCACCGCGACCAGCACCAGCGTCTGATTCGCGAACGCCAGCAGGTCCTGGATCGGCAGCCGCCGGACGAGCGGGCCGAACACGCCGGGAAACGCCACCGCGATGGTGTTCAGCGCGCCTAGCCGGGTCACCCACCATCGGGCGCGACGCTCGTCGCTCGCCCGCTCCCACGCCGCGGTGCCGGGCACCTCGGCGACATCGAGCAGCCAGGCCGCCGCGTCGAGCACCTTCTCGAGAACGCCCCCCGTCGCTTCGCTCGTCCCGACGATCGTGCGCTGCTCGGCGGTAGGCGTGAACGTCCTCGCCTTGATCCGCAGCGGATCGGTGCTCATCAGGTCGAGCACCGGGTTGATCCCCCAGGCCGCGCGGTCGAGCACCGCGACGACCCTGCCGTCGCCGATCCGATCCTTCTCGCTCATGCCACTCCCACCCTCTCGGCATAACCTGTCGTGCGCTGCCGGGCCGGGCGTCCGATCCCCTCGGCGATCGCCCGCAGCTCCGCCACCGTCATCTCCGATCCGTGCTGCGAACCGGCCATCCGCGAGATGGTCTCCTCCATCAAGGTGCCGCCCAGGTCGTTGGCGCCACCCTGGAGCATCGCCTGCGTGCCCGCGACCCCGAGCTTGACCCAGCTGGTCTGGATGTTGTGGATCCGCCCGTGCAGCATGATCCGGGCCAGCGCGTGCGCGGCCCGGTTGTCTCGCTGCGTCGGCCCCGGCCTCGACGCCCCGGCCAGGTACAGCGGGGAGCTCTGGTGCACGAACGGCAGCAGGACGAACTCGGTGAATCCGCCCGTGCGGTCCTGGATTCCGCGGAGCACGTTGAGGTGCCCCACCCAGTGGTGCGGCTGATCGACGTGTCCGTACATCATCGTCGAGCTGGATCGCAGACCCACCTCGTGCGCGGTGGTGACCACGTCGATCCAGGTGCTCGTCGGCAGCTTGCCCTTGGTGAGCACCCAGCGCACCTCGTCGTCGAGGATCTCCGCCGCGGTGCCGGGGATCGAGTCCAGGCCCGCCGCGCGCAGGTCGGTCAGCCAGTCCCGCACGCTCTGCCCGCCGCGGGAGGCGCCGTTGACGATCTCCATCGGGCTGAAGGCGTGCACGTGCATCGACGGCACCCGCGCCTTGACGGCGCGGACCAGGTCCGCGTAGCCGGTGACGGGCAACTCGGGGTCGATACCGCCCTGCATGCACACCTCGGTGGCCCCGGCGACGTGAGCCTCCCACGCCCGGTCGGCCACCTCGGCGGTGGACAGGGTGAACGCGTCGGCGTCGCCCTTGCGCTGCGCGAAGGCGCAGAACCGGCAGCCGGTGTAGCAGATGTTGGTGAAGTTGATGTTCCTGTTCACCACGTACGTGACGTCGTCGCCCACGGCGTCACGGCGCAGGGCGTCGGCCAGCGCGACCATCGCCTCGAGGCCCTCGCCGTCTGCGGTCGCCAGGGCCCGGTACTCGTCGTCGGTGCAGGCGCCGGGGTCGCGCTCGGCGCTGCGCAGCGCCGCCAGCACCTCGGAGTCGAGCCGCACCGGCGCGCCCTGGTTGGACAGCTCGAGGACCTGTTCGCGGACCGAGTCCCAGTCACCGAACGCGCTGCCGAGGTCGCTGCGGGTCTCGGTGTTGCGGCCCTCGGTGTCGATCGCGGTGTTCAGGTCGATGCGCCCGGCCGACACCCACGCCTCGTCCGGCTCCTGCCAGGGCAGGCCGGTCGGTCGGGTGTCCGGCCTGGCCAGCCCGGTCACCGGGTCGGCGAGGGCCTGGACGTGCGCGGAGATGCGGGGGTCGATCCACGGCGAGCCGGCGAGCACGTACGGCGGCTGCGCGGCCGTCCGCTCGGTGAGGGTGTAGCCCGCCTCGGCGGTGATCGCGGCCAGCGTGTCGAGGTTCGGCCACGGCCGCTCGGGGTTGACGTGGTCCGGGGTGAGCGGCGAGACGCCGCCCCAGTCGTCGACGCCCGCGGCGATCAGGGCGAGGCACTCGTCGGCGGACACCAGGTTCGGCGGCGACTGGATCCGCATGCCGGGCCCGAGCAACAGCCGGGCGACGGCGATGGCGGCCCGGAACTCCTCGATTCCCGCGTCCGGCGCGTCGCGCATCGCGGTGTCGTCCTTGGCCAGGAAGTTCTGGATGATGACTTCCTGGATGTGACCGAACGCCTTGTGCGACTTGCGGATCGCGAGAATGGACTCGGCACGTTCGGTCATCGTCTCGCCGATGCCGACCAGGATGCCGGTGGTGAACGGGACCGAGAGCCTGCCCGCGTCGGTGAGCGTGCGCAACCGCACGGCCGGATCCTTGTCGGGGCTGCCGTAGTGGCATTCGCCCTTCTCGGTGAAGAGCCGGGTGGACGTGGTCTCGAGCATCATGCCCATCGACGGCGCGACCGGCTTGAGCCGTGAGATCTCCTCCCAGCTCATCACGCCCGGGTTCAGGTGCGGCAGCAGTCCGGTCTCCTCGAGCACCCGGATCGACATCGCGCGCACGTAATCCAGGGTGGAGTCGTAGCCCCGGGACTCGAGCCACTCCTGCGCCTCCGGCCACCGCTCCTCGGGCCGGTCACCGAGGGTGAACAGCGCCTCCTTGCAGCCGAGTTCGGCGCCGCGGCGGGCAATGTCGAGCACCTCGTCCGGGTCCAGGTACATCCCCCGGCCCTCGGCCCGCAGCTTGCCGGGGACGGTGACGAACGTGCAGTAATGGCACTTGTCGCGGCACAGCCGGGTCAGCGGGATGAACACCTTGCGCGAGTAGCTGACCGTCTTCGGCCGCCCCGCCGCCTCGAGGCCCGCGTCGCGGACCCGTGCCGCCGAGGTGCACAGATCCTCGAGGTCGGCACCGCGGGCGTGCAGCAGCACCGTCGCCTCGTCGACGTTGAGGGTGGCGCCGTCGCGAGCGCGGCGCAGCGCCCTGCGCATCGCGGACGCCGAAGGGGCCGCCAGACCTGCGGGCGGAGCCGGTGCACCCACCTGCGCGGATCCCGACGGCATCGCGGGATCGGGCAGCATCGCGGGCGTGGTCGAGGGGGCGTCGTCAGTGCTCACGCGTTCGATCATGCGCCATCACCCGTTGGACCTGCCAGGGGGAGGCCTCCCACCGCAGCAAACGCGCCCCGTCACCCGTGCGGATACTCGTCGTCGTCCGGCACGACACGCGCCTGTTCGGCCGCGTCGGCGTCGTTGACCTCGAGCGAGCCGGGCGCCACTTCCGCCGTGGTGTCCGCGTCGTCCTGCTCGACGACAGGTGTCTCCTGCTCGGCGTGGTCGGCCTCGGGGACCTCGGGTCCGGAGGCGGGATCGAATCGGTCCATGGTCGTTCCTTCCCTCGCCTCTCCCAGGCTAACCCTCCCGAGGACCCGTGGGCGTGGGGCGACATCGGCCGAAACCGACGGATGATCGCACTGCGACGGCACCAGATCGGGCAGGCTGGAGAGGTGAGCACTCCCCCGCCCCCCGTCGTCACCATGGCCGACCCCCAGTGGCGACCCAGCACCCGCGCCCCGCAGTTGTGGGCGATCAACGCCGCGCTGATGTGGATCCCGGTCTTCATCGCCCAGATCGTCTGGGGATTCGTCGACGGGCGCTGGACCACGTGGCCGCACGTCGCGGTGTTCGTCGTCAGCCTCGCGGTGGCGGCGACGCACGTCCTTGTCGTCCCGCAGTGGCGGTACCGCGTGCACCGCTGGGAGATCAGCGCCGACGCGGTGTACACGAAGACCGGATGGTTCACCCAGGAGCGCCGCATCGCCCCGATCTCCCGGGTGCAGACGGTCGACACCGAGCGTGGACCGCTCGACCGGATGCTCGGCCTCGCCACGGTCACCGTCACCACCGCCTCGTCCGCGGGTGCGGTCACCATCACCGCGCTCGACCGCGAGGTCGCGGACCGGACCGTCGCGCAGCTCACCGAGATCGCGGGCCGCAACGTCGGGGACGCGACGTGACCGCACCAGGGCATCCTGCCCCTCCGCACTACGCGACACCGCACCCCGCGCCCGGTACCGCCCCACCGGAGGCCTCGGGCGCAGCCGCGTTGGCGGCCGAGCAGGAACAGCCGTGGCTGCGGCTCGACAAGCGGATGTTGCTCGTCCATCCGGTCGACGAGGTCGTCAAACTGCTACCGGTGCTGCTGATCTCACTGGTCGTCGGCACCCAGAGCGGCAACCACACGTTCGGTCTGATCGTCGTCGCCGTCCTGGTGGCGTACGCGCTGCTGCGCTGGTTCACCACCGGTTACCGGATCGGCCCGGTCCACGTGCAGCTGCGCACCGGGGTGTTCCAGAAGAACCTGCTCTCGGTTCCGCGCAACAGGATCCGCTCGGTCGACGTGGAATCCGGTGTACTGCACAGGGTTCTGGGCCTGTCCGTCGTCCGGATCGGCACCGGCCAGCAGTCCGGACACGGCGACTCCAAGAGGTTCGAACTCAACGCGCTCGATTCCGCCCTTGTCCCCGCCCTGCGCGCGGCCCTGCTGGCCGGGCACCGGGAACCGGCGGCGCCCGTCGATGCCGAGGCGGCGCAGCTGGGAGCGGACGCGGGTACCCCGCGCCGAGAAACGGAGATCGCGCACTGGACACCCGCCTGGGTCCGCTACGCACCGTTCTCCGTCACCGGGGTGCTGACGGTGGCCGCCGCGATCGGCCTCGCCTTCCAATACGGGCTCGGCAAGCGGATCGCCGATTCCTCGGCGGTGAGTCGAGGAGTCGACTCCATGCAGCACCTCGGCATCGCCGCCGCCGTCGCGCTCGGGCTGGTCGCGCTCATCGTCGTGGCGAGCGGGCTCTCCTGCGTGCGCTACCTCATCGCGTTCGGCAACCTCCGGGTCACCGACAACGGCAAGGTGCTGCACGTCAGCCACGGCCTGCTCAAGATCAGGCAGACCACCCTGGACAGGGCCCGGCTGCGCGGGACCTCGCTGCGCGAGCCGCTGCTGCTGCGGGCCGCGGGCGGCGCCCACCTCGACGCGATCATGACCGGGATCAGCTCCGGCAAGGGACAGTCCACCCTGCTGATGCCGCAGGCGCCGCGGGCCGAGGCCGAGCGGGTGGCGGCCGTCGTCCTTGGTGGCGACCACTCCCCCGTGGAACTCGCCCCACACGGCCCGGCCGCCAGACGCCGCCGGTACACCCGGGCACTGCTCCCGGTGGCAGCGCTGGCCGTTGCGACCGCGGTCGCGACGGCGCTGGGGGTGCCGCTGGGGTGGCAGGCGTGGGCCGGCCTCGCGGCCCTGGCCGCGGCCGCCACCGCGCTGGCCTGGGACCGCTATCGGGGCCTCGGTCACGCCACGCCGCCCGGATGGCTCATCACCCGCAGCGGCTCGCTGGACCGCAGTCGGGCCAGCCTCGAGGCCGACGGCATCATCGGATGGACCGTGCGGCAGAGCTGGTTCCAGCGGCGCGCCGGCGTCGCCACCGTGGTGGCGGCCACCCCGGCCGGGGCAGGCCACTACGAGGTCCTCGATCTGCCCGCCGACCGCGCCTGGGCCCTGATCGAGACGGTGACCCCTGGCGCGGGGGACATCTGGACCCGCGACATCTGAGCCGATCCCCTCATCGACGCACGGAGGACACCGATGCACGACGATCGCGAAATCGTGGAGGAGCGGCTGCGGCGGTTCGTCGATCAGCGGCTCGGCGGGGCGCTCTACCGGGACACCGTCCCGGCCGAGCTCACGGCGTGGCAGGTGCCGGGCGAGCCGGTGCCTGTCACGGAGGCACTGAGGCAGGAGTTCGCGCCCATCGCGATCGGGACCCGCTGGGGCAGGCCGTGGGGGACGATGTGGCTCCACGTGACCGGGCGCGTGCCGGATCGCTGGCGGGGCCTGGGCGACGACGTCGAGGTGGAGCTGGTGGTCGACCCCGGCTTCACTGGCGGCCCCGGCTTCAACGCCGAGGCGCTCGCCTACCGCCCCGACGGCACCGTCATCAAGGCGATCTCCCCGTTCAACACCCATCTTCCGGTTGATCCGCACCGGCCGGTCGACCTCTACCTCGAGCTGGCCGCGAATCCCGATGTGGCACGGAGTTTCGGCTTCCAGCCCACCACCCTCGGCGACCTGGACACCGCGGGCGAGGAACCGATCTACCAGCTCCGCCAGGTCGACTTCGCGCTTCGCGACCGCACGGTGTGGGAGCTGACCCAGGACATCGCGGCGCTCAGCGGCCTGATGCATGCGCTGCCGTTCGACCTGCCACGCAGGCACGAGATCCTGCGCGCCCTCGAGCGGATGCTCGACACCGTCGACCCGGACGACATCGCGGGCACCGCCGCCGCCGGCCGCGAGCAACTGCGCGAGGTGCTGGCGCGACCGGCCTACGCCAGCGCGCACAACCTGATCGCCGTCGGGCACGCGCACATCGACTCGGCCTGGCTGTGGCCGGTGCGCGAGACCATCCGAAAGTGCGCCCGCACCTTCTCCAATGTCGTTGCGCTGATGGACGATCACCCGGACTTCCGGTTCGCCTGCTCGTCCGCGCAGCAGCTCGCCTGGGTCAGGGACGGCTATCCGGAGCTGTTCGAACGGATCCGAGACAAGGTCGCGGCCGGCCAGTTCGTCCCGGTCGGCGGCATGTGGGTGGAGGCCGACACCAACATGCCCGGCGGCGAGGCCATGGCGCGGCAGTTCGTGGCGGGCAAGCGGTTCTTCCTCGACGAGTTCGGCGTCGACACCCGAGAGGTCTGGCTGCCCGATTCGTTCGGCTATTCGGCCGCGCTGCCCCAGTTGGTCCGCCTGTCGGGGTCGCAGTACTTCCTCACCCAGAAGATCTCCTGGAACAAGACGAACCGGATGCCGCACCATACCTTTCGATGGGAGGGCATCGACGGCACCCAGGTCTTCACCCACTTCCCCCCGGTGGACAAGTACAACTCGGACCTGTCCGGACACGACCTCGGTCACGCCCAGCGCAACTACCGGGAGCAGGGCGCGGGGACGGTGTCCCTTGTCCCGTTCGGGTGGGGCGACGGCGGCGGCGGGCCGACCCGCGAGATGCTGGCCGCGGCCGAACGGACCCGTTCGCTCGAGGGCTCACCCACCGTCACGCTGGACTCGCCCGCGAACTTCTTCCGCCGGGCGGAGGCCGAGTACCCCACCCCGCCCGTGTGGTCCGGCGAGCTGTATCTGGAGCTGCACCGCGGGACCTACACCTCGCAGGCCAGGACCAAGCAGGGCAACCGGCGCAGCGAGCACCTCCTGCGCGAGGCGGAACTGTGGGCGACCACGGCCGCCGTGCGGGCCGGCGCGCACTATCCGTACGACGAGCTCGAGCGGCTCTGGCATCTGGTGCTGCTGCAGCAGTTCCACGACATCCTGCCGGGCAGCTCCATCGCGTGGGTGCACCGCGACGCCGAACGCAACTACGCCGCCGTCGCGGCCGGTCTGGAGGAGATCATCGCCGACGCGGCGGGAGCACTGACCGGAGCGGGCTCGGCGACCCTCACCCTCAACGCGAGCCCCCAGGCGCGCGACGGTGTGCCCGCGCTCGGCATCGCGACCGCCGTCCCCGAGGCCGCCCCCACCCGGATCACCGGGCGCGGCAAGGGTTTTGTCCTCGACAACGGCCTCGTCCGGGTCACGATCGACCGCGACGGCCTGATCACCTCGCTGACCGATGCCGACACCGGACGCGACGCCATCGCGCCCGGCGCGGTCGGCAACCTGCTCCAGCTGCACCGGGACGTGCCGAACCAGTGGGACGCCTGGGACATCGACGAGTTCTATCGCCACACGGTGACCGACCTGCGGGATCCCGACTCCGTCGATCGTGACGGCGACTCCGTTGTGGTGCGCAGGTCGTTCGGGGACTCGACAATCGTGCAGCGGCTCGAGCTCGCCGCAGGCGCCCGCGCGCTGGAGATCAGCAACGAGATCGACTGGCACGAACGGCAGAAGCTGCTCAAGCTGGCCTTCCCGTTCGACGTGCACGCCGACCGCAGCGCCGCGGAGACACAGTTCGGCCACGTCTTCCGGCCGACGCACTCCAACACGTCCTGGGACTTCGCGAAGTTCGAGATCTGCGCGCACCGCTGGGTGCACGTCGGTGAGCCCGGGTACGGCGTCGCGGTGGCCAACGACGCCACCTACGGCCACGACATCGGACGCTCCGCCCGGCAGGACGGCGGCAGCACCACCACGGTGCGTCTGTCGCTAGTGCGCGCGCCGCTGTACCCCGACCCGACCTCCGATCAGGGCGCACACACGTTGCGGGTCTCCGTCCGGCCGGGTGCCACGATCGGCGACGCCGTCGCCGAGGGCTATCGGATCAACCTGCCGACGCGCACGATCACGGGTGGCGCGCCGGTCGAACCGCTCCTGCGGGTGTCGAATCCCGCGGTGGTGGTGGAGGCCGTCAAGCTCGCCGAGGACCGCGGCGGCGACGTCGTGGTCCGGCTGTACGAATCCACCGGCGCCAGATCGACCGCGCTGATCGACGTGGACTTCCCGCACGCGGGCGTCGAGACGGTCGACCTGCTCGAACGGCCGGTGGCCGCCCCCACCGGCGCGACGGTCGACGGCGACGCGATCACGGTGACGCTGAGGCCGTTCCAGGTGCTGACGCTCAGAGTGCGAGCGGCGGCAGACTGACCGAACGGGGCATTCTCCTGCGCCGACCCCGTCGGGGGTGTTACAGATGACGGCTGCACTGTCTCGCATTTCCCGCACCCAGCCCCAGGAGTACTCACGTGAACGACCGGCTCCGCGCGGTCGCGACCAGCCTCGCAGTCGTTGCCATGTTCGCCCTCGGCACCGCGATCACGCCCTCGGCGACCGCCGCCGCCCAGTCCTCGGCACCTGGATCTGCCGGTGGGCAGGAGCCCGAACAGGGGCAACTCCTCGGTGCGAACGACTGGAACTGCACGTCGCAGCGGCATCCCAGACCGGTCGTGCTCGTGCACGGTACCGGGCGAGGCATGCAGGCGAGCTGGGGCGATCAGTCCGAGCCGCAACAAGCCCCGGGACCGCTGGTCGCGGCCCTCAAGAACGACGGCTACTGCGTCTTCGCACTGAACTACGGCTTCGGCCCACAGAACTTCCTGGGTCCCACCGGCATCCCCAGCGGCCGTACCGGGTGGGGCTACACCGCGCTCGAGGCCGCGGCACTCGAGCTGGGCGGGTTCATCGAGAAGGTTCGCGAGGCCACCGGCGCCACGCAGGTCGACGTCGTGGGGCACTCACAGGGCGGCACCCTGCCGCGCCAGTATCTTCGGTTCGAGGGCGGCGCGAGCCCGTCGGCGAACAAGGTTCACACGCTGGTCATGCTAGGGCCGTCGACCCACGGGACGGATTACGGCGGCCTGTATCCCTCCGAGAACGCGGCCTGGTTCGCGGGCGAATCGAAGGCCGGCCAGCAGCAGATTTCGGGATCGGCATTCCTGGCCACTCTCAATGCCGATCAGGAGACCTTCCCGGGGATCGACTACACCGTCATCGCGACGACGACGGACCGGACCATCACCCCGCACACCAACTCGGCCCTGAACGCCGCCCCCGGAACGTCGGTCCGCAACATGTACGTACAGGATGGCTGCCCTGGACTCCTGATCGGGCACGGCAGGAAATCGTTCGATCCATCACCGGAGTCCAACCCGGGACTGCTCGAGCACCCGGCCCCGATCTTCCTCGTCCGCCAAGCCCTCGATCCGACGCTCCAGGGCACAATCCCCTGCTCCGGGTAGTTCCGAACTCCTGGCACCATCCGCGGGTACCGTCGGATCTGTGGAAGCCCATGCCACCCTCGCCGAGATGGACCGCGAGCTCGTCAACTGCAGACGCTGCCCGCGGCTCGTCGAGTGGCGCGAGCGCGTGGCCGTCGAGAAGCGGGCCGCGTTCCGCGACGAGACCTACTGGGGCAGGCCCGTTCCCGGGTTCGGGCCGGCCGATGCCGCGCTGTTGATCGTCGGGCTCGCCCCCGCCGCGCACGGCGGGAACCGGACCGGCCGGATGTTCACCGGTGACCGCAGTGGCGACGTGCTGTACGCGGCGCTGCACGCGGTCGGGCTGGCGAACCAACCGACCGCGGTCAGCCGCGACGACGGCCTGCGGCTGCGTGGGGTCAGGGTCACCGCACCCGTGCACTGCGCTCCCCCGGACAACAAGCCGACGCCCACCGAGCGGGACACCTGCCGCCGCTGGATCGACGAGGAACTGCGGCTGCTCTCGCCGACCCTGCGGTCGGTGGTCGTGCTCGGCGGATTCGGTTGGCAGGCACTGTTTCCCGCACTGACCGACGCCGGCTGGGCGGTACCGCGGCCGCGGCCGAAGTTCGGCCACGGCGCCCACATTGTCCTGCCCCCGACCGGTGACGGCAGCGCGCTGGAGGTGTTCGGATGCTTCCACGTCAGCCAGCAGAACACCTTCACCGGCAGGCTCACGCAGGCGATGGTCGAGGCGATGTTGTCCGACGCCGGTCGGGCTGCGGGGTTGCTGCCCCCGTAGCCGACACCCTCCTATTCGCCCGCCGCTCCTAGGCCCGGCGGGCGGAGTTGCCGCGCGCGACGGCGTCCTCGGAGGCGAACCTCAGCAGGAGCAGCCCGGCGGGCACCACCGCGAGTCCGAGCAGCACCAGGGTCAGCGGGCTCGCGAGCAACAGGGCGTCCCCACCCGGACCGCCGAACATGCACAGCACGAAGCCGAGGAACCAGCCGACCAGCGGCAGCGCCGCCATCGATGCCCGGTCGGTGACGGTGCGGGCCCCGAGCACCAGCAACACGTTGACGACACCCGCGGCGAGCGCGCTGATCGGAAACGCCACCGAACCCAGGTAGGTGGGCAGGAAGAGCACGGCCAGCACGGCCGTGAGCGCGCCGTCGAACATCAGCAGGCCGAGAATCGCCGAGTCGAGGATGCGGCGCCCGGTCGGTGCGGGGCTGGTGCCGGATGTCATGGCACCAATCGTAGGCGGGGGCTTCAGCCCACCGGCGGGTAGCCGAGGAGCGTGAGCAGGTGACTCTGCATGTCGACGAAGTTGTACAGCGCGTTCATGTACATCTCGTGATGCTGTTCCGAGTAGGGGCGCAGCGAATCCACGAATGCCACGATCGCGTTCTGAACACTCCAGTTGTACATCGACATCCTTCCGTCAGCCCGACCCGGCTATGACCCACATCACAGTCTAATCGGATTGGGGTCGGCCGTCACAGCCGACCCCATGCCTCGGGAGGAACCCGAACCCCGTCAGTGATGGAACCCTTCCCGCGCCTCGTCGGACGGCGTGCCCCCTGCCAGCCGCGCCAGCGATCGACGGATGTCCTCGGCCAGCAGGGAGATCACATCGCGGGAGATCCCGTGCCGAACCAGGACCCGCTGGATGACTGTCTCCTGCCGGTTCGCGGGCAACGGGTACGAGGGCACCTGCCAGCCGCGCCTCCGCAGCTCATCGCTGAGGTCGTACAGCGAGAAGCCCGCCGTCGCCGGGTCGGTCAGGGTGTAGGACACCGCGGGCAGCCCGCCGGTCCCGTCGTAGAGCAGGGTGAACGGCCCCATCGTCTTGATCTCCTCGGCGAGGGCCTGGGCGGTTTCGGCACACGTCTGCTGGATCATGCGATAGCCCTCGCGGCCGAGGCGCAGCAACAGGTAGTACTGGGCGACGATCTCGCCGCCCGGCCGGGAGAAGTTGAGCGCGAAGGTCGGCATGTCGCCGCCGAGATAACTCACCCGGAACACCAGGTCCTCGGGCAGCAGGTCCGCCGACCGCCACACCACCCAGCCGACCCCGAGCGGGGCCAGTCCGTACTTGTGACCGGAGGTGTTGATGGAGGCCACTCGCGGGATACGGAAGTCCCACAACAACTCCGGCTGCACGAACGGGGCGATGAATCCCCCGCTGGCCGCGTCGACGTGAACGGGCACGTCCAGCCCGGTGTCCGCCATGATCGCGTCCAGCTCCGCCGCGATCTCCTCGACGGGCTCGTAGTCGCAGGTGTAGGTCACGCCGAGGATCGCGACGACACCGATGGTGTTCTCGTCGACGTACTCCCGCAATTGGTGCGGACGTATCCCCGTCGCGCCGGGCTCGAGCGGGATCTGGCGCAGTTCCACGTCGAAGTACCGGGCGAACTTGTCCCAGCAGATCTGCACCGGCCCGCACACCAGGTTCGGGCGGTCGGTGGGCTTGCCCTCCGCCTGCCGCCGCTCGCGCCAGCGCCATTTGAGGGCCAGCCCACCGAGCATGGCGGCCTCGCTCGATCCGGTCGTGGAGCAGCCCATGGTGTCGCGTCCGGAGGGTGAGTTCCAGAGGTCCGCCAGCATGTGCACACACCGGGACTCGATCTCCGCGGTCTGCGGGTACTCGTCCTTGTCGATCATGTTCTTGTCGAGGCAGTCGTTCATCAGCCGGTGGACCTCGTCCTCCGACCAGGTCGAGCAGAACGTCGCGAGGTTCTGCGAGGAGTTGCCGTCCAGCTGGAGTTCGCTGTGGATCAGTGCGTAGGCGATCCGCGGGTCCGACGCTTCTTTCGGCATCTGGTACTTCGGCAACACTTCTCGGCTGAGCGGCGTCGAGTAGATGTCTTGGGCGTCCCCGCCCCTGTCGGTGACCCTGTGCAACGCCATCGGGCTGATCCCTTCGTGATCCGGAAATCGACAATCGATCTGGATACAACGTGCGAGAAACTCAGGTACGACTGATGAAGCACACCGAGGGTAACCCGGATCGGGTCACCCCGTGGGGCGACTGGAAGCCTTCGGGGCGGCCGCGTGCTAGAAAGCGATGCCGGAGAACAGGTCCCGCTCGCGCCCGTCGGCGTCGACCGCACCGCGGGCGCCGCGCACCAGAACGTAGTGTTCCTCGGCCAGGATCGGCTGCGCCACGTTGTTCGACAGCGCGTACTCCGAGCCGGTCTCCGACACCGTCACCTGCGTCGCGTGCGCGGTCAGCGCCGACCGCTTGGCCTCGAGCACAGCCCGCACGTCCACCGCGGCGGTCACCGTCTCGTCGAGCACACAGGGCAACTCCCCCGGCTCCGGAATCCGCCACGACGACGGGATCTCGGTGATGCACTCGATCCCCTGTGCCAACGAGTTCGCCTCGGTGACAGTCCAATACACCTTCGTCGGCTCCCAGGGCCGACCCGCGGCCGGATACATATCGGTGCCCGCGGCCAACGCCGCTGCCATCGTGAAGCGGTGCGCCTGGATGTGATCGGGGTGGCCGTAGCCGCCGTCCGGGTCGTAGCAGACCACCACGTGCGGACGGACCTCCCGGATCACCGCGACCAGAGCCTCGACCGCCTCCTCGGGGTCCGCGTTCACGAACGCGCGCGGGTTGGCGGCTGACGGGGTGCCGATCATGCCGGAATCCCGCCAGCGACCCGCCCCGCCCAGGAACCTGGGGCCGTCGACGCCCAGCGCCGCGAGCGCCTCGGTCAACTCGAGGATGCGGTAGCCGCCGAGCTGATCGGCCCGGTCCGCGACGAGGCCCGCCCACCGCTCACCGATCACCTCGCCCTCCTCGCCGAGCGTGCAGGTCAGCACGGTCACCCGCGCGCCCTCGGCGGCGTACCGCGCGATGGTGCCCCCGGTGGTGAGGGTCTCGTCGTCGGGATGGGCGTGCACCAGCAGCAGTCGACGTTCGCTCACTGCGGGCTCCTTGACCAGCCGGCGGCATCGGCGAAGATGCCGACCTGGATCGCGCCGGTCAGCGAAACACCCTGGACGCCCGGCCCGGCCGCGACCACGGTCGTGTCCTGCAGGACGGGCAGCACGGCGGCGAGATCCCACAGCTTCGGCTCGGCCTGAGCGATCACGTGTCCGACGTCCGCGGTTCCGCGGAGCGCCTCGTCGATGCCCGCCTGCAGGGCCGCGTCACAGAGTCCCGACAGATTGCTCGGGGCAAGCGGATCGGGCACGACGTCGGGCTCGGCGTCCGTCGACTCGCCTGCGCCGGACGGTGCCGGGGCCGCAGGCGGGGGGCAGGCGAACCGGGAGGCCATCGAGGTCGCCGGGTCGGAGCCCGCGCGCGCCCAGCCGACCACGGCGTCGACCTCGCCCTCGACGAGCGACTTGCCGTACAGCTCGTCCGGCCTCATCGTCGTCACCGAGGCATCGACCCCGGCGCCGCGGAGCTGGTCGGCCGCCGTGTTCGCGACCGCGATGGCGGAGTCGTCGCCCTCCGGCGCACCGATCACCAGGGCCAGCTGATCGCCGTCCTTCGCGGTCCTGGCCGTCGCCGTCTCACCGGGGCCGTCGACGAGGGTGTGAACCCAGCCCGCCTCGGCGAGCAACCCGAGCGCCTGCTCGCGGCTCGGCGCGGGCGGCGCGGTCGGGACGTAGCCCGGATCGGACGGCGCCAGCACCTGGGCTCGGGCCGGCGTCGCGTTCGCGCCGGTCGGGGTGCCTACGGAGGCCAGCAGGTCGGGGCTGAGCAGCCCCATCAGACCGCGACGCAGCCGCTGGTCGGCGAGCGCGGGGACCCTGCCGTTCAAGGTCAGCTCCAGTACCCGGGGCGCGGGGGTGACGGCGGCGCGCACCGAGGGGATCGCGGCCAACTGAGCCTGCAGCGGGCCGCTGCCCCGCACCTGCGCGACCTGGGCGTCACCGGAACGGATCGAGTCCGCCAACTGCGCGGACGAACCACCGCGACGCATGAGGATCTGGTCGGGGGTCGCGGGCTTGCCCCAGAACCGGTCGTTGCGTTCGAGCAGGATCTCGTCGCGGCCGCGGTCGATGGACTTGATGTGGAAGTCGGCGCCGGACACCGGGATGTTCTCCGCCAGTCCGCGGGTGAACCCGCCCGGCGAGTCCTTCACCAGGTGCGAGGGCAGCAGGTCCGTGAACAACTCCCGCCACGCCGGATACGGCGAGCTCATCGTGACGGTGACGGTCTTGCCGCCGCCCGAGGAGCCGATGTCGGTGATGAGGCCGTAGCCGGCCGGGTCGACGACGCCGGGCTGGCTGATCATCTGCCGCCACAGGTAGCGGAAGTCCTCGGCGGCGATCGGCGCGCTGTCGGACCACTGCGCCTCGTTGCGGAGCTGGTACGTGACCGTGAAGGGATTCTGGGAGGTGACGTCCGCGGAGATCAGCAGGGACTCGTCGGGGAGCCAGTCCGTGCCGCCGGGCCGGGTCGGGCTGGGGACCGGACGGAAGGCGCTCGGCAACACCATCGAGCTGACCGCCGACGTGACCGGCGACTGGTCGGAGAGCAGGTGCGGATTGAAGCCGAGGCCCACGTCGTCGATCGCGACAACGACGGTGTTCTTGGTGGGCACCGCCGTCGTCGGCTTGGGACTGTCGGTGCTCTCCACCGGCGGCGGCGGGTTCGCGGTGCAGCCCGCCAGCATCAGGCCGGCGACAAGGGCTGTCGCGATCGGCAGGATCTGTCGGGTTCGTCGTCCCGCTCGATGCACTCGCACGTCCCTTTCGATCTACGGCTGTAAACGCCTGTGCGCGGCTGACGGGTCCGCAGACTCGTCAACCGCGCACAGGCGCGAAGCGCAACTCTACAGCGCGGCCTTGTCGCGGGACTTGCTGCGCGAGCGCTCGCGGGCGCGGTCGGTCTGCGACAGGTGCACCTTGCGGACGCGGACCACCTCGGGGGTGACCTCGACGCACTCGTCGCCTGCACAGAACTCCATGGCGCCCTCGAGCTCGAGCTTGATCGGCTTGGCCAGGGTCTCCATCACGTCGGCGGAGGACTGACGCATATTGGTCAGCTTCTTCTCGCGGGTGACGTTGATGTCGAGGTCTTCCTGACGCGGGTTGATGCCCACGACCATGCCCTCGTAGGTGTCCGCGCCGGGCTCGACGAAGAAGGTGCCGCGGTCGGCGAGCTGGATCATCGCGAACGGGGTCACCGAGCCGGTGCGGTCGGAGACGAGCGAACCGGTGTGGCGCGCGCGGATCTCTCCCGCCCACGGCGCGTAGCCGTGGAAGACGGCGTTGGCGATGCCGGTGCCGCGGGTCTCGGTGAGGAAGTCGGTGCGGAAACCGATCAGGCCACGCGAGGGGACGATGAACTCCATGCGGACCCAGCCGGCACCGTGGTTGGCCATCTGGACCATCTTGCCCTTGCGGTTCGCCAGGAGCTGGGTGATGGCGCCGAGGTACTCCTCGGGGCTGTCGATGGTGAGCTCCTCGAAGGGCTCGTGCACCTTGCCGTCGACCTGGCGGGTGACCACCTGCGGCTTGCCGACGGTCATCTCGAAGCCCTCGCGGCGCATCTGCTCGACCAGGATGGCCAGCGCGAGCTCACCACGACCCTGCACCTCCCATGCGTCCGGGCGACCGATGTCGAGGACCTTGAGCGAGACGTTGCCGACGAGCTCCTGATCGAGACGCGACTTGATCATGCGGGCGGTCAGCTTGTGGCCGCTGACCCGGCCGACGAGCGGCGAGGTGTTGGTGCCGATGGTGACCGAGATGGCGGGCTGGTCGACGGTGATCCGCGGCAGCGCGACCGGGTTCTCCAGGTCGGCGAGGGTGTCGCCGATCATGATGTCGGGGAAGCCGGCGACCGCGACGATGTCACCGGCGACGGCGACCTCTCCGGGCTGACGCTCGACGCCGACGGTCTGCAGCAGCTCGGTGATCTTGGTCTTGGTGACGACGGGCTCGCCGTCGACCTCGCGCATCCAGGAGACGGTCTGGCCCTTGCGGAGCTCGCCGTTGTGGATGCGGACCAGGGCCAGGCGGCCGAGGAAGGCGGAGGCGTCGAGGTTGGTGACGTGCGCCTGCAGCGGCGCGTCGACGGTGCCCTTGGGTGCCGGGACGTTCTCCATCAGGACCTCGAACAGCGCGTCGAGGTTCTCGGCGTCGGGGGCCTGGCCGTTCTCGGGCTGGACCTTGCTGGCCTTGCCCTCACGGCCGGAGGCGTAGAGCACCGGCAGGTCGAGGGCGAGCTCGGCTGCCTCGGCGGCCTCGTCGTCCAGATCGGACGCCAGGTCGAGGAGCAGGTCGTGGCTCTCGGAGACGACCTCCTCGATGCGGGCGTCGGGACGGTCGGTCTTGTTGACGACGAGGATGACGGGCAGCGAGGCGGCGAGCGCCTTGCGGAGCACGAAACGGGTCTGCGGCAGCGGGCCCTCGGAGGCGTCGACGAGCAGCACAACGCCGTCCACCATGGACAGGCCGCGCTCCACCTCGCCACCGAAGTCGGCGTGGCCGGGGGTGTCGATCACGTTGATGACCGTGATCGAACCGTCCTCGTTGTGCTTATGCACGGCGGTGTTCTTCGCGAGGATGGTGATGCCCTTTTCGCGCTCCAGGTCACCGGAGTCCATCACGCGGTCGACCAGTTCGGCACGCTCGGCGAAGGCGCCGGACTGCCGGAGCATGGCGTCGACGAGGGTGGTCTTGCCATGGTCGACGTGTGCGACGATGGCAACATTGCGGAAGGTGGTGCTGGGCACGCTGCGGTCTCCTGGCTGGCTTGATTCAGCCACGCGAAACCTAGGCTCGCACGGCTCGGGCGGCCGCGTCGCGAATGCGAATCCATCAGCACAGGACGACCTGTGCAGGCATTGCGGCCAGCTAGATACTACCCGCCCGCGGCAATTCCGCCGAAAACGAGTTGTGAATCACCCTGGATCTGCTACTCGGTCAACCACAAGGACCGAGCGAGCGGGCCGCCGAGCCCGACCGCGGCACGCGCCTGCGCCGGGCCGATTCGTGAGGGCAAGCTAACCTCGGGTAGGCCGGGACGATCCGGTATCCGACCGGGCAGGAGGGCCGAGCCGACATGGGCAAGGTCAAGGCGAAGAAGGTCTCGAGCCTCAAGCCGAAGAAGAAGTGCTGCCGCAGCAAGACGCGGTGCCTCAAGTGTCCCGTCGTCATCATGCGGATGAAGAAACTCGAGAACGAGGGCGTCACGGGCAAGGACCTGAAGAAGGGGCTCAAGAAGGCACGCGCCTCCTGAGCCCCTCCCCGTCGCGCGTCGCCCGGATCAGCAGTTCGGCGTTGTCGGACGGCCGACGACGCGGTCGTCGAGCCACTTGTAGGCGGGCGGCATCCCGACAAAGGCCCCACCGACATGATCGACGCCAAGTCCGGGGGCGTACTGGACGTCGACCCCGCGGTTGCAGTACTCACGGACCACTCCGGTCATCCCCCGGTCCGGGATCAGCACGTCCTTGGTGTCATGGAAGACGAACAGCGGCATGTCCGGCGTGGCGGCGGTGCGTGCCAGCGAGTTCTCCTCGATGGCGGCCTCGACGCTCGGGATGGTGAGGATGTCGCCCACCTTCGAGCACTGGGCGAGGCTGATGCCCTTGGTCTTGCCGAGCAGGTCCGTCAGGCACCCGTCGGTGAGCGTATTGGCGAACTCGATCCCCTCTGGGGTGAGGTATTCCTGCGGCCTGACCTTGTCCGGGAACTCCCTCGACAACCCGAGCAGGGTGCCCCAGGCGGTGAAACCGACGGCCGGCTGCTTCTCGCTCAGCCCGGCCAGGTCGCCGGGGACCCCGCCCTCGGCGACACCGATGACATTGAGTTCCGGCGCGTAGGTGGACTTCTGTTCGGCCGCCCATGCGGTCGCGTGCCCGCCGCCCGAGTAGCCGTACATGACGACCGGTGACTGCGAGAGCCCAAGCGGCTCAAAGCGTTGCGCGGCACGAATGCCGTCGAGCACGCCGTGTGCGGTCTGTCGTCCGGCGATCCAGGCCATCTCGGGGCCCTGGTAGTCGGAGGCGACGACCGCATAGCCGAGCGCGAGCATCGGCGAGATGAGGGCCAGGTCCTGGGACTTTCCCGCGGGCAGGGTCACCGAGGGGTTGCACGCCAGACCGAGGGCGTCCATCGCCTGCTGCTGGGAGAGCAGCGGGCGGGCCCCCGGTCCGGTCCACGGGCGATCGGGGACCATCACCGTCGCCGTCGTGGTCACCGGCACCCCGAACGAATCGGTGGTGCGGTAGAGCAGCTGGGTGGTCTTGACCACCGGCCACGGAGTGTTCGCCGGGAAGCGGACCTCCACCGGACGGCTGCGGATCACGTCCCCTTTCGCGTACCCCGACAGATCGGCCGGCCCCTGGAACCAATTGTCCGCCAACGGCGTCGGACCGGGCAGCGGTTCGGCGGCCGCCGCGGGGGGCACCCCCAGTGTCAGCGCGGCGGCACAGGCCGCCACCAAGCCGAGGATCACCCCATGGCTGACGCCTCCCCCTCGATACGCCGATGATCAGTACCAGCGTGGCACGGAAACGGCTGGGGACAACGGGTTTCCGGGCGCGACACGCGATGGAGGCGGCCTGCCGCCACAACTATTCCGCGTGCAGCACCGCCATCAACTCCGCCAGCCACGCCCTGTCGTTCGGCACCAGATCGGCGGCGGCGAGCTCCGGCCCGGTCACCCAGCGCACCGCGGAATGTTCCAACGCGGTCGGGGTCCCGTCACACAGCGACACCAGGTAGGCGCGCAGGACCATGCCCTTCGGCAGCGGCACGTCCACCCCGATCCGGTCGCCGACCACGGTGTCGACACCCAGTTCCTCGCGGAGCTCGCGGCGCAGGCCCTGCGCCGGGGTCTCCCCCGGCTCGATCTTTCCGCCGGGCAGCTCCCACATGCCTGCCAGTTCCGGCGGCGCGACCCGCTGCGCGAGCAACAGCCGACCGCCGGCGATGATCGCCGCCGCCGCGACCTCTCGCACCGCATTCGTTTCCGCCCGGGCTTCATGCATGGCACCATCATTGTCATGGCCGAGTTGCTGTCGGACGCCGAGGTCGAAGCCGCGCTGGGATCGCTCCCCGATTGGCAGCGGGCGGGCGCCTCGATCACCCGAACACTGAAGTGCCCGACCTTTCCAGCCGCCATCGCGCTGGTCGATCGGGTCGCGGCGGCCGCCGAGAGCCGCGATCACCACCCGGACATCGACATCCGCTGGCGCACGCTCACCTTCACCTGCGCCACCCACTCCATGGGCGGGATCACCGATCTGGACGTGGGCCTTGCGCGGGAGATCGATCGTCTGGCTGCCGAGGGCTGAGCCGTCCGGCGTAGATCACCCAGGCGTAGAACGCGACGGCGCCCACGACGTTCACGGCGCCCAGCCAGGCCAGCACGGCTGGCCTCGAGATCAGCCAGATCGAGTCCTGGAAGAAGGACAGCACCCACGGCACCCCGATGATGGTCGACGCCAGCCAGCAGCCGGCCAGGATCTTCGACCCCAGCCGCTCCGCCAGCGGTCCGTGTACGAGCCAGATCAGCATCGGGATCAGCCACACCCAGTGGTGCGACCACGAGATCGGCGAGATCAACAGCCCGAAGAGCTGCACCACGACGAGGGTGCCGAGCCTGTCGTCGGCCCCGAGCGCCCGCCAGGCGAAGAAGGCGAGCAGCGCCGCCACCGCCACCGCCACCAGCCACGGCCAGCCGCTCTCGACGTCATGGCCGAGTACTCGGCTCAACGCACCGCGCGCCGACTGGTTCCACACCGACCCGACCGGGCCGATGCGGGATGCATCGCCGAGCAGGTGTTCGAAGTACTCGCGCGCCGACGGGCCGATCGTGAGGTAGCTGACCGCCACCGTCAGCCCGAACGCCACCGCGGAGAAGACGGCGGCCTTCCATCGCCTTCGCGCCACGAAATACAGGCCGGTGATCGCGGGCGTGAGCTTGATGCCCGCGATGAAGCCGACCAGCCCGCCCGCGATCCACCACCGGGTGCTGCGGACGGCGACCATGGCGCCGAGCACCAGGAACACGTTGACCTGCCCGTAGTCGAGCGTGGTACGAACCGGCTCGGTCCAGATTCCGACGGCGGTCCAGGTCAGCGCGACCGCGGTCCAGCGGGGTTCCCTCGCCGCCGCGCCGTAGATCAGTTCCAGGCTGATCCGGATCACGAGGAACAGCGCCGCGATGGTGAGCAGCGTCCAGCACACCCCCACCACCGGGAAGGGCAGATAGTGCAGTGGGAAGAACACCAGCGCCGCGAACGGCGGGTATGTGAACGGGAGCGGAAAGTCCGGGGTCAGCTCGGCGTAGGTGAAGTCGTAGAGGTTGTCGCTGAGCAGCGCGGCCGAGCCGTCCACATATACGTGCAGATCGACCAGGTTCATGCCGTTCGGGCTCAGGAACACCCATGCCATCCGCACCGCGACGGAGACCGCCAGCAGCAGCGGGGCGAAGCGAAGGATCGACGCCGACCGGCTATCGGTGCGAGCATCCCGAGTCTGGGGTGCGGGTGGCATCTCGGACACGTCTCGCGTTCTCCCGTGTGGTGTGGGCCGACGGGTGGAACCCGAAGCGTTCGACAGCGAGCCTAACGGCAGCCGCGGCGGCCGCTGAACCTCCCCGAAAATTGTGGATAACAGTTGCATCAACAATCTCAATTTTCACTCTAGTCACACGATATGGTCACCGGGCAAGCATCATCCGGCCAGCATTGCCATAGACTCCCGACCCAGAGTCACTCTCGGGTGACAAAGAAATAACAGGGTTGTCTCGGCAAGCGCTGTACAACCGCCTGATGGCCTGCATAGAGTGGCCCCTCGTTACCGCTGGGGGCCTGCAGGCCAACCGACGCTTGAAGAAAATAAGGATGGGACGACTGTGCTTCGTACGCGAGGACCGCGCAGAACGATCACCGCGCTAGCGATAGCCGCGGCCGCTGCCTTGGCTGCTCCGACCAACGCTGTGGCGCAGCCCGCGCCCGTGCTCCCCGAGGGCCTCAACATCGAGGCTCTGGCCTCGCTGGCACCGGCCATCATCGGTGCCGCGGCAGGCCCGTCCGACATCGCAGGCGGACCGCAGGCAGACCTGCTCGCCCAGGCGCGCACGCTGCTCGAGTCCTCCAACCTGCCCGAGTCGACGAAGGCGACCCTCTCCAAGGTCATCACCTTCCTCGACGGCAGTGGCGGCGGCGGACCGGAGCTCCCGCCGGAGAGCGGCCCCGTGATCGCCCAGTTCCTCTACCCGACCCTCGGCAAGGGCTGCATCTCGGCCACCGCCGACTCGGTGGGTACCGCGCTGGCCGTCCCCGGCCCCGCGCACCTGCCCCCTCCGGGACCGAAGGCCGGCCAGGCCGGGTTCGTCTTCACCGCGCTGGGCACCAAGAAGCCCGCCGACGTGCAGCCGGTCCCGCTCACCGTCAGCTGGGTCAACATCGACAACCAGAAGTCGGCGACTCAGAACCTGACGTCCGAGTCGAAGATCAACCCGGACGGACCGGCCACCCTGTCCGCCATCGCCGACACCGGTCGCGGCCGCGTTCTCGCGGTGATCTCCGGCTCCCTCACCACCCAGGCCGAGGGCGCCGCACCGATCACCTGCAGCTTCCTGCCGACCGTCGGAATGGTTGTCGTTCCGTAAGTCACCAGCCATCCCAGAAGGGCCCTTTCGCATCGCGAAGGGGCCCTTCTGCTTTGTCCGGCCCTGTGGTAAACCTCAGCGATGGCCTCCGTACCGCACTCGGTGAAGTCCGTGCACTCGCGACGCTCGATCCTGTCCATCCGATCCGAGGGCTCCATCCTCTCGATCGGCTCGGCCTACTCGATTCTCTCGATCGGCAGCGTCGGCTCGATCCTCTCGATAGGCTCCATCGGCTCGGCCGGTTCCGCCCTGTCCACCGGCTCGTTCGGCAGCCTGGGTTCGGCGCTGTCCGGACTGTCGAAGTGGTCGGTGCTGTCCTGGCGTGCCGACGCCACGAGCCCGAGCGACCGCCCGCTGCACGTGCTGGCGGAAGAGCCCGGACTCGCGGTGTCGCCGATGTCGCACACCCAGACCTGAGCTGCATCAACCAGAAACAGACAGCCGCACAACACGATTCGACGGAGGATGCACGTGACCGAGGCGGACAAGACCGACAACCGGACGTGGACGAGGGCTGAACTGGAGTCGGCCTTCGAGGGCTACCAGCGCACGGTTGAGAAGGCCACCGCGACGGGCGACTGGAACCTCTTCGCCGACATGTTCACCGAGGACGCCACCTACATCGAGCACGCCTACGGGAACTTCATTGGCCGGGAACAGATCCGGGAGTGGGTGGTGCGGACGATGACGAGCTTCCCCGGCAGCCACATGACGGAGTTCCCCGCGGCCTGGCACACGATCGACGAGGAGCGCGGCTGGGTGATCTGCGAGATCCGCAATCCGATGCGTGATCCCGGCGACGGCACGCTCCACGAGGCCTCGAACCTGACGATCCTGCACTACGCGGGCGACGGGCTGTGGTCCTGCGAGGAAGACGTCTACAACCCGATGAAGTTCCTGAAGATGGCCAAGAAATGGTGCCGCGCCGCGGAGTCGTCCGGAGGACTTCCGGACGAGGCCCGCCAGTGGCTCTCCGCGGTGGGCGGCGCCTAGGGCGCGTCGCGCACTAGGGGTTCTGCGGTTCCTGAGGGGCCACGGATCCGCTCGACACGCGGTCGTAGATGTTCGCCGCGAGGGCGTACACGATGTTGATGAGTTGTTCCACGTCTGTCCTCTCTCGAATGGTTCCGCTGACGCTACCGGCAGCGGGCCCGACCTACGATGCTCACACGTGGTCGTGTCGGCCGGCCCGCGCGGCCGCGACCCATAGCTTGGCCACGTACCCCGCCAATCCGATCGCCATGCCCACCACCGCGACGGCGGTGAACCCGGCCGCCGGTCCGGCACGGTCGACCATCGCACCGGCAAGGGGCGAACCGACCGCGCCGCCGAGAGTGAACGAGGTCCCCTGCCAACCCATAGCCTCGCCCCTCCGGTCCTCCGGAACCAGGTCCGCGATCGCCTCGCCCGTCGCCGCCATCACCGGCGCGCAGAACAGCCCGGCCGGGATGGCGAGGGCCGCCAGTGTGAAGGTCGAGGTGGCGAAGGCCATCGGGAGCGTGAACAGGCCGAGTAGGAACAGCAGCAGCGCCGGGCTCACGGGGCGATGCATCGCGCCATAGATCAGCCCGCCCACGATCGACGACACGCACCAGAAGAAGAACACGACACCGAGGGACTGCACCTCCCCGCTCGCCCGCAGCGCGGCCAGGATGCCGACGTCCGTGCCCGCCAGGATCAAGGTGGCTCCCGCCGAGGCGGCGAACACGCCGACGGCGGCGGCGGTGAGCCAGCCGGGGCGCGTCGCGGCGCTGAGAGTGGCGGCCGTCGCGTCGTCAACCGCGGGTGCGACCGCCGCCTCGGCTCCTGCCGCGACGGCGGGGGTCTCACTGCGGGTCGGCGGGTTGAACCACATCAGGAACAGACCGGCAACCACGACGGACACGCCTATCGCGATGAGGGTGTACCGGGTGCTGAAGTGAGTGCCGAGGAATACCCCTGTCGCCGGGCCGACGATGAACACCAGCTCGGTGCCGATCGAGTCGAGGGCGTACGCGGTCCGCCGATCCGCCTCGCCGACCAGCACGCTGATGCTCTGGCGGACCACCGTGAAGATCGGCAGTGCGAAGGCCCCGCAGACGAAGGCGACCGGGATCAGTGCCTGGTAGGGCACGAAGGCGACGATCGGCCACAGCACGCCCTCGGCGATCACGGAGGGCAGCAGGGTTCTTCGCAGCCCGATCCGGTCGATCAGCCTGCCGCGCCAGGGCGAGCCGACCGCGATGCCGATGGTCAGCGCCGCCGCCGCGAGTCCCGCGGCCGCGTATCCCCTGCCGAGGGTCTGCACGACGTGCAGGGTGAGGATCAGCCCGGCCGCGGAGTGCGGCAGCCGCGCGATCATCCCGACTAGGATCAGCCTGCGCACCGGCCTGCGTGCCAGCAGTGCGGCGTAGCGACCGATACCCATGCGAGAAGTCTGTCATCGAGTCGTGATCGGACTGCGCTCGTCTTGCGCCGAATCCCCCGCCGTCGCGGCTAGGCTCGACCGCATGAGAAAAGCAGCTGCAGTGCTCGCCGCCTCCACCGCCGCCCTCGCGCTCGCCCTCACCGGCTGTAGTTCCGACGAAGCCACCGACAACACCCAGACCGCCAAGGACAAGGCATCGGCCGCGATGTCGTCCGCCGCAGGCGCCGCGGGAAGCGCCATGACCTCCGCCGCCAACGCCGCTGAGGGCGCCATGTCCTCGGCGAACGCCGCGGCCAGCACCGCCGTCTCGAAGGCCAAGGGCGCCCTCGACAGCGCGAAGGTCGCGACCTTCACCGCCGCGTTCAAGGTCGCCAATCCCGATCTAGCAGCGGGCCGCGACGACGACGCCATCGAAGACATCCTGGCGCAAACCTGCGCCGACATCGACGCAGGCCAGTCCGAGCAGGAGATCGTCGCCGGCCTCGAGACCAGGGCCGAGAACAACGGCGTCAAGGCCACCCCGGACCAGGCACAGCAGATCTACAACATCGCCAAGCCGGCCTGCTGACCGCCCCAGCACTCCGCCGCGCCCCGCATCGCAGGGGCGCGGCGTTCGGTCAGGCCAGCGACCACTGGCCGTAGTCGGCCTTGAGGATCGCGTTGAGGTCGATGCCGACACCGTCGACGGCTCGCTTGTCGATCTCGTACTGGTGCAGATGCGCCTCGGGATGCACGAAACCCGACGGCGTGCCCCAGTTGTGCTGCCAGTAGAACGCGCCCAGGCCCTCGGCCACCAGCAGGTCGAGGGTCGGGGAGTTCGCGTAGACGCCCGTGTTCTCGTGCCCGACAACCGATTCCCAACCCTGGATGTACGGGGCGATCAGCTCGGTGAAGTCGTCCTCGCTCGGGTTGTCGTCGATGGACGCGTAGATCGGCCGGTTCTCCGGACCGCCCGCGGCCAGGTGCAGCTCGAGACCGCGCTCGGCATGCTCCACGCCCGCATCGAACCCGCCGCGCCAGTCCGCGGTGTCCGCCTTGCCGAACTGGTAGCAGGAGACGACCTCCAGCCCGGACTCGGCGAGTGCTGTCGCCTCCGCCTCCAGCATCGGCTTGCCCTCCATCCACTCCGCCCCTGGCCGACGGTCCGAGACGTAACGGATGGCCCCGACGTGTCCGGCGGCGAGGATGGCCTCCGCGGACGGAACCCCGCCCGCGTAGTCGATCAGGGTGCCGAGGTTCGGAGAGGCCTGCGCGAGCAGGGAATTGGATCCGAGCGCCGTGACGCCAAGAGCGGCGGATCCGGCGGCCACGTACTTGAAGAGTTCTCGACGGGAAACCTGCACGACGCCCTCACATCACTGATTGCTGTCGTCACCGGCACGCCCCGACTGCCGACGAGGGGCCACGGTGACCTGGGTGGTTCGGCCATTCCATCACAATCACTCTGGTGTCGCCAGTCACATTAGTATCTCTAGCAACACCTGTTGCGGCGTCGCCGCAGCGTATCGGCCCTTCGACGCCGAATCGGGACGCCCGCCCGGTGTCGATCGGCGGTAACGTCTGACCTGTCCGCACAACTTCTCCCGGATGGGACTCGAGGTCATGGGCAATCAGACGTGGTGGGTCATCGCGCCCGAGAGTGGATTCGCGTTCGAGCAGCGCGCCAACGGCGACATGGTGGTGGTCGACGAATCCGCGGCCGAGGAACACGTCCTGCACGGCTATGAGTGGATGCACGTCAAACACCCCGATGCCACCGAGCAGCGAATCAAGGTCCACGGTGAGGGCCCGCCGCCCTTCGGTGAGTGGATCGTCCTCGACGAGGGATGACCGGGATCACAATCTGAGCAAAGCTCACGAATCGGCGCCCTCAACACATATTCTCCCCGCGGGGGTCATCCCGGCACCGCAGCCATGCGCGCGCGGCCGGGTGACGCGGCGCAACAGGGCGCCGTACTGGACTGGGGAGGACATTTTTCATGCCGTACGCGGCTTTCGGACTCGTGATGATGGCGCTGTGGGTCTTCTGCATCGTCGACGTGCTCACCTGCGAGGACCACGAGGTACGCCACCTCCCCCGGATCGGCTGGATCCTGATCGTGCTGTTGATCCCTACGGTCGGCTCCCTGCTGTGGCTGATCCTCGGCCGCCCACAGGGCGCGCGACCGCAGCGCGGGCGACCGCACCCCTCCGCCTACAGCGAGTACGACCGACCCGGCAGGCAGCTCCCGCAGAATCCCGACGACGACGAGGCCTTCCTGCGGCAGTGCCGAGAGCGGGCCGAGGAACAGCGCCGGATCGGCAAGCAGCAGCGGATCGAACGCGAGAGCCGCGAGCGCGACCTCGACTAGCCGGGTGTCGAGCACCCTCGGAATAAGTTGCGCCTGCACGTAGTTACCCAGGGTCATGACCGAATCACACGTCCCCCTGCCCGTCGACGGACTCTTCGAACCGTTCGCGGTCAAGTCCCTGAACGTGAAGAACCGTTTCGCGATGGCTCCGATGACCCGGGGCTTCTCGCCGGACGGGATCCCGGGCGCGGACGTGGCGGAGTACTACCGTCGCCGCGCAGCGGGTGGGGTCGGCCTCATCATCACCGAGGGGACCTACATCCCTGACCCGGCCGCGGGCCCGCACACCCGGGTACCCCACCTCTACGGCACCGAGAGCCTGGCCGGCTGGCGCGGCGTCGTCGACGCCGTGCACGCGGAGGGAGGCGCGATCATCCCGCAGCTCTGGCATCTCGGGGTCGAGCGCGGGGAGGCCCCCCGCCTCAACCCGGAGGCGACCACCGTCAGCCCGTCCGGCCTCGCGCTCGACGGCTCCCCGAGCGGTCGGGCGCTGACGACCGGCGACCTCGACGAACTGCGCGAGGCCTGGGTCGCGGCCGCGGTCAACGCGAAGGACGTCGGATTCGACGGCATCGAGCTGCACGGTGCGCACGGCTACCTGCTCGACGAGTTCCTCTGGGCGGGCACCAACCGGCGCTCGGACGGTTACGGGGGCTCGCTGCAGTCGCGGACCCGGTTCCCCTCCGAGGTGGTGGCGGCCATCCGCGCGGCGGTCGGCGAGGACTTCGCGATCGTCTACCGCTTCTCCCAGTGGAAGTCGAACCACTACGACGCGCGGATCGCGCAGTCGCCCGCGGAGCTCGAGCAGGTTCTCGACCCGCTGGTCGCCGCCGGTGTCGACGTGCTGCACGCGTCCACCCGCAGGCACTGGGAACCCGCGTTCGCCGAACTCGAAGGCTCGGACGGGAAGCTCGGCCTGGCCGGGTGGACGAAGAAGCTGTCCGGGCTGCCGACGATCACGGTCGGCTCGGTCGGACTCGACAAGGTGTTCACCACGGCGTTCTCCCCCGACGGCGCCTCGAACACCGTCGGCATCGACCGCGTGCTCCAGCAGTACGAGAATCAGGAGTTCGACCTCGTCGCCGTCGGACGGGCGCTGCTCGCCGACCCGGAGTGGGTCAACAAGCTGCAGGAAGGACGCATCGACGAGCACGTGCCGTACGCCAACGAGCACCGCGAGGTGCTGCGCTGAGCTAGGAAGCCACGAACGGGCGGTTTCCCGCTCCGTCACTCGACGGAAGTCCGGGAAACCGCCCGTTCGTCGGACGCTCAGTCCATGTAGTCCCAGAACTGCAGCCAGTGCACCGTTGCGAACGTGGTCAGCGTCGCCGTGTAGACCACCGCGACCGCGACCGCGCCGATCAGCCCCACGCGCGGCCCCGCGCCGTCCACGGGATCGAGCCAGCGCCGGAACCACCGAGTGACCGCGGGCATCAGCAGCCAGGTCATCAACCCGACGCTGACGATCTGGCTGAGCCACATCGACAGCCAGGGCGGCAGGCCCCACTCGTTCAGCACCGGCCCAAGGAATCGCGAGAGCGTCATCACGGTCGGGTACAGCACGAGCAGGATCAGCATCGCCGTGCGCCACTGCGGCGTGATCCGCGTCGTGCCGTCCTGCACCCGCAGGATCGACCCGAACGGCGTGCTCCGCGCGACCACCGAGAAGTCCTCCGACAACTGCGATCGGAGCTCCGGGAGCGCCTCCGTGCGCTCCTTCGAGCGCATCCAGGCCGCCAGCTGGCGGTCGGTGCGGAACCGGAGCACCGACATCCAGGTGCCCGCACCCACCGGCCGCAGCACCGTGGTGCCCTCGAACCCCGAGAAGGTGGCGATCAACGCGGACAGTCGCACCTGCGTCGCCTCGAAGGCCCCTTCGCGCCCCGGCGACACCGGGTGTTCGAACACCGCGGTTCCTGGCGGCAGACAACCCTCGAGCAGGATCAGATCCGAGCTCGCGCGCCGGAATCCCAAGCTCTCCCCCGCCGCGATCAGCCCCGCCCGGCCGGCCGAGTCCAGCCAGCGGTGCAGGTGCTCCTCGGAATCGAATGTCACCGACACCGCCCAGTCCAGTTCGGGCGCCTCGTACGCGGCCACCCTGGCATCGACGAAGCCGTCCGCGTCCCGCGCGGCGACGCCCATGCCGTCGGCCCACCCGGCGAAACCGCCGGCGTCGGGCGTCCGGTGGAACACCGTGACGGCGGTCGCGGCGCTCATCGGTCGCCTCCCGCGGAGTCGCCCTCGACCAGTCGGCGGACCGACGCGCTCTGTTCGGGCGGAACCAGGACGGTGACGAGATCGCCTGCGCGCAGTCGGGTCGCGGCGGTGCCGGGGACCACCGCGTCGCCGCGCCGCACCGAGACCACCAGCGACCCCGCGGGAAGGGCCCTGTCCGCCAGCCGTTTTCCCAGGACGGGCGAGTCTTCGGCCGCGCGCACGTCCAGCACCTCGACATGCGTCCCGACCCGCTCCACCCGCCGCTGCTCGGCCAGGACCTCCATCCGATAGCCGTGGACGACGTCCGGCACCCCGACGATGCCGCACACCCGCCTCTGCCCGTCGAGCACGGTCAGCCACCGGGCCTCGTCCGGCATCGCCTCCAGCGCCTCGTCGAGGTTCGCGGTGACGTCGACCGTCGGCGCCCCCGCATCGGCGCGCCGCGCGAGGATCGCATCCGGCGCCGCGGCCGCGAGTCCCGACGGCGAGACCGCGCCGATGAAACGCCCCTCGCCGTCGACGACGGGCGCCCCCGGCACTCCCGCCTCCCTCAATCGCGCCAGCGCGTCGGCGACGTCGGTGCCGCCGTCGAGGACCAGCCGCGGGGGCGACATCGCCTCACCGACGCCGACCCGGCCCAGCAGCGGCATCCCCGCCGTCAACCGCGCCGCGCGGGCGTCCTCGCGGGTGCCCAGCTGGGCCCGGTAGATCGTCTCACCGGAGTGACGCACGATGAGGTAGGCCAGCCCGACCGCGACCATCGCGGGCGTGAGAATGGTGAGGCTGCCGGTCATCTCGGCGACCATCAGCATCACCGCGATCGGCGCGCGGGCGATGCTGCCGAAGCAGGCCATCATCCCGACGATGACGAACGGCGCGGGCGAATCCGGGACCGCGGGCGCGATCGGTTCGAGGAGCCGCCACACCGCCGCGCCGATGAAGGCGCCGATCACCATGCCGGGCCCGAAGATGCCCCCCGATCCTCCGGTGCCGATCGAGAGCGAGGTGGCCAGGATCTTCGCGAACGGCAGCACCAGCACCACCCATAGCGGGATCGCCAGCAGACCCGTCCGGTCCAGCGACTGCTGCACCCAGCCGTATCCGCTGCCGAGCACCTCGGGCAACGCAAGGGCCGTCAGGCCGACCAGGAGTCCGCCGATCGCCGGCTTGAGGATCCGGCTGCAGCGCACCCGGTCCGATATCGCGACGGTGCCGTAGAACGTCCTGCTGTAGAGCAGGCCGACGAGCCCCCCGAGCACGCCGATGGCCGCGAACCACACCAGCTGCAGGGGATCGTCGAACCGGTAGTCGGACGCCGCGTAGCCGAACAGCGGCGCGAAGCCCAGCAGGGACCCGTAGACGGTGTAGCCGACGATCGAGGTGACCAGCCCCGGGATCACCGCGTCGAACTCGAAGTCGTCCCGGTAGGCGATCGACCCGGCGAGCAGGGCGCCGCCGAGCGGGGCCCCGAAGATCGCGCCGATGCCGGATCCGATGCCGACCGCGACCGCGACCCGGCCGTCCTTCGGCGACAGGTCGAGGGTGCGCGCGAGCAGGGAGCCGAACCCGGCGGAGATCTGGGCGGTCGGGCCCTCGCGGCCACCGGACCCGCCCGAGCCGATCATGATCGCCGAGGCGACGAGCTTCACCAGCACCGCTCTCATGCGGATCATCCGCGGGTTCCGGTGGATCGCCTCGATGGCCGCGTCGGTCCCGTGTCCCTGCGCCTCGGGGGCGAAGGTGAACACGATGACCCCGGAGGCCAGCCCACCCAGGCAGACGACGATCGGGATGGCCCACGGGCGGGGCGAGTCGCCGCTGCCCGTGCCGCCGCCGTCCCCCGCGGCCTCCGGCGGCGTGTAGCCGCCGAGCATTCCGAGCAGCAGGTGGGTGGCCTCGGAGAGCACGAGAGAAAAGACCACGGCACCGAGCCCCGCGATGATGCCGATGGCGGTGCCGAGCACCAGCCATTTCTTCAGGTAACTCGCGTGCTTCACCCAGCGACCCGCGGTGGTCCCGGCCGAGCGCAGCCCTGTCGCCGCGAGAAGCCGGCGATCGCCGGCCGTCATACTCGGCAAGCGTAGTCAGCGTCGACGCGCGCCGACGGCTGTTTGACCTGGGTGTCGGCCCGAGGTCAGGCCACGGACATCTGCCACACCACGGCGGCGGCGAGCGCGCCTGCCCCGTTCAACGACCAGTGCAGCGCGATCGGTGCGATGAGGCTGCCGCTGCGGCTGCGCAGCCAGGTGAAGACGAATCCCGCCGCGGCGGTGGCGAGCACCGCGCCCGCGATCCCGAGCACCTGCCCCCACACCCCACCGCCGAGGATCCCGGTGAGCCCACGGTTCCCGCTCGTCAGCCCGAGCGAGGACGCGATGTGCCACAGGCCGAACAGCAGCGACCCCGCGGCGAACACCCCGCGCGCACCCCAGGCGCGATCCAGGGTGCCGTGCAGCACCCCCCGGAACGCCAGTTCCTCCGGGATCACGGTCTGCAACGGGATGACGATCATCGACGCGATCAGGGCGCCCGAGATGGTGGCGTAGCGATCGGCTATGAAGAACGGCCGGGTGATCGGGAGCAGTGCCCCGATCGCGACGACCGCGACGACCACCCCGACCGCGGCGAGCGCGTAGAGCGACCCCGTGCGCCAGTGCCGCCGCGACAGTCCCAGCTCAGACCAGCCCAGACCCCGGCGGCGAGTCATGGCGACCAGCACGATCGCGGCGATCGGCACGGTGGCGATGCTCGCCCAGGCGTTGGTGAAGTGCGCGATCAGATTGGTTCCCACCAGGACCAGCACCACGACGGCGACGTCGAGGTAAGCGTGGAGCCTGGGGTGGGTGTGCATCTCGTCAAGTGTACGGACCGCCCGCGCGGGCGACGGGCTCGTTCCCGCCCCCGGATCGGGGCGCGGGAGCAGCGCCGCTAGCCTGAACGTGCTTCCACGCCCCGTGTACAGGAGAGATGATGGCCGACTTCCTCTATGAGGACCTGCTGCCGATCGGTGACGACAACACCGAGTACCGGCTGCTGACCACCGAGGGGGTGTCCACCGCCCTGGGACCGGACGGGCGCACCTTCCTGAACGTCGAGCCCGAGGCGCTGCGGCTGCTCACCGAGACCGCATTGCACGACATCTCGCACTACCTGCGCACCGATCACCTGACGCAGCTCGCGAGCATCCTCGACGACCCGGAGGCCTCGAACAACGACAAGTTCGTTGCGCTCGACCTGCTCAAGAACGCGAACATCGCCGCGGCGGGCGTGCTGCCGATGTGCCAGGACACCGGCACCGCCATCGTCATGGGCAAGCGCGGCCAGCAGGTCCTCACGCCCGGGGACGACGAGCAGGCCATCTCGCGGGGCGTGTACGACGCCTTCACCAAGCTGAACCTGCGGTACTCGCAGATGGCCCCGGTGACCATGTGGGACGAGAAGAACACCGGCAGCAACCTGCCCGCGCAGGTCGAGCTGTACGCGGACACGGCCAAGGGGCACGAGAACTCGTACAAGTTCCTGTTCATGGCCAAGGGCGGCGGCAGCGCCAACAAGTCCTACCTGTTCCAGGAGACGAAGGCGATCCTGAACCCGGACTCGATGATGCAGTTCCTCGAGGCCAAGATCCGCTCGATCGGTACCGCGGCCTGCCCGCCGTACCACCTCGCGATCGTCGTCGGCGGCACGTCCGCCGAGTTCGCCCTCAAGACGGCCAAGTACGCGTCCGCGCACTACCTCGACGAGCTGCCCTCCGAGGGCGCGATCACCGGCCGCGGTTTCCGTGACCACGAGCTCGAGAAGAAGGTCTTCGAGCTCACCCAGAAGATCGGCATCGGCGCGCAGTTCGGCGGCAAGTACTTCTGCCACGACGTCCGCGTCGTCCGGCTCCCCCGCCACGGTGCGTCGCTGCCCGTCGCGATCGCCGTCTCCTGCTCGGCGGACCGCCAGGCGAAGGCGAAGATCACCCCCGAGGGCATCTTCCTCGAGCAGCTCGAGTTCAACCCGGGCCGGTTCCTGCCCGAGGTCACCGACACCCAGCTCGACGCCGAGACCGACGGCATCTCGGGCACCGGCAAGGGCGCCGCGGTCAAGATCGACCTCACCAAGCCGATGCCCGAGATCCTCGCGGAGCTGTCCAAGCACCCGGTCAAGACCCGGCTGTCGCTGACCGGTCCACTGGTCGTCGCGCGCGACATCGCGCACGCGAAGATCAAGGAACGTCTCGACGCGGGCGAGGAGATGCCGCAGTACCTCAAGGACCACCCTGTGTACTACGCCGGTCCGGCCAAGACCCCCGAGGGTCTCGCGTCCGGCTCGTTCGGCCCCACCACGGCCGGCCGGATGGACTCGTACGTCGAGCAGTTCCAGGCGGCGGGCGGCTCGATGGTGATGCTGGCCAAGGGCAACCGGTCCAAGCAGGTCACCGACGCCTGCGACGCGCACGGCGGCTTCTACCTCGGTTCCATCGGCGGCCCCGCGGCGCGGCTGGCGCTCGACTGCATCAAGAAGGTCGAGGTCATCGAGTACGAGGAGCTCGGCATGGAGGCGGTCTGGAAGATCGACGTCGAGGACTTCCCTGCCTTCATCGTGGTCGACGACAAGGGCAACGACTTCTTCGCACACACCGGTGAGGTCACCCTGACGGTGGGCAAGCGTCCCGGCCTGTGAGCTGAGACGACACGACCCGAGGCCCGGCGGAGCACACGCTCCCCCGGGCCTTTGTCGTTGCGATCCCCCATTGCCATGCGCACCCGGTGGGAGGAGGGTGAGGCATGGAGGGGGGGTTGACCGGTGGCGCCCGCCGGGTGCTGCCTCGAGAACAAGGAGGTGGATCGTGTTTGCACGCTCAACCACTATCCAGGCCCACCCGTCGTTCATCGACGCGGGAATCAAACATATTCGCGACACGGTGATGCCTGCACTCGCCGAACTCGAGGGCTGCGCGGGACTGTCCCTGCTGGTCGACCACGACAGCGGACGCTGCATCGCCACCAGCTCCTGGATGGACGAGGAGTCGCTGCGCAGGAGCGAGGGGCCCGTCCTGCAGCTTCGCGACGAGGCCGCAAAGGCCTTCAACGGCACCACCACGGTCGAACGCTGGGACATCGCGATCCTGCACCGCGACCACCATTCGAGCCACGGCGCGTGTGTGCGGGCGGTGTGGCTCAAGCTCGAGCCGGGCCGGATGGACCACGCCATCGACGTCTACAAGATGGTGTCCATGCCAGCGATGGAGGACCTCGAGGGGTTCTGCAGCGCCAGCCTGCTCGTCGACCACGCGGCGGGACGTGCGGTGTCTTCGGTGACCTTCGACAGCCACGAGGCCATGGACAACAATCGCGAGCTGGCCCAGGAGATCCGAGCAGCAGCGGTCCGCGAGATGGGCGGCGAGATCCTCGAGGTGTGCGAATTCGAACTGGCGATCGCCCACCTGCACGTGCCGGAGATGGCCTGAGAGGAGGCCGGGTTCGTCAGCGCTCGGCCAGCGCCTGACCCTTGAGTTCGGGCAGCGCGAGGGTCGCGGCCGCGGCGAACCCGAAGGACACCGCGAACACCCCGAACACCAGTCCGTTGCCGCCGCCGGTCAGCAGCCACGGCACGATCAGCGGCGCGATGATGGACGCGATCCGTCCGAACGCAGCCGCCGCGCCGGTGCCGGCTCCGCGCACCGTCGTGGGGTAGAGCTCCGGACCGATCGCGTACAGCGCGCCCCACGCGCCGAGATTGAAGAACGACAACGCCATACCCGCCGCGACGATCTGCGTCGGTGAGTCCGCCAACCCGAACAAGCCCGCCGCGATCGCGGATCCGAGGAGGAAGGTCGCCAGGGTCCCGCGGCGACCCCACGCCTCGATCAGCCAGGCCGCCATCGCATACCCGGGCAGCTGGGCGAGCGTGATGACCAGCGTGTACTGAAAGGACTTCACCAGGTCGAAGCCCTGCGCGAGCAGCAGGCTCGGCAGCCAGATGAAGGCGCCGTAGTAGGACAGGTTGATGCAGAACCAGATCGCCCACAGTGCGCCCGTCCGCCTGCGCAGCCGCGGCGACCAGATCGACTCGACGACGGTGTCGTCGGCGGGCGGATCCGGTCGCCCCGGCCGGGGCTCGGTCGCGGTGTCGGGCGCGGTCCCCTGCGCCCGGCGGATCGGCGGCGACTCTTCGAAGGACCGCACGGCCGCCTCGGCCTCGGCATACCTGCCGCGGCCCTCGAGGAAGCGCACCGATTCGGGCAGGCCCAACCGAACCACCACCGCGTAGGCGGTCGGCACGATGCCGACCGCAAGCGCCCAGCGCCAGCCGTCGTCGGAGAGCGGGATCAGGAAGTAGCCGATCAGGGCGGCCAGGATCCAGCCCACCGCCCAGAACGCCTCGAGCGCAACCACCATGCGGCCCCGCTGCTTTCGCGGCGCGTACTCGCTGACCAGGGTCGACGCGACCGGCAGCTCGGCGCCCAGCCCGAGCCCGACCACGAAGCGGAGCGCGATGAGCACCGCCAGCGAGCCCGCGAGCGCGGTGGCACCGGTGGCGAGCCCGTAGACGAGCAGGGTCGCCGCGAAGACCTGCCTGCGGCCGATCCGGTCCGCGAGCAGCCCACCGACGCTGGCCCCGATGGCCATCCCGACGAAGCCGATCGAACCGACCCAGGACAGCTGTGTCTTGCTCAGGTCCCAATGCACGGCCAACGCGGCCATCACAAACGAGATGAGGCCGACGTCCATCGCGTCGAGCGCCCAGCCGACACCGGAACCGACCAGCAACCTGCCGTGCCGACGGGTGAACGGGAGCTCGTCGAGTCGCTCTGTGCGGGTTCTGGTTTCGGGTCTCACCGAGATGGCCTACCTGGGGCCGCGCTTGCCCCGGCTACGTCCAGAGCGCGGCGATCAGAGCGGTGATGATCGCGAGCACCCCGGCCGCGTGCGCCAGGTTCGGGTTCGCCTCGCCCCGCTTCTGCTTGGCGCGACCGATCTCGGCGAGCGCGACGATCACGAGCGAGAGCACCAGCTTGGTCGCGATCTTGGCGGTGATGTACTCCTTGTCCAGCGCACCCTCGCCGATCCCGACGATGATCAGTCCGGTCAGGAACTGGACCCGGGCGCCCCACACCATGACCTCGGATACCCGCGGCTCCGCCAGCACGGCGAAGTAGCCACCGACGATGGCGGCCATACCGAGCAGGTGGATGGCGACGAAGACGTTGTATACGACAGACATACCCGCACTGTATCCGCAGGAACGCAGGAGCGCCGCGCCGATTCGCTATCCCACGAGATCGGCGCGGCGCGTCGGCGCCCGCGGGTCTAGACCGTTCGGGCCAGTCGGTCGGCGAGCATGCCGGTGAACCGCGCGGGGTCGTCGAGCTCGCCGCCCTCGGCTAGCAGCGCCATCCCGTAGAGCAATTCGGCGGTCTCCGCCAGCGCCGGATCGTCGGCGCGGTCGGCCTGGGCCGTCCGCAGCGCCGCCACGAGCGGATGCTCCGGGTTGAGCTCGAGGATCCGCTTGGTGGGCGGGAGCACCTGCCCCGAGGCGCGGTACATCTTCTCCAGGGTCGGCGACATGCTGAACGCGTCACCGACGATGCAGGCCGGGGAGGTGGTCAACCGGGTGGACAGCCGCACCTGCTTGACCTGCTCGTTGAGTGCCTCTGCCATCCAGGTGAGCAGGCCCTCGAAGTCCTTCTCCTTTTCCTCGCGCTCGGACTCGTTGGCCTTCTTGTCTTCCTCGGTGTCGAGGTCGACCTCGCCCTTGGCGATGGACTGGAAGACCTTGCCCTCGTATTCGGGCACAGCGCCGACCCACATCTCGTCCACGGGATCGGTCAGCAACAGCACCTCGAGGCCGCGGGCGCGGAACGCCTCCATGTGCGGCGAGCTCTCGAGCAGCTGCCGCGTCTCGCCCGTCGCGTAGTAGATCTGCTCCTGCCCGTCCTTCATGCGCGCCAGGTAGTCGTCCAGGGTGGTCGGCTCGTCCTCGCTGTGGGTGGACGCGAACGACGAGATGCCCAGCAGCGCATCACGATTGTCCGTGTCGGACAGCAGGCCCTCCTTGAGCACGCGACCGAACTGGGTCCACAGGGTGCGGTAGTCCTCGGGCCGTTCGGTCTGGATGTCCTTGATGGTGGACAGCACCTTCTTGGTGAGCCTGCGCCGGATGGCCCGGATCTGGCGGTCCTGCTGCAAGATCTCGCGTGAGACGTTGAGCGAGAGGTCCTGTGCGTCCACCACGCCCTTGACGAAGCGCAGGTACTCGGGGATCAGCTGGTCGCAGTCGTCCATGATGAACACGCGCTTGACGTAGAGCTGCACACCGGTCTTGGCGTCGCGCTGGAAGAGGTCGAACGGCGCGTGGGTGGGGATGAACAGCAGCGCCTGGTACTCGAAGGTGCCCTCCGCCTTCATCGCGATGGTCTCGAGCGGCTCGTCCCATGCGTGCGCGATGTGCCGGTAGAACTCCTGGTACTCCTCGTCGGAGACCTCGTCCTTCGAACGCGCCCACAGCGCCTTCATCGAGTTGATCGTCTCGGACTCGACGGTCACCGTCGCCTCCGCGCCGTCCTCGCCGGGCACGCTGCGCGCGACATCCATCCGGATCGGCCACGCGATGAAGTCGGAGTAGCGCTTGACCAGTTCCTTGATCTTGTACTCGGACGTGTAGTCGTGCAGGTGATCCTCGGCGTCCTCGGGCTTGAGGTGCAGGGTCACGGAGCTGCCCTGCGGCGCGTCGTCGACCGTCTCGATCGTGTACGTGCCCTCGCCGCTCGACTCCCAGCGAGTCGCCTGGCTCTCGCCCGCGCGGCGGGTCAGCAAGGTGACCTTGTCGGCCACCATGAAGGTCGAGTAGAAGCCGATGCCGAACTGCCCGATCAGCTCCTCACTCGCCGCCGCGTCTTTGGCCTCACGCAGCTTGCGACGCAGATCCGCGGTGCCGGAGCGGGCCAGCGTGCCGATCAGGTCCACGACCTCCTCGCGGGACATGCCGATGCCGTTGTCGCGGACGGTCAGCGTGCGCGCCTGCTTGTCCACCTCTATCTCGATGTGCAGATCCGAGGTGTCCACGTCGAGGTCCTTGTCGCGGAACGCCTCGAGGCGAAGCTTGTCCAGCGCATCCGAGGCGTTGGAGACCAGCTCGCGGAGGAAGGAGTCCTTGTTCGAGTAGACCGAGTGGACCATCAGATCCAGCAGCTGACGGGTTTCCGCCTGGAACTCGAGCTGCTCGATGTGCGCGTTCAATCCGATTCCCTTCGACAGCCGAGGCCTCGACATCGGGGCCTCAGACACCAGATTCGTCGTCGGAATATTACGCCGACACCGAGGCGGCCCGTCCGGGCCTCGGGATAAGTCCGGACTGTCCCGGACATGCGTGAGGCCCGGTGGAGCGCACGCTCCACCGGGCCTCACGAGAGGTTGGGTGTGGCCCTTACGGTCCGACGGCCAGCAGGGTGGCCAGGTTCGCGGCCTCGGCCGGTCCGACGTAGGGAACCAGCGCATCATAAATGTAGGTCGACATCTGGGTACTCCTTCGATGACTCGTCGAGTCGTCACTGCTCTGCCGGAGCTTCCGACACCGAATGCAGGGTATCCGGGGACGGCGCGGCTCGCCACCCGATTGGCCCGAATGCGGCGCTGACCTCGTCTATCGCCTCGTGCAGCATGGTCTCGTAGGCGTCGAGGTCGGCCAGTACGGACGGACTGGTGCTGACGCCGATCGTGACGGTCTCACCGATGCCGTGTACTCCATGTGTCAGGCCCATGAACTGGGACAACGCCGGGAAGCCGGCAGTGAAACGCACCGGTCCGCCGCCGAGGGACAGATCGGCCGGACCCCGGTCGACGCTGGAGACCACGGTGTTGCCGGTGACGGTGTCGGGGATCGCGCCGAAATCGAACTGCTCGACGCCCCACCGCACCAGCGGCCCAGGAACCGAGCGCAGCGCGCGGTCCGCGGCCGCCGCGGCCGGGTGCTCGCCGCGGGTCCGGCGGGTTGCCAGCGACGCGGCGATCGCCGCGGCACGGTCCCGCAGATCGGCGACGCCGGGATGCAGATCGACCGCGACGTTGCGGAAGTGGTTTCGCGACCGCGCCTGCCCGGGTTTGGCGACCGTCACCTCCGCGGCGAGGTCTGCAGGCACCGCGCTCCCCTGCGCCCGCAGGTACCGGGTCAGCGCCAGCGAGATCGCGGTCATCGCCCCGACCGTGACGGTGACGCCGGGCCCGCGCAGGTCCGCGGCGTCGCGAACCACCATCCGCACCGACCGGCGCTCGTCCGGCCGGGCGTTGGTCGGACCCTTGGGGAGGCTCGGCGGCTGCGGCGGCAACACCCCCGTGGCGGTGTCGCGCTCGAGGTCGCGATGGGTCCGGTGGGCGGGCACCGCGGCGGCCAGGAGGGCGGCCAGCTGCGCCGGGAGTCGGGCGGCGGCCAGCGTGAGCGCCAAGGCCGGTCGCCACGGCGCGGGGCTCGGCGCCCGCCGCACCGCAGCGTCCTGCCCACCGAACAGGGCTCGGGCCAGCGTCGAGGCGCCTCGCCCGTCGGCCAGGGCGTGCGCGACCTGCAGCACCGCAACCACCGCGGGTGCGTCGCCGCACCGCGGCGCCCCGTGCGCGACCGCGAAAAGGTGCAGCCGCCATGGCGATTCGCGCGAGTCCAGGCGTTCGGTCAGCAGCCCCCCCACGGCCAGCAGGCAGTCCGGCCAGCTCTCGAGCGGCTCATGGGCCACCACGTGGTCGGGTCCGACGTCCATCGGGACCCAGTGCGGGTAGTCGGCGTGGAACGGGACCTCGCGAACCTTGAGCCGCAGGTCCGGGACGAGCGCGGCGCGCGCGAGGAGCGAGCCGCGCATCGCGGCCGTCGAGTCGGCCGGGTCCTCGAAGCAGTAGAGCAGGAACTGGTCGCTGTGGATCTTGGTAGAGATCCAGTACGTCTGCGCATCAGGGGGACTCATCCGCGGCACCGACGGAAGGTATCACCGACCGACCGCCGCCGATGCGCCCGCCGTGGCCGGCCCGGGAGCTATCCGGCCTCGGCGAGGGCCTTCAGCTTGGCCAGGCCCTTCTCGAAGTCCTTGCCCACCATCTTGTCCATGCTGAAGATGAACCCGAAGACCTTGAAGAACCAGGTCTTCTTGCCGGTCATCCGCCAGCGGACCGTTGTGCCGTCACCGCTGGGCTCCAGCAGGAAGGTGGTGACGTTCTCGGCCTTGAACGGCTTGAGGAACGTCAGGTCCAGCACCACCTTCTGCCCGGGGACCGACTCGGTGATGACCATCGACCCCGAACCGGCCTTGCGGTTGCCCGACCAGGTGTAGGTGGCGCCGACCCCGCGGTCGGCGCCGCCGTAGGTGCGGGTCATGGTGGGGTCGAGCACCTCCCAGGGCGACCACTCGGGCCAGCGGCGGAAGTCCTCGATCAGGCCGTGCAGGGTGGCCGGGCTCGCGGCGACGTCGATGGAGCGTTCCACGAGGAAGCTGTCCGTACTCTCGGGCGCCATTGCGGTCTCCGTTTCCGTTGCGCCCGACGGCCGGGCTCCCACCGAATTGTCCATCCAGGAACGGACGGTCGCCACCGACACCATGCGCAGCGCCGAACGCGTCGCCGGGTCAGCCCTCAGCGAACAACCGCGCCTTTCGCCGCGGCCCGGTGGCAGGCTTGCGGTCATGACAGCTGCGGACCGGCCGGTCGTCGTCGACATCGCCACCAGGCGACGCGAGGGCCGACGCCCGGACCGCGCCGACCGACCCGCTCCCCTGCTGCGCAAGGTCTACGGCGAGATCCTGCGGGACGAGCGCCGCGACCAGGACCGCACCCTCGACGACGTCGCGCGCACGGTGGGCATGTCCAAGCAGTACCTCTCCGAGATGGAGCGCGGACGCAAGGAGCCGTCGTCGGAGATGCTGCGCTCGGTGTGCGACGCGCTCGGCATGCCGCTGGAGAACCTGCTGGCCAGGGGTGTGCGGCGACTGTCGGCCCCGCGACGCACCGGTCAGCACACGGTGACCGGTCCGCCGCGGGTGGAGCTGATGGCCGCCTGATCTGCAACGCCGTCCGCTACGCCGCGTCCCTGGAGACGATGATCTGGTCCGCGAGGCCGTAGTCGAGTGCCTCCTGGGCGGTGAAGATCCGGTCCCGGTCGGTGTCCCTGCGCAGTCGTGCCACGTCCTGACCGGTGTGCGCGCTGAGGATCTCCTCGGTCTGCGACCGGACCCGCAGCACCTCCGCGGCCTGCAGGGCGAGATCGGAGATGGTGCCCTGGCCCTGCGCGGACGGTTGATGCAGCAACACCCGTGAATGCGCGAGCACATGCCTGCGCCCCGGCGCGCCCGCGGCGAGCAGCACCGCCGAGGCGGACGCGGCCTGGCCCATGCAATAGGTGGCCACCGTGGGGCGCAGGAACTGCATGGTGTCGTAGATGGCGAGCATCGCGGTGGTCGACCCGCCCGGCGAGTTTATGTACAGGCCGATCTCCCGATCCGGCGCATCGGCCTCGAGGTGCAGCAGCTGCGCCATCACCACATTCGCCACACCGTCATCGATCTCGGTACCCAGGAAGATGATCCGTTCGTTGAGCAGTCGGCTGAACACGTCGAAGGATCGTTCGCCCGCCGGGGTCCGCTCGATGACGCTGGGAATCGCGTACTGCGCCATGACTACAGCCCCATCCGTCCTGCGGTCGCGAACGGCGCGATCTGCGCGAACGATCCGACCACGTGATCGACCATCCCGTACTCGCGGGCCTGCTCGGGGGTGAACCAGCGGTCCCGGTCGCTGTCGGCGGCGATCTCCTCGACCGTGCGGCCGGTCTCGGCCGCGAGGATCTCCTCCGACTGCCGCTTCATGTACTCCCAGTTGTCGGCCTGGATGGCGATGTCCATCGCCGTGCCGCCGATGCCTGCAGACGGCTGGTGCATCATGATCCGGCTGTGCGCCAGGCTTATCCGTTTCCCGTGGGTGCCGGAGGCGAGCAACACCTGGCCCATGCTCGCAGCGAACCCCAGCGCGACGGTCACCACGTCGTTGGGGATGAGCTTCATGGTGTCGTAGATGGCGAGCCCGGCCAGCACGGAGCCGCCGGGTGAGTTGATGTAGACGACGACGTCACGCTCGGCGTCGGCCGTGGCGAGCAGCACCATCTCGGCGCAGGCCCGCTCGGCCATCTCGTCGTTCACCTCACCGGTCAGCATCACGGTGCGCTGCCGGAACAGTCGATCGGTGAGTTGGTCTCGGTAGGTCAGGGCTGGTGTCGTGGTCATGTATTCCGTTGTATCCGCTTAGCGCGGTGGCGAATCGATTTGTCTGCCGAGGGCAGACGGATCCGGTGGGGGCGCCTAGAACACGAACGGGATCAGCCTCTTGGTCCGGCGCATGTACTGCCGGTACGGGTCGCCGAGCCCCTCGGCCAGCGTCCGCTCCTCGTGCGGGATCCGCACCACGTAGCCGAGCACGAGCCCCAGCACCGCGAGGGGTGCGAGCCAGTTGGTGTACGCGATGGTGAACCCAAGGGCGCAGATCAGCGCGCCGGTGTACGAGGGGTGCCGGATCCACCGGTACAGGCCGGTGTCCACCACCGTCTGACCGGGCGCGACCTGGACCCTGAACGTGAAGGCGGCTCCGAGTTCGTACACCGCACGCAGGCGCATGCCCTGACCCGCGGCCGCGATCGCCAGGCCCGCAACGAAATACCAGGCCGCGCCGGTGGTGATCACCGTCGACGTGACGAGCAGGCTGATCACCAGCCCACCGGCGTAGGCGGACAGCAGCCCCAGCCCGACCGCGAGCCCGCTGCGCGCGTCCTGGTCCCGCTCGGCGCTACCGGGCCGGGTACGCCCGATCCAGAACTCCGAGAACACAAATGCCGTGAACGCCGCCGCGAGGATCGCTCCTGCGGCGGGGTCGGACGCGAACAGCGGGAGCACGGCGCCGCCTCCTCGTCCTTCGCGTCCGCGGCCGATCTAGCCGGCCGCGTCCTCGTCGAGGGTGTACTTGACCAGGGCGTTGGCGTGCCCGTGGCCCATCTCGTGCTCGGCCTTGAGCCAGTCGACGAGCTCCTTGTGCTTGGTCAGATCCGAGGACCGGATCATGGTCTGCCACTCCGCGATCGGCCGGCCGTACTTCTTCTCGATCGACGGAAAGTAGGACGCCGGACCCTTCACTGCCTCAGTCATGAATGGGACGCTACCGCCAAGGGTCTCGCCATTCCCACCATTGACACCGCCAGACCTGCGGGCAATACTGAACTAGATGGTTCAGTATTCACGGCTCGACGCCTCGTTCGCGGCGCTCTCGGATCCCACCCGACGCGGGATCCTCGAACACCTCGGCCGGACGGACGCCACGGTCAGCGAGCTCGCGGAGCGCTTCGAGATGACCCTCACCGGCATCACGAAGCACCTGCGCCTCCTCGAGGAAGCCGGCATGGTCGTGACCGAGAAGCGCGGCCGCGTGCGCCACTGCCGACTCGGCACGAACCCGTTCGACCGCGAGCTCGCCTGGATCCGGGGTCACCAACTCGAGATCGAGGGCCGCCTGGACCGTCTCGGACAGTTCCTCAACCGCATGGAGGAGTAACGATGACCACGCAACACACCCCCGCCGCCGCGACCGTGTCCACCCCCGGCGACCGCGACATCCATGTCGAACGCGTCTTCAACGCCACCCGCGACCGGGTCTGGGCCGCGTACACCGAACCCGAGCAACTCGCCCAGTGGTGGGGCCGCGGGAACCCGCTCGACGTCGAGCGCTGGGACTTCGAGCGCGGCGGCCACTGGCGGTTGGTCGAGCACCACGAGGGCGGAACCGACGGCTTCGAGGGACGCTTCCGGGAGATCACCCCGAAGGAGCGGTTGGTCTACTCCTTCGAGTGGGACGGCATGCCCGCGCACCCGTGCATCGATTCCGTCGAGTTCGTCGACCTGGGCGACGGCCGCACCAAGGTCGTCATCGACAGCCAGTTCTTCACCGCCGCCGAGCGCGACGGCATGCTGCAGTCCGGCATGGAGGGCGGCATGAACGACAGCTACGCGGCGCTCGATGCGCTGCTCGCGAAGGCCGGCTGAACGCCCCCGCTCAGTCGTTCAGGCACAGGCAGAAGTAGTGCCCGGCCGGATCCCGGAACACCGCGAAGTCCGGGTGGTCCGCCGGTCCCTCGACGAGCTCCGCGCCGAGGCCGAGCACCCACCTCGTGGACGCATCCATGTCGTCGATCCGCAGGTCGAGGTGCACCCGCACTCCCTCCGCCGGCCAGTCGGCCGGGACGAAGTCGGGCGCGAGCTGGAACGCCAGCCGGAGCGCGCCCGGACCCTGCAGGACCACCCAGTGGTCGTCCGACCGCGTGCCCCCCCATCCGAGCACCGCGCCGTAGAAGGCGGCCAACGCGCCCGGATCGGGACAGTCCAGGACGGTGTACTCCATACCGATGGCAGGACGGGTCATGACCTCGACCCTAAGCCGCGCCGGACCCCGATTGCCAGGATCTTCTCAGGCGCCCATGAATGGATCCTTACCCGGAGCGGGCATCGTGGACTCATGTCGCAGATAACCGTGCTCGCCGTCGGTGGCACCGGGGAGTCGCACCCCGACGACCGCCGCACAGAGGTGTCCGGGCTGCTGCGCGAGGTCACCGACACGCTCGACGGCCGCTTCGTCGCACGCTGGGTCGGCTACCCCGCCTCGTACGGCCCCGTCGCCGTCGGCGGGCTCAGCTACCGGCAGAGCACCGCCGTCGGCGTGCGCAGGGTGATCGAGGCGGTTGCGGAGACCGACGGCCCGGTGATGCTGATCGGCTACTCGCAGGGCTGCACGGTGATCCGCGAGGTGCTGGGGCACATCGCCGCCGGAGACCTGACCGCGGGCGGTATCGCCGCGGTCGGGCTGATCTCCGACCCCGAGCAGCCGGACGGCGCTGTGCCGGGCTGCCGCGGGCACGGCGTCGCCGGGCCGGGGCCCGCGACACCGGACTCGATCCCCGTCCTCTGGGTCGGACACCCCGAAGACATGATCTGCAATGCCAGCGACGACAGCTTCGTTCGCGACATCGCGGACCTCACGCGCTGGATGTCGCTCCGGGAACCCAGCACGTGGCTGGGCAAGCTATGGGAGTTGCTCCGGAACAACAGCTTCCAGAACGCGACCAAGACCCGCCTGAGCGTCAGGCAGTGGCGCACGGACCTGCGGCGCCTGCGCACCGCCGCACTCGAGGTGCTCGGCTACCTGCCCGCACGCATGACCTGGGGCCGCGTGCGAATGAGCAATCCGCGGGGCGGTCGGCACGTCGCCTATGCCACCGAACCGCTCGACGCGGGCGGGCTCACCGGGTGCCAGGTGCTTGCGCAGTGGATCCAGGTGCAGGCGACGTTCGGGGCTCGGTACACGCGTCGCGCGCCGACCCGTGTCGCGTGAGCACTCATCTCGCTGTGGATCTGGGTCAGGCGGGCTCGGGCGCGAGGTCGTCGACGTCGGGGAACCGCTTCAGCAGCCTGGCGATCATGCGGTGCATCTCGTACATGCGCCGATCCAGCGCCCCTGCTCTGACGAGCAGTTCGGCCTGACGGTCGAGGTTGCCGGAGCGCCGGGCGAGGACCGCGTCGGCCTCGGCGGTTTCGATACCTGCCGCAAGGTCTTCGACCTCCCGACGGAGCATGACCAGGAACATCCGAGCCTGCGCTTGTTGCATCGGCATCGATCGGGACCTCCCTCGTGCTGGCGGCCCACTCCGGCCTTACGGCAGTGTCTCCGGACACTCCGGCCCCGTCAACATGCGGACCGTCCAGTACGCGCGCGATACGGTGGGTCGTGTCAGGGTCGGGCCCTCTAGCGTTGCAGGAGATCTGTTGTGAAGCTCGCTCGCAAGCTCGGTATGTGTGCCATCTCTGTCGCCGCGTTGGGGTTGTCGACCGCGGGGGTTGCGGCGGCGGCTCCGGTGACCGTTCCGTTTCAGGTGAATCCGTCCCCATACGGGAATCCGAACGGGAGCTTCGACGCTCCCGCGGCTCGATGCGCGGCGGTGGTCGGCGCCCAGCCCGGATCCGTGGTGATCACCGGCGGGAATCCGGGAGGCTGGGGCTGCCCGCTCTCCTCGCAGGTGCAGTGGATGAACCTGTCGTCCGGCGCGACCGGCACCACCCAGTTGTCGGACGGTCTGAACGGGATCCCGGCCGCGGCGACGGTGAACACCGGGATCGGTCAGGTCGTCGTCGTCGTCAACCCGGTGGCCGGGATCGTCACTCCCGGTTTCGCCACGTTCCACGTGCCGTGACGTCGGGACTCTTGGGAGAGGCTGCCTGACACCGGAATTCGGCCTCACCACGGGGCCGCTACCGGTAAGGTCGGCCCGCGGCGACACCGTCGCCGGACATTGTCAGCGTTATACGAGGAGCGTGGGGGACATGGGTTCAATCGAAATCATGAATTGGCTTCAGGCGGGTGCGAATGCAGGCGATCCGATCAGGGGACCGCTCTACGTCGCTGCGTTCGTGATCGGCGGGCTGTACAGCGTGCTCTTCGAAGGCGCCATCATCTGACGGACGTGAGAGGAAGCGGGTCGGGCCGTCTGCGCTGACAACCCGCCTCCAAATGCGCAATGGCCCCGCCTCACGGCGGGGCCTTTGCGCATTTGTCACCTGTCGAGGCGGGTCACAGGGTCTCGATCACCGACTGCCCGGCCGGGGTGCGCAGCGCTTTCGTCGTCTCCACTCCCGAGTTCGGGTTCAGCTTGTCCACCGTCCGGAACTGGAAGCGCGCCTCGCTCGCGTCGACCTCGAGGACGCCGTACCCGTGGCTGACCATGTCGGCGTGCTTGACGTGCGGGTTCTTGTCCCGCCGGTTGACCTCCTCGGCGCGCGCCCCGCCGGTGTTGTCACTGCTGCTGGTGTAGCCGCCGTCCGCGGTGTTGGCGGAGGTGACGGACGGGACGACGAATTCGACACCCGCGCGCCGGGTCCCGGGCGCGTTGGCCTGGGCGCCGCTCGGCGTGCCCGGCGCGAACCCGGTGTCCCAGAGCTCGCCCGCCCAGCCGTCGTGGTCGTCGCCGGTGACCAGGACCAGGTTGTCCACCGACTGGGCCGCGGTGGACAGGATCTCCGCTCGCTCGGCGCCGTAGCCGTCCCAGGTGTCCATGTAGGCCCGGGTGCCGTTGTCCGCCACCACCATGCCCATCATCATGTTCGCGTTCGCCACCACCTTCCAGCGGGCGTCCGACCTGGTCATGCCGTCGAGCAGCCATTGTTTCTGCGTCGAGCCCAGCATGGTCCGGCCCGCCGCGTCGGCCTCGGCGCACACGATGTGGTCCAGGGAGTCGCCGCAGGCCTGCCGGTCCCGGTACTGCCGGGTGTCGGGCGCGAACAGCTCCACCGTCTTGCCCACCCGCAGCGAGCGGTACGTGCGCGTCGGGTCGTTGGCGAAACGGGGAACCGGCATGTGCTCGAACCACGACTGCCACGCCCACTGCTTCTTCTGCTGGAACCCGACCGCGCCCTCGATGGGCGAGATCACCGGGAACGTCCAGCCGTCCTTGCTGTAGTTGTTGCGGAACTCGTGGTCGTCCCAGATCGGGATGAACGCGTGCTGACTGTGCATCTGCCGCAGGTTCGCGTCGGTGCGGTACTGGCGGTACTTGTCCCGCATGGCGTCGATGGTCTGCGGGAACGGGTTGGTCGTGACGCCCCGGACGCCCGGCTTGGTGAACTCGTACACGTAGTCGCCGAGGCACACGACGAAGTCGAGGTCCTCCTCGGCGAGATGCCGGTGCGCCGCGTAGTAGCCCTCCTCGAAGCCCTGGCAGGTGAACCAGCCGATGCGGACCGGCTCGTTGGAATCGGCCGGCCGCAGCGTCCGGAACCGACCGACGGGCGACTCGCCTCCGTTACCCCGGAACTGGTAGTAGTAGGTCTCCCCCGGAGCCAGTCCGTTCACATCGAAATGCACTGTGCCGTCGGCGTCTTCACGTACCTGAACCCGTTCGGCGAGCACCGGGCTCGACAGGTCCTCCCGCCTCGAGACGACCAACGCCAATTCACCGCCCGCGCCGCTACTACCGGCACTTCCGCCGGCACTGCCACCGACACTGCCGCCGCCGAGGCTGCCGGTCTCGAGGCTGCCGGTACCCCCCGCCGCGCCGACGCGCGTCCACAACGTCGCGCCGTCGGTGCGCGGCACCCCGGCCATGACTCCGTTGCCGAACTCGGGGTTGCGTATCAGCCCGGCCCCGGCATCGGGGGCCTGGCGGAGGACGGGGGTGGCGTTCGCCGCGGCGGGCAGCAGGGTCGCGCCGCCGAGCACGGACAGGCCGGCCAGGAAGGCGCGGCGGGAAACGTTGGTGGGCGGAAAAGACACAAGCCACCTCAGGTGCGGTAGGGACAAATTCCAGATGACCCTAGACGTACACGAACCGTTCCGCTGTCGTTTCCCCGCCGTTCATCGGCCCGCGTCGCGGTGACGTTCCGACGACGCCGCTGGCAGAATCGGCTGGGTGGTCAAGCCAGCGGGTTCCAGCGCATCGCCTGCGGTCGGACGTGCCCTCGACATCCTGGTACGACTCGCGGAGCGCCCGGGTCCGGTGCAAGCGGCCGCCCTCGCCCGCGACCTGGATCTACCCCGTTCGTCCGTCTACCACATCCTGTCGGTGCTGGTAGAGCGCGGATTCGTGGTGTACGTGCCCGGCGAGCAGGCGTACGGGCTCGGGGTGACGTCATTCGAGATCGGCTCGGCGTACCTGCGCCACGAACCACTCGAGCGGCTCGCGCAGCCGATCCTGCACCGGCTGGCCATGCAGCTCGGACAGGCCGTGCACCTGGGGATCCTGCACGGCAACGAGACGGTCTATCTCCTCAAGGAACGCCCCACGTCCGGACCCGCGGCCGAGGTCTCACTGATCACCGACATCGGGGTGCGGCTCCCCGCGCACCTGACCGCCAATGGGCGCGCCATCCTCGCGGCCCTGCCCGACGCCCAGGTCAAGGCGCTGTACTCCCGGCGCGGGGACTTCATCACACGGACCGGACTCGGCCCGCGGACGCTGACCGAACTGCGACGCACCCTCACCGATGCACGCTCGCGCGGGTGGGCAGAGGAGGTGGACCTGGTGACGACGGGCCTGCGGTCGGTGGGCACCGCCGTCTTCGATCACAACGGCCGTGCCGTCGCGGCCCTGAGCACCACCTGGCGCAAGCAGTTGGCCTATCCCGAACCGGATGCCGTTGGCCAGACCCTGATGACCGGCGCTGAGCGTCTGACCTCGCACATCTCGGGCCACGTCCCCTCCCCACGCTGAGCTGGCGGTAGCCACGATTCGACCCTTGTGAGGCAGCTCACAGAGTTGTATAGTCCTGTATATACAACTGCTGCCGCATGAGGAGAAGCCGACGATGACGCAGGCCTGGGACGACGACTTCCGCGACCGGATGGCGGATCCGGTATTGGCGAAGTCCTACATCGAATCCCTGCCGGAGGCCTACAAGCACGACTTCGACCCCGCGCGCGCCGCCGCGGACGTCACCCGGATCGAGGCGCTGCGGACCGATTCGTTCGAGGTTGCCCTTCACCCGCCGACGGGCGCGGCCAGGGGACAACTGCGCCTCACGCTCTACATCGACGGAGAGGCCGTCTCGCTCAGCCGCATCCTCCCCGTGATCCAGTCCCTCGGTGTCGAGGTGCTCGACGAGCGGCCCTACCCGATGAGCGACTCGGCCGGCAGTCCGTGCTGGATCTACGACTTCGGCCTCACCCTCGACGTCGATCCCGCTCCGGCCGACACCGGCATGGCTGCCCGTTCCACCGAGGCCTTCGCCGCCGCATGGCGTGGTGACGCCGAGGTCGACACGTTCAATCACCTGGTACTGCGCGCGGGGCTGACCTGGCGACAGGCGTCGATGCTGCGGGCGTACGCAAAGTACCTGCGGCAGGCCGGTTTCCCGTACAGCCAGGTGCGGATCGCGGAGGTCCTCACCGCACACCCCGAGTCCGCACGCTTGCTGGTCGAGCTGTTCGAGGCCCGCTTCGACCCGGCGACGAACGACGAGGGCAGCCAGCAGGCGTTGACCTGCCGTCTCGACGATGCGCTCGGCAGTGTGGTCAGCCTCGACGAGGACCGCATCCTGCGGGCCTTCACCACCCTCATCCGAAACACCCTGCGCACCAACTATTTCGCCCACGGCGGCACCTCGCCGTTGCTCTCGTTCAAGTTCGATCCGCAACGGATCGACGAGCTCCCCCACCCCCGACCACGATTCGAGATCTACGTCTGCTCACCACGAGTAGAAGGCGTGCATCTGCGGTTCGGCGCCGTTGCCCGCGGCGGCCTCCGATGGTCGGACCGCAAGGAGGACTTCCGCACCGAGGTGCTCGGACTGGTCAAGGCGCAGGCGGTGAAGAACGCGGTCATCGTGCCGGTCGGCGCCAAGGGCGGCTTCGTCGTGAAACAGCCGCCCGCACCGACGGGCATCGACGCGACCGATCGCGACGCGAACCTGGCCGAGGGCATCGCGTGCTACCGGCAGTTCATCGCCGGCCTGCTCGACGTCACCGACAACATCGACCCGGCCACCGGCTCGGTCGTTCCCGCCCGCGACGCAGTCCGCCACGACGCGGACGACACCTATCTCGTCGTCGCCGCGGACAAGGGCACCGCCACCTTCTCCGATATCGCCAACGAGGTCGCCGCCGAGTACGGATTCTGGCTCGGCGACGCGTTCGCCTCCGGCGGATCGGTCGGCTACGACCACAAGGCGATGGGCATCACCGCACGCGGCGCCTGGGAAAGCGTGCAGCGTCACTTCCGCGAGATGGGCCGCAACACCCAGAGTGAAGACTTCACGGTCGTCGGCATCGGTGACATGAGCGGCGACGTGTTCGGCAACGGCATGCTGCTCAGCGAGCACATCAGACTGGTCGCCGCCTTCGACCACCGTCACATATTTCTCGACCCCGCGCCGGACGCGGCGACGTCGTTTGCGGAACGCAGTCGACTGTTCGGCCTGCCCCGCTCCTCCTGGGCGGACTACGACCCCGGGCTGATCAGCCCCGGCGGCGGGGTGTGGGCGCGCTCGGTGAAGTCGGTCCCGGTCAGCCCCGAGGTGCGGGGCGCTCTCGGTCTCTCCGACGGCGTCACCGCGCTCGCTCCCGCCGAACTGATCGACGCGATCCTGCGCGCCCCGGTGGACCTGATGTGGAACGGCGGCGTCGGCACCTACGTCAAGGCCTCCACCGAATCCCACGCCGAGGTGGGAGACAAGGCCAACGACGGGGTCCGCATCGACGGGCGCGACCTACGCGCCCGCGTCGTCGCGGAGGGTGGGAATCTGGGGCTGACCCCGCTCGGTCGCATCGAGTTCGCCCGCGCCGGAGGCCGCATCAACACAGACGCGTTGGACAACTCGGCAGGCGTCGACTGCTCCGACCGCGAGGTCAACATCAAGATCCTGCTCGCAGGCATGGTCGCGTCCGGCCACCTCGCTGCCGGTGAACGGGACGCGCTGATGCGGTCGATGACCGATGAGGTGAGCCGACTCGTACTGGCAGACAACCGCTCCCAGAATCGGATCCTCGGTGTGAGCCGATCCACTGCCGCCTCCGCGCTCGGCGTCCACGCCCGGATGATCGCAAGGCTGGAGAACGAACGCGGACTCGTCCGCGCGCTCGAGGCGCTACCGGACAAGCGCGAGCTGTCTCGGCGCGCACAGGACGGCCAGGGGCTGACCTCTCCGGAACTGGCCACCCTCATGGCGCACGTCAAGCTCGCCGTCAAGGACGAACTGCTGGCCGGTGACCTGCCGGACGATCCTGCGCTGCGCGACCGGCTGCGTGCGTACTTCCCGGACGCCGTGCGGAACCGATTCGGCGACCACCTGGACTCACACCGGCTACGCCGCGAGATTGTCGCGACGATGTTGACGAACGACGTGATCGACCACGGCGGAATCACTTTCGCGTTCCGCCTCGCGGAGGACTCGGCGGCGATCGGATCCGACGCCGTGCGCGCCCATGTCGCGTCGGCCCGGATCTTCGACCTGAACCGATTGTGGGCGGACATCGCGGAGAGCGGGCTGCCGACGGACGTCACCGATGCCCTGGTGGTCGACACCCAGCGGGTGCTGGACCGGGCCTCGCGCTGGCTGCTGGCCAACCGGCCGCAGCCCCTCGACATCGGCGCCGAGGTCGAACGATTCGCGCCCCGACTCGTCCGGCACGCGCACCTGGTCCCGGACTGGCTTCGCGGACAAGAGCTTGCCGACCTGCACGCGCGGGTCGCCGCGTCGGTCGACGCCGGTGTCCCGCACGATCTGGCGGCCCGCGTTCACCTGCTGCTCGATCAGTTCGGCCTGCTCGACATCATCGAGGTGGCCGACGTCAGCGGCCGGGACGTGCCGGACGTCGCAGAGCTGTACTACGCACTGAGCCAACATCTCGGCGCCGTGCATCTGTTGCAGTCGGTGTCGAGACTGTCGTACGACAACCGATGGAACTCCCTTGCCCGCCTTGCGATGCGGGACGAGCTCTACGGCTCCCTGCGGGCGCTGTGCCTGGACCTACTCGGGAACCCGGCGAGCGCAGGAGAATCCACGGCGGAGATGATCGGACGCTGGGAGGTGCGGAACTCCACCCGCATCCTGCGGGCACGATCGACCCTCGACGCGATCTTCGAGAACTCGTCCGTCGATGTCGCGGCCATGTCCGTTGCGGTGCGCCAGATCCGGAGCCTGGTCGGTAGCGTCTGAGCCGATCGCCGCCGGTGCGAGCGGCCGCGGCTCACCGCGGCCGCTCCGGGTTCACTGCGTCTCGAAGGTGCCCTCGAGCCGGTAGCGGGAGCCGGGGTGCACGAGTCGCGCGGTACTCACCAACCGCCCCTCGGACCAGGTGCGCCGGTGAATGAGCAGGCACGGCTCGGCCTCGTCGATCCCCAGGAGCCGGCACTCCTCCGCGGTCGCGAGCACCGACTCGACCACGTGCTCACCACGGCCGAGCGGCGCGACCGACATCAGGTAGTTGTTGGGTGTCTGAGCGGTGAAGTCCTGATCGAGATACTCGGGTGCGATCTCCGGGCTGACGTGGCGGTCCTCGACCTGGATTGCCAGGTCGTCCTCGAAATGCACCAACCGCGAATGGAACACCGGGCTCCCGTCCGGCACCCCCAACTGGTGCGCGACGATCGCTTCGGCAGGCTCGGCGCGGAGCAGGTCCACCTCGCTGCGATGCCGGTGTCCCCTGTGCGTCACCTCGTCGGCGATGTTGCGCACCTCGAAAAGCGCTGAGCTGACCTTTCTTTCGGCGACGAAGGTGCCGACGCCCATGAGTCGCACGACAAGCCCGTCGGCGCTCAGTTCGCGCAACGCCCGGTTGACGGTCATTCGAGACAACCCGAGCGAGTTGACGAGTTGATTCTCCGACGGCAGCTGGTCTCCCTCAGGCCAACGGCCCGACACGATCTGCTCCGCGATGAGATTCTTGACCCGTTGATATGCGGGCGCGGATTCGTGCCCGCGGGCCCTGTAGAGCGACGCCACGTCCGACTCGTCGATCGCCACCCTCGCCACCGTCCACATCCCGCCCGTTCGAGGGCATCTCGTTTCCGCCCAGTCTATCGGCCCGCTGCTCGCCGCCGGATCGGACTCGCCAACGGCAACGTGTCTCGTATCCGAGAATCATCGAAGGAGGCACTGTTCCGCGTAGCGCCGAGGATGTGTCATGGGGTCACACAACATCGTCAGGAGACCCAGGATGACCAATCACTCCCCCACCGGACCCCGGCCGGTCCGGGCACCGCGCGGCACCGAGCTGACCTGCCTCGGCTGGCAGCAGGAGGGCGCCCTGCGCATGCTCATGAACAACCTCGACCCGGAGGTCGCGGAGCGTCCCGACGACCTGGTCGTCTACGGCGGCACCGGCAAGGCCGCGCGCAACTGGGAGGCCTATGACGCCCTCGTCCGCACGCTGCAGACACTGAAGTCCGACGAGACGATGCTCGTGCAGTCCGGCAAGCCCGTCGGGGTCTTCCGCACCAACGAGTGGGCTCCGCGAGTCCTGCTCGCCAACTCCAACCTGGTCGGCGACTGGGCGAACTGGGAGCAGTTCCGCAAGCTCGAGGCCGAGGGCCTGATGATGTACGGCCAGATGACGGCCGGCTCCTGGATCTACATCGGCAGCCAGGGCATCCTGCAGGGCACCTACGAGACCTTCGGCGCGGTGGCGCGCAAGAGGTTCGGGGGGACCCTCGCCGGGACCATCACCCTGACCGCAGGTGTGGGCGGCATGGGCGGAGCGCAGCCGCTCGCGGTCACCATGAACGACGGCGTCGCCATCTGCGTCGACGTCGACCCGACCCGCATCGACCGCCGGATCGCGCACGGCTACCTCGACACCAAGGCCGAGAGCATCGACGCCGCCCTCGCGCTGGCCGTCGAGATGCGCGATGCCCGCAAGCCGCTGTCCATCGGCTTGGTCGGCAACGCCGCCGAGGTCTTCCCGGCCCTGCTCGCGATGGGCGCCCCGATCGACATCGTCACCGACCAGACTTCCGCCCACGATCCGTTGTCCTACCTGCCGGTCGGAATCGCGCTCGAGGACTGGCAGAAGATGGCCGAGAAGGACGCCGAACACTTCACCGCCGAGGCCCAGAAGTCGATGGCCGCACATGTCGAGGCGATGGTCGGATTCATGGACGCGGGCGCCGAGGTCTTCGACTACGGCAACTCGATCCGCGACGAGGCCCGAAAGGGCGGCTACGACCGGGCATTCGAGTTCCCCGGGTTCGTTCCCGCCTACATCCGTCCGCTCTTCGAGGAGGGCCTCGGCCCGTTCCGGTGGGCGGCCCTCTCCGGCGACCCCAAGGACATCGAGGCCACCGACCGCGCGATTCTCGAGCTCTTCCCCGAGAACGAGCACCTCAAGCGCTGGATCACCATGGCGGGCGAGAAGGTTCATTTCGAGGGCCTGCCCGCCCGCATCTGCTGGCTCGGGTACGGCGACCGCCACAAGGCCGGTGTGAAGTTCAACGAGATGGTGGCCTCCGGGGAACTCTCCGCGCCGCTCGCCATCGGCCGCGACCATCTCGACTCCGGATCGGTCGCCTCGCCGTACCGGGAGACCGAGGCCATGGCCGACGGTTCCGACGCCGTTGCCGACTGGCCGCTGCTGAATGCCCTCGTCAACACCGCTTCCGGCGCGTCCTGGGTGTCCATCCACCACGGCGGCGGCGTCGGGATGGGCCGGTCCATCCACGCCGGTCAGGTGTGCATCGCAGACGGCACCGAGATGGCCGCGCAGAAGCTGGAGCGGGTGCTCACCAACGACCCCGGCATGGGTGTCATCCGGCACGCCGACGCAGGATACGAGCACGCGACCCAGGTCGCGGCCGAGCGCGGCGTTCGCATCCCGATGCAGGAGGCGTAAACGTGTACGACGCACCCGGGCAGGACGGCCGGTGGACCGTCATCGACAACATCGGCACCCTGGTCACCAATGACCCCGAGTCCGGTGCAGGCCCGCTCGGCCTGATCCACGACGCCGCGGTGGTCCTCGGGGACGGGCTCGTCCAGTGGGTGGGCCCCCGTTCCCGGATCCCGGAGGGCAGTGCCGGATCCCGGTACGACCTCCGGGGCCGGGCCGCCCTGCCCGGGTTCGTCGACAGTCACGCCCATCTCGTCTTCGGCGGCGAACGTGCCGAGGAGTTCGAGGCGCGGATGACGGGCGCCCCGTACGGAGCGGGCGGCATCCGCACCACCATCGCCGCCACGAGGGCCGCCTCGGACGCCGAACTGGGCGCGAACGTGGCGCGGCTCGTCGCCGAGTCGCTGCACTCGGGCACCACCACGATCGAGACGAAATCCGGCTACGGGCAGTCGGTTCCCGATGAGTTGCGCAGCCTCGAGGTCGCCTCCGCACACACCACGGAGCGGACCCTGCTCGCCGCGCATGTCACACCGCCGGAGTTCGCGGGTCGCAGCGACGACTACGTGCGGATGGTTGTCGACGAGATGATCCCCAAGTGTGCGCCGCACGCGAAGTGGATCGATGTGTTCTGCGAGGAGGGCGCGTTCGACGCCGACCAGTCGCGGGCCGTACTCGAGGCCGGCATCGCCGCCGGGCTCACCCCGCGGGTGCACGGCAATCAGCTCAGCTACGGCGCAGGCGTTCAGTTGGCGGTCGAGCTGAAGGCCGCGTCCGTCGACCACGTCACCTATACCACCGACGCCGATGTCGAGGCGCTCGCGGCCGGTGGCACCGTCGCCACGCTCCTGCCAGGAGCCGACTTCTCCACGCGCAACAAGTACCCCGACGCTCGGGCCCTTCTCGATGCCGGCGTCACCGTTGCGCTTGCCGCGGACTGCAATCCCGGAACCTGCTACACCACCAGTATTCCCTTCTGCATCGCGCTGGCGGTGCGGGAGATGCACATGAGCCCGGCCGAGGCTGTGTGGGCCGCGACGGCCGGCGGTGCCGCGGCGTTGCAGCGCACCGACATCGGGCACATCCGGGTCGGCGCGCGAGCCGATCTGATCGCACTGGACGCCCCGTCCCATCTGCACCTGGCCTACCGGCCCGGGGTGGCGCTGGTGCGCGAGATCTGGAAGGACGGATACCGACGATGACCACCGTGGACCTTGCCCCCACAGCCTGGTCGGGACGCGACGACGGACCCGGCGCCGAACACCTGCGTTGGCACGGCGCCGTCGCAGCGTTCGAGGACCGAACCGATTCCGGTGCAGGCGTTCTCATCGGGTTCCGCAGCGACGAGGGGGTGCGCCGCAACAAGGGCCGCCGGGGCGCCGCCGACGGCCCGGCGGCGCTGCGCCGGGCGCTCGCGTCGATGTCGCTCGCCACCCCGGTGCGGTTGTTCGACGCCGGTGACGTCGAGGTCGTCGGCGAGGATCTCGAAGGCGGCCAGGACAGGCTCGGCTCGGCCGTCACCGGCCTGCTCGACGCCGGGAGCCTCGTCACCGTCCTCGGCGGCGGGCACGAGGTGGCCTACGGCAGTTATCTCGGAATCGCGAATTCGGCGGCCGTCGCATCAGGCGCACGCCTGGGCGTGCTCAACCTCGACGCACATTTCGACCTGCGGAGCGACCCGCGGCCGAGCTCCGGAACTCCTTTCCGGCAGATGGCCGACCGCGAAACCGCGCTGGGCCGAGCCCTCGACTACGCGGTGCTCGGCATCGCGCAACCCAGCAACACCGCGGCGCTCTTCGCGACGGCGACCGAACTGGGCGTGCGGCACCTTCTCGACGACGACTGCACGGCGGCGAACCTGCCTGCCGTGGAGGCGTTCGTCGAGGACTTCCTCGACGCGGTCGACGTCCTGTACCTGACGATCGATCTCGACGTGCTGCCCGCCGCGGTCGCCCCGGGGGTCAGCGCCCCGGCCGCGTTCGGTGTTCCGCTCGAGGTGATCCAGCGGGTGTGTGATCTGGTGGCACGGAGCGGCAAGCTGCGGCTGCTCGATGTCGCGGAGCTGAATCCCGCTCTCGACGTGGACAACCGCACAGCGCGGACCGCGGCGCGACTGATCCACCGGATCGTCACCACCGCGCTGGCCACTCGGCTGCACTGAGCCCGACCCCTCATACGTCCTCGGCTCGACGCGAGCGCCTGCCGCCGCGTCGAGCCGAGGATTTCCAGGTTTCGGGCCCGTCTGCCCGGCTCGAAACTACTGCGCCTCAGAGGGCGATATCGAAATGATCGCGCATCTTCCCTGACTCACCGACGGCATCGGTTCGCCGGGCGGCACGATCAGGGCCGCTTCGGTCACGAGATCGAGACAGATCCGGACCGAACCGGGATCGGGGATCTCGGCGGAACCGATGTCCACCGACATGTCGACCTCTCCCCGCCTCCCCATCACGTTGAGGGCCCGGGTACGGGACGATGCCCGCGATGCCGGCGCCCACTCGCCAGGAAAAGCCAAGGTGTGCAACGGCTCGACGACGTGGCGCACCACGGTGACCGCATCGGCCGAGCCCGGTAGGTCGACGAAGGGCGGCCCCGTGAGTTCGAGGGATACCGAGCCGAGAGGGGTGATCAATCGGTCGAACCCCTCGATGACCGAGAACCTCGACTCGAGTGGTTCCTCGGCGATGCTCACCCGCCACTGGCCGGTCGATGCAACCACCTGGGTGGTGCCTTGGCCGTTCTGCCAAGGCACCACCCTGCGGTCGACCGCCACGGTACGGAACGACGTTGTCCCGTAACCGGTTTCACCGGGCGTCCGATTCCTCATTCGAGCGGAGCGGGTCAGCTGAGCTTGCCGACCACGGACTCGGCGCTGTCGAGCAACGCCCCGGAGGCTGCCAGCTGGACCGCGGCCTCGATCTCCGGCGCCAGGTAGCGGTCCGTGCCCGGCCCCTGAACCTGCTCACGGATCGTGTCTCGCACGGCAGCGGTCGCAGGCGACGGCTCGAGCGGAGCCCGCAGATCCAGACCGCGTGCGGCGGTGAGCGCCTCGATCGCGAGCACCCGGGTGAGCCCGTCGACGGCCCGACGCAGCTTGCGAGCACCCGACCAGCCCATCGACACATGGTCCTCCTGCATGGCAGAGGAAGGGATCGAGTCGACGCTCGCGGGCGCCGCGAGCCGCTTGAGCTCGGAGACGATCGCGGCCTGGGTGTACTGCGCGATCATGTGCCCGCTGTCCACCCCAGGGTCGTCGGCCAGGAACGGCGGCAGCCCGTGGCTGCGCGCCTTGTCGAGGAAACGGTCGGTGCGGCGCTCACTCATGCTGGCCAGGTCGGCGATGACGATCGCGAGGAAGTCCAGCACGTAGGCGACCGGCGCCCCGTGGAAGTTGCCGTTGGACTCGACCCGGCCGTCGAGGGTCACCACCGGGTTGTCGACGGCGCTCGCCAGCTCGTACGAGGCCACCCGCTCGGCGTGCGCGAGGGTGTCGCGCGCGCCGCCCGCGACCTGAGGAGCGCACCGCAGCGAGTAGGCGTCCTGCACGACCGTGCAGTCGGGGGTGGCGTGGCTGGCTACGATTCCCGAGCCCGCGAGCACCCGGGTCATGTTCGAGGCAGCCATGGCCTGACCGGGGTGCGGGCGCAGGGCCTGCAGGTCCGCCGCGAACACCTTGTCCGTGCCGAGCAGCCCCTCGACGCTCATCGCCGCGGTGACATCAGCCAGGGAGAACAGCTTGCGCAGGTCATGGCAGGCCAGGACCAGCATGCCCAGCATGCCGTCGGTGCCGTTGATGAGGGCAAGGCCCTCCTTCTCCTTGAGCTCGACCGGCTCGATTCCGGCTGCGGCCAGCGCCTCGGCGGCCGGCATCAGCTCGCCGTCGGCGTCCCGCACGGTGCCCTCGCCGATCACTGCCAGCGCCACGTGCGCGAGCGGCGCCAGGTCGCCCGAGCAGCCGAGGCTGCCGTACTCGTGGACGACAGGGGTGACGCCCGCGGACAGCAGGGCCGCGTATACCTGAGCAACCTCGGGGCGGACGCCGGTCCGGCCGGTCGCGAGGGTGGACAGGCGCAGGAGCATCAGGGCGCGGATCACCTCGCGCTCCACCTCCGGACCGGATCCTGCGGCATGCGAGCGGATGAGGCTGCGCTGCAGCTGTGCCCGCAACTCCAACGGGATGTGCCGGGTGGCGAGCGCACCGAACCCGGTCGACACGCCGTACACCGGCTTCGGGTCCTCGGCGAGTGCCTGGATGCGGGTGCGGCTGGCCCCGATCGCCTCGAGCGCCTCCTCGGACAACCGCACCGGCGCACCGAACCGGGCGACGCGCACCAACTCATCCGGCGTCACGGCGCCGACTCCGACCACGACGGGTGCACTGTTGTCGATTGCGCGCTCTTCTGCGCGCGGGAGGGTGTTCGTGCTCATGGTTGTTCTCCGTTTCTAATGAGCGGTAGCGAAAATTCTTCGGGTTGGGTCAGGACGGCTGGTCGGCGAGTTCGGGCTCGGCAGGTAGCCGCTCGGGCCGCACCCACCGGAGGAAGGCGAGGGCGAGCAGCGCCAGCCAGACCGCGCCGACGATCAGCGCGACGCGGGTGTCGGCGTCGAAGGCGAGCACCGCGATCACGAACACCAGGAAGCCGATCGCGATCAGCTGCCCGTACGGCCAGAACGGCACCGGGAACTTCAGTGCGGCCACCTCGGCCGGATCCATCCGCTGCCGCGAGCGGTAGTGCGAGAGCAGGATCATCAGCCAGACGAAGATCGTCGCGAAGGTCGCGATCGACGCGATGACCAGGAACACCTTGTCCGGGATGAGGTAGTTGAGGAGCGCTCCGAAGAGCAGCGTGATGGTCATGATGACCACCGTCATCCAGGGCACCCCGTTGCGGGAGACCTTCCCCATCGACGCGGGGGCCTGACCACGCTGGGCCATCCCGAACATCATCCGTCCGGCGCCGAAGATGTCGCTGTTGATCGCGGAGAGCGCCGCCGTGATCACCACGATGTTCAGCACGGTCGCGGCGGGGCCGATGCCGAGGCCCTGGAAGATCTGCACGAAGGGGCTGCCCTCGGATCCGATCGACTGCCACGGGTTGATCGCCATGATCACGGCAAGCGTGAGCACGTAGAACAGAATGATGCGCACCGGGACGGTGTTGATCGCGCGGGGAATGGTGCGCTCCGGGTCCTCCGCCTCCCCCGCGGTGATACCGATGATCTCGGTGCCTCCGAAGGCGAACATGACGATCGCGAAGCAGCTGACGAACCCACCGAACCCGGTGGCGAAGAAGCCGCCGTCGGTCCACAGATTGCTCACGCCCGTCCCGGTGTCGTGGATCCCGAACCCGAAGATCAGGATCGCGATTCCGCCGGCGATCATCGCTACGATCGCGACGATCTTGACGAGGGTGAACCAGAACTCCACCTCGCCGAAGACCTTCACGCTCAGCAGGTTGATCGCGCCGATGAAGAAGATGATGGAGAGCACCCAGATCCACCGAGGTACGTCGGGGAACCAGAACCCCATGTAGACGCCGAAGGCCGTCACGTCGGCGAGGCACACCACGATCATCTCGAAGGTGTACGTCCAGCCGGTCATGAACCCGGCCAGCGGCCCGAGGTGCTTGCTCGCGTACTCGCCGAACGAGCCCGAAACGGGATTGCTCACCGCCATCTCGCCGAGCGCGCGAAGCACGATGTAGATCGCCGCCCCACCGATGAGGTAGGCGAGCAGTACGGACGGGCCCGCCCGGTTTATCGCTTCCGCCGATCCGTAGAACAGCCCGGTCCCGATCGCCGAACCCAGCGCGATGAACCTGATGTGGCGTGCTGTCAGACCTCGGGTCAGCGCCGCGGCGGTGTCTTTCACAATCGATCTCCCTGGACTGTGCTGGTGGATCCGGCCAGGCCGGCCCCTCGCACTGTGCGGCGAGTCACACCATCGCGATATGTATAGTCCTGTATATACAGCTGCGTCAAGGCTTCGCCGCCGCCCGTTTTTCCCGCCGCCCCTGACGGCCGCAGGCGACTGAGAGGTCAAGGCCGCGGACGGGCGGCCCGAAATGGGCCGCCAACCCGGGGCTTAAACATTTGCGGCGGAGCTCCACAACGTCACCGTCGGCCACCACGCAACCCTCACCCTCCACGTGCAGCGCCAGATCAGATTTCCCTTGTGGTCGAACATACATTCGAATAGACTTCGAACATGGATCTCGACGAGATGCTCATCGCGCCACCGGATGTGGTCGCGTGGCAGCTCGCGGATGCCGAACTCCTGAAGTTGGTTCCCGAGTTGTCGTTGCGGATGCGTCAGCTCGAGGCACTGCGGGTGCGTCTGATGCATCAGGTCGATCAGCGGTGCGTGGCCGAAAAGGTCGGCGCCTCATCGCCGGGCAACTGGCTCGCCGGGGCGACCACCATGACCCCCGGCCAGGCCAACAGGATCGTCCGACTCGGCCGGGGACTGGCCGAGCATCCGGAGGTCGCCGCCGCATTCGACGCCGGAGAAACCGACTACGACCAGGTCCGGGTGATCGTCGAACTCCTGAACAAGGTGCCCGAGCCCGACGCCCCGGCCCGCTCCGACGACAATGCCGCGACCGACGGCGACGGTGACGCCGAGAATGTGTTCGACATCATCGGAACCGACGCCACCCGAACACAAGCCTGCGCCCGCTACCTCCTCTACGCCGCCCGCACCGAAGACTCCACCACCCTCGCCCGCCGCGCGAAGGCGCTCGATCAGATCCTCAACGGGGACAAGAAGAGAGC